>NZ_JBFAPO010000001.1:348743-681080 GCF_040676755.1 Dactylosporangium sp. NPDC049525 | reverse complement strand
CACCCCCCCTGCGCACCCCCTTCGCGCAGGGCCGCGGGGTCGGGGATCCGGCGGTGCCCCGACCCCGGCGCACTACATCAGACGGCTCCGGCCCCGGTGAGGGAACGGGCCTCGAGCTCCGCGAACTTGTCCGGGTCGCGTTCCTTGCTGGTGATCGCGCCGATCGCGGCGAAGATGAACCCGATCGGGATCGAGATCAGGCCCGGGTTCTCCAGCGGGATCGGCGCTGCGGTCGTGCAGCTGAACAGCGCCGTCGCGTTAGAGACCGCCTTCGACGTCTGCTCCACGCCACAGGTCTTGGCCTGCGCCGCGGTGAGGGTCGCCGGGGTGCGGGCGTCGCTGACGCCGCCCCAGGCGATCGGGCTGAGCAGGACGATGCCGACGGCGGAGAGCAGGCCGGCGTAGATGCCCCAGGTCGCGCCGCGGGTGTTGAACCGCTTCCAGAAGAGCGAGAAGAGGATCGCCGGCAGGTTCGCCGACGCCGCGATCGCGAATGCGAGCGCCACCAGGAAGGCGACGTTGAGGTTGCGGGCGAAGATGCCGAGCACGATGGCGACGGCGCCGATGACGAACGCGGAGTACCGGGCGACGACGACCTCCTGCCGTTCGGTCGTCTGGCCGCGCTTGATGACGTTGGCGTACAGGTCGTGCGCCAGCGACGACGACGACGCCAGGGTGAGTCCGGCGACGACGGCGAGGATGGTGGCGAACGCGACGGCCGCGATGACGGCCAGCAGCAGTGAGCCGCCGAAGTCACCGCCGAGGTAGCGCTTGCCGAGGGCCTCGGCGAGCTGTGGTGCCGCCGTGTTGCCGCCGGGGTCCTGAGCGAGGATCGCCTGCCGTCCGACCAGGGCCGCGGCACCGAAGCCGAGGGCCAGGGTCATCAGGTAGAAGACGCCGATGATGCCGATCGCCCAGACGACGCTCTTGCGGGCGGCCTTGGCGTTGGGGACGGTGTAGAAGCGGATCAGGATGTGCGGCAGGCCGGCGGTGCCGAGCACCAGGGCCAGGCCGAGCGAGATCAGGTCGAGCTTGCTGACCAGGGTCGCGGTCGCGTTGCCGGCGATGTCGCGGCCGTAGCGCAGGCCGGGCTGCAGGAACGATTCGGCCGGGTTCCGGCCCGACTTGGCGGCGGCCTCACCGAGCAGCGACGACAGGTTGAACTTGAACGCGGCGAACACCATCAGCGTCAGCAGCAGGGCGCCGAGCATGAGCATGAACGCCTTGACGATCTGGACGTAGGTGGTGCCCTTCATGCCGCCGACGGTCACGTAGACGATCATCAGCACGCCGATGAGGGCGATGGTGACGATCTTCGCGGTTTCCGCGGTCATGCCCATGAACGTGTCGCCGGCCTTGATGCCGAGCAGCAGCGCGACGAGGGCGCCGGCGCCGACCATCTGCGCCAGCAGGTAGAAGATCGACACGATGATCGTGGAGATCGAGCCGGCGGTGCGGACCGGCGCCTGCCGCATCCGGAACGCCAGGACGTCGGCCATCGTGTAGCGGCCCGAGTTGCGCATCAGCTCGGCGACGAGCAGCAACGCGACGAGCCACGCGACGAGGAAGCCGATGGAGTACAGGAAGCCGTCGTAGCCGTTGAGGGCGATGATGCCGGCGATGCCGAGGAAGCTCGCCGCCGACATGTAGTCGCCGCCGATGGCCATGCCGTTCTGGAAGCCGGTGAACGAGCGGCCGCCGGCGTAGAAGTCCGCGGCGTTCTTGGTCTGCCGGCTGGCCCAGATCGTGATGCCGAGGGTGACCGCGACCAGGACGACGAACAGCGTCAGCGTCAGCGTCCGGGTCGTGGTCGCCCCCACCGCGAGGGTGACGTCGTTCATTCGGGGCTCCCTTCGATCTTGGCGCGCAGCGCGTCCGCGAGCGGGTCGACCTGCTTGTCGGCGTAGCGGGTGTACAGCCAGGCGATCAGGAACGTCGACACGAACTGGAGCAGCCCGAAGATCAACGCGATATTGATGTGGCCGACGACCTTCGTGCTCATGAAGTCGCGGGCGTATGCGGAGAGCAGCACGTACAGCGCGTACCAGATGAGGAACGCGGCGGAGACCGGGAACACGAAGCGTCGCAGGGCGCGGCGCAACGCGGCGAACTCCGGGGTGTTGGCAGCGGAGACGTAGCGGTTGTCGTCCGTGCCGGTCGGCACCGGTGTATCGGTGCTCATGGGGGATCACCACCTGCCGTTTGGGGTGTGGGTACGGCGCACGGTAGGAACCCGCCGGGTGGGCGTGAAGATCCCGGGACGGGCGCGGCGAACCCCTGCGCTGAACGGCAGGTTCGGTGCGCCCAGTGACAGGGGTCACACCGTTTACCGGCGTTTATATCGAGGTGTACCGACCCCGGTGGTGGAGCAGCGGCTTCGCCGCGGCCTGCGCCAGCTCGACCCGCTGGATGGTCGCCTCGACGAGCAGCGACCAGCCGAACTCCCGGGCGCCGTCAAGGTCGCAGCCGGCCCACGGGTAGCCGCGCGGGACGGGCCCGAACTCGGTGTCGTCCCAGTCACCGGTCGCGAACAGCCCGCCGGGTGCCGGCATCAGCCCCGCGAACCGCTCGGCGAGCTGGTTGTCCCCCTCGGCGAGCGGCGTGACGGCGAACCGGCCGGTCGCCTCGATCGCCGTCCACAGCTCGCTCTCGTCGTCGACGAGCCCGGCGACCCGGCCGGGGTCGCCGTCGGCGACCAGCATCGACGACACGGTGAGCCCGGCCGCGGTGGATCCGCCGCCGGCCGTCCACAGCGACACCGCCGCCGGGAGGCGCCCGCGGAACCGCCGCAGCGGGGAACGCAGGTCATCCGGTGTGGCGAACGGATCCGACGCGTGAATGCTCACCCGCTTATTGTCGGGCCTAGCCCAGTTTCGGGGTGACGGCGGCCAGGACTTCCGGCGCGCGCCGCTCCAGGAGGTTGCCGGCGATTCGCGTGCCGACCCAGGCAACGGCGAACCCCCAGCCGATGCCGACCGGCAGCAGCAGCCAGATCAACCCGTCCGGCAGGAAGATGAACGCGATAAACAGCGGCGACGCGAGCGCCCAGGTGGCGAACATGGTGACGAAGGACAGCATGCTCTTCGCGCTGCCCTGACCGGTGTTCATCGCGAACGGGTTGGCGCTGTCGGGCATCGGGTACGGCGCGAGCACCGACGTGACGCCGGCGGCGCCGACCGAGATGCCGAACGCGCACAGGCCGACGCCGAGCGCGGCGGGCAGCTGGTCGGTGTGGCCGCTGAGCACCGACACGGCGACGGTGCCGGCGGCCAGCAGCGGGAAGGTGAGGATGCCGACGCCGATGGCGCGGGCCGCGAGCTCGACCTGGCCGGGCACGTTGGTGAGCATGTGCAGCGCATACGCGGTGCCGTCGTTGCCGAACTGGTTGACCAGGACCAGACCGACGAACGCGCCGGCGATCAGCAGCGAGAACACCAGGGCGCCGTCGCTCATGCCGGCGCTCTGCCGGGCCGCCTCCTGCTCCTCGGAGCTGGCGCCGGTGCCGAAGCCGAACGTGAACGCGAACGGGATGACCACGGACGCGGCGAGCAGCGAGATGAGGCTGGCGCGGCGGCGCGGGTCGCGGAACCAGTACCGGACCTCGCGGCCGACGAGCCCGGTGAACCGCCCGGCCGGCAGGGACCGCAGGATGCCGGGCAGGAACGCCCGCACCGGCTTGCCGTCGACGGCCTTGGCCTTCTTCGCCGCGCCGGTCGACGCGGTGCCGAGCATCGCCGCCTCGATCGTCTGCAGCCACCACCACAGCAGCAGGGCGACGCCGGCGACCCCGATCGCGAGGCGGGCCGCGACGAGGTGCCAGTTGCCGTCGATCGCGTCGACGTAGGCGACGAACGGCGCGGCGAACGGCGTCCAGGACAGGACCCCGGCGATCGTCGTGGCCTGCTTCGACTCACCGTTCTCGACGAGGGCGAACACCAGCTGGAAGACCGGGTTGCAGGAGATGCCGGCCAGGGCGATCAGCAGCGCCGCCAGGTCGCGGACCTTGCGCGAGCGCAGCATCCGGGCGAACGCGCTGGTGACGGCGCGGCTCGCGGCGACGCACACGGCCAGGCCGACGGCGGCGCCGAGGACCGCGACCACGCCGGCCGCGATGCCGCCGTCGATGACCGCGCCGACGGTGGAGCCGAGCGCGGCGAGGAGCGTGACGCCGGGCGGGATGCCGACGAAGGCGGCGGCGAGCATGCCGAGCACCAGCGTGCGGCGCGGCACCGGCAGCAGCGAGAACCTGGCCGGGTCGAGGGTCTCGTCGACCCCGAAGAACAGCAGCGGCACCAGGATCCAGGCCAGGACGACGGCGGCGCCGGCGAACGCGGCCAGGGTGGGCCGCAGGCTGCCATCGGCGACGCTGGTGCCGGCGAAGGTGCCCAGCCCGACGAACGCGGCGCACAGGCCGAAGAAGACGCCGAGGATGAACAGGGCGACGCGGGACTTCTTGCCCCGCATGGTGTTGCGCAGGATCCGCAGCTTCAACCGGACGAAGTAGCCGACCTTCGGCTCGCCGCCGCGGATCGGCTCGGGCCGCGGCGCGAAGATCCCGGCGCCGCCGTCGGGCGCCGCCACCTGCGCGGGGACATCGGCGGCCGGCACCGTGACCGGCACGTCGGCCGGGCGCTGCGCGGGGATGTGCGACGGATCGCCAGGGACCGGCGGCTGCGGGGTCACAGCCACGACAGCTCCGCGCCGGTCGCGACCCGCCCCCCGACGACGTCGACGAAGACGTCCTCGAGCTCCCGTCCGCCCTTCACCTCGTCGGTCGTGCCGACGACCTTGATCTGGCCGTCGGCGAGGATCGCGATGTGGGTGCAGAGCCGCTCCACGACCTCCATCACGTGGCTGGAGAAGATGACCGTGCCGCCGTTTCGGACATACCGGACGAGGATGTCGCGGATCAGGGCGCCGGACACCGGGTCGACGGCCTCGAACGGCTCGTCGAGGACCAGCAGCCGCGGCGCGTGCAGCAGCGCGCAGGCCAGGCCGATCTTCTTCTTCATGCCGGCGGAGTAGTCCACGACCAGGGTCCGGCCGGCGTCGGCGAGGCCGAGCACGTCGAGCAGCTCCGCGGCGCGGGCGTCGATGACGTCCTGCGGCAGGCCGCGCAGCAGGCCCGTGTAGGCGAGCAGCTCACTGCCGGTGAGCCGGTCGAACATGCGGGCCGAGTCGGTCAGCGCGCCGAGGCGGCGTTTCGCCTCCACGGGGTCGGACCAGACGTCGTGGCCCAGGACATACGCGTGGCCGGCGTCCGGGCGCAGCAGCCCGACCGCCATGGACAGCGACGTCGTCTTGCCGGCGCCGTTGGGGCCGAGCAGTCCAAAGAACGACCCGGTCGGCACGTCGAGATCGACGCCGGCCACCGCCACCTTCTCGTCGAAGCGTTTCGTGAGCCCCCGCAGTGCGAGAGCGGAGCCATGCCCGCTGTCCGTCACAATTGCACCGTAGGTCACGCTCGCATCCACCGCATCCCCCGACAAAAGCACTCACATCCGCAGCGCGTCCGGCGCGTGCAGGCGAAGCATGATCGCTCCGAGGTCCTTCGGCAAGCGGTGCCTGGTCAGCAACGACACGGAGATCATGACGAGGAAGGCCAGCGGCACGCTCCACGCCGCCGGCTGGGTGGTGAGCACACCCGCCCAGCCGGGCAGCGGCCCGCCGAGGACGGTGAGCAGGACCGCGGAGGCGGCCGTGCCGCCGCCGACCACGATGCCGGCGGCCGCGCCGATCGCGGTCAGGCCGCGCCACCAGATGCCGAGGACCAGCAGCGGGCAGAAGCTGGACGCGGCGACGGCGAACGCCAGCCCGACGACCTGCGACACGTCGAGGCTCGCCACGAACAGCGCGAGCAGCAGCGGCACGACCCCGGCGACCAGCGCGGAGCGGCGGAAGTCGCGGACCGAGCCGTGCCCGAGCACGTCGGTGGACAGGACCCCGGCGACGCTGGTGAGCAGCCCCGACGACGCGGACAGGAACGCGGCGAACGCACCCGCGGCGACCAGCGCGCTCAGCAGCTGGCCGGTGAGCCCCCCGCCGAGCGCCGCCGACGGCAGCAGGAGCACGACGGCGTCGGTGTTGCCGGTCATGAGCAGTTGCGGTGTGTACACGCGGCCGAGCACCCCGTACAGGGTCGGGGTCAGGTAGAAGACGCCGACGAGACCCAGGACGACGAGCGTGGTGCGCCGCGCGGCGGCCCCGTCGGCGTTCGTGTAGAAGCGGACCAGGACGTGCGGCAGCCCCATCGTGCCGAGGAACGTGGCAAGGATCAGCGAATAGGTGGCGAACAGCCCCTGCGAGCGGTCGCCGGGCAACAGCCAGTCCGTCGGGGACTCATCGGACACGGCGGCGACCGTCGGTACCGGCGCGGCAGCCTGGAACTCGATGGCGGTGTCGGCGTCCGCGACGTGCTCGCCGACCGTGAGCAGCACGGCACCGTCGACGGCCGACCCGTCCAGCCGCCCGTGCGCGACGACCCGCGTCTGCGTGGTGACGCTCAGTCGCGTGGTGTGGTCGACGGTGACGGTCGTGGCGACGGGGAACGTCGGGCCGGCGGGGGCGGTCAGCGCCGGGCGGCCGTCGGACTGCCACTGCATGAGCAGGAAGACGAACGGCACCGCCAGGGCGGTGAGTTTCAGCCAGTACTGGAATGCCTGCACGAACGTGATGGAGCGCATCCCGCCGAGCGCGACGTTGAGGGTGACGACGACGCCGACGAGCAGGGCGCCGAGCGCATACGGGGCACCGGTCACCGTCTGCAGCGTCAGCCCGGCGCCCTGCAGCTGCGGCACGAGGTAGAGCCAGCCGATGAACATGACGAACGCGGTCGCGAGCTTCCGCAGCCGCTTCGAGCGGAGCCTGACCTCGCAGAAGTCCGGGAGGGTGAACGCGCCGGAGCGGCGCAGCGGGGCGGCCACGAACAGCAGCAGCGCCAGGTAACCGGCGGCGAACCCGACCGGATACCAGAGCACGTCGACGCCGTGCTTGAGCACCAGCCCGGCGACGCCGAGGAAACTGGCCGCGGACAGGTATTCGCCGCTGATCGCGGCCGCGTTCCAGGTGGGGCTGACCATCCGGGACGCGACGAGGAAGTCCGAGGTGGTCCGCGCGAACCGCAGCCCGTAGAGGCCGATGGCGACGGTGACAAGGGTGACCGCGATGACCGCCGGCAGGGCGTAATGGTTCATGCCGTCGCCTGCGCTGCGCTCCGGCGCCGGCCTGAACTCAACCTGCGCCCATGATGAGCGGCCCCTCCGCTACGCTCCGGACCGCTCATGAGTGCTGCTGGGACCTGTCCTCGACCAGCGCGACGAACTCCTGCTCGTTGCGCTCGGCGAGCCGCACGTAGGCGTAGCCGACGACGAACAGGAACGGGTAGGCGGCCACCCCGAGCAGCAGCCACGGCACCGACACCCCGAGCAGGTGCGCCCGGCCGACGGCGGGAGCGGCGGCGAACAGCAGCGGCAGCCCGCCGAGCCCGACCGCGACGACCGCCGCGAGCCGGATCGCCACCGCCAGCTGCGCCCGGACCAGGCCGCGGGCGAGCGCCGCGCCGACCGGGCTCTGCTCTTCGAGCTCGGCGCGGGTGCGAGCGGGATCGATGCGGGCGCGGGCGACGTCACCGAGCACCACGCGGACCCGCGGGGCAGGTGGCTCCATGGACGGCAGTCTTGCAATCACCGCGAAACATCCGCAAGGGGCCGACGTCCCCCGTTTGAACGTCGGCCCCTCGCGGAGTTGGTTACCGGTAGCTCCGGTAGCAGGGGAAACGCCCCGCCGTCAGCCGCTCGGGGACGATCTTGCGGGCCTCGGACCGGCCGAGGTTCCAGCCGCGCCAGTCGTCGGCGTCGTGGACGTCGCGGGAGATCTCCGACAGGGCGCACTCGCGGGCGTCCGCCGGCAGCTTGTCGAGCGCCGGGGCGGCGTCGGCGGACAGCGTCGACAGGTACCAGATGTCGGTGTTGTTGTGGTTGGCGTACCGGGCGACGTTCTGCTCGGCGATGAACCGGTCCGGGTTGAGGATCGCGAGACCCAGCAGGGTGATCACCCACAGGGCGACCGCGGTCCGCGGCAGCCACCGGGTCACCGGCACGACCCCGGCCACCATGATCAGGACGATGAGGCCACCGAGCCACAGCTCGAACGCGCTGACCAGGACCCGCAGGCGGGTGAAGCCGTACGCCTGCTCGTACACATCCATCCGCCACAGTGCGGAGATCACGACGACGAGCGCGCCGGCGGACAGCAGCCCGAGCAGCACGCGCAGCAGCAGCCGCTCGCGGGGCGTCTCACGCGCCGCCTTGCGGACCGTCACCGCGATCACGACCAGCGTGAGCAGGGTGACGACGAGCAGTTGCCAGAAGCCCTTGCGGGCGTAGTCGGCGAACGTGAGCCCGGCGGTGCGCATGACGTAGTCCCGGTCGCCGAACAGGACCGCGACCTGCACGCCGACGAAGATCCCGAAGACGGCGAGCACGGCGCCGACCGGGACGACCCACTCGTACCAGCGCACCGTGCGGGTCGGGCGCGGCTTGCCGTCGCCGACCGTGGACGGGCTGTGCAGCAGGTACGCGCCGCCGAACGTCAGGAACGCGAAGATCGCGCCGACGAACAGCCAGCGGAACGGCGTGGCCGGCGACAGGTCGGGCAGGATCGCCTGCACGATCTGGTCGAAGGCGGCGTCGGCGCTGGCGAACAGGGCCCCGAACACGACGAGCAGCAGCAGACCGAGCCCGACCGAGGCGAGCACCCGCGACGCGCCGGACGCGCCCTCCTTGGCCCGCGCCCGGGCGATGCCCCAGCGGACCCACGGCAGCGACCGGAACCCGGCCAGCGGCAGGGTCAGCACCGCCATGAAGACCGCCGGGACCCGCCGGCCCGCGCCGACGGCGAGCGCGACGCTGGCGAACGCGGCCAGGACGCACAGCGCGAACAGCCAGCCGGCGGCCCGGAACACGCCGACCGACAGCAGCGCGACGGCCGCGACGCTCCAGCACGTCGCCTCGATCGCGCTGGTGCCGCGCCGCTCCGGATCCATCCGGAGGATGACGACGAGCAGGGCGACGACGAGCCCGAGGCCGGCGATCGGCCAGCCGATCCCGGGCCGGTCCAGCGGCAGGGCCGCGGCCGCGACAACGGCGGCGACCAGGCCACCGATGAGCACGTCCGGGTCGGCGGCGGAGCTGCGCTGCGGCCAGTGCCGCTGGAACACCGTCGGGTCCGGCGGGCCGAGCCGGATCGGGCTGAGCAGCGCCGCGTTGGGACCCATCGGCTGTGGGTGGGTCGGCGGCGGGGGCATGGTGGCGAGCGTCCCCTGCGGCCTGGCCTGCTGTCCCGGCTGACCCGGATGCCCCGGCTGCGGCGGTCGCGGCGGCGGTGGCTGCTGTGGTGGCTGCTGCTGCGGTGGCTTCCAAAGGTTCGGCGAGGTGCCCCCGTTCGGCTGCGGTACCGCGGGTGCCGCGGCCTGTGCCGGTGCCGCAGATTGGGTGGGCTCGACAGGTGCCGCGGCAGCTGGTCTCTCGGGCTCACCCTGCGGTGGTGGCGGCGATGCCGGCGGCGCGGCGGTGGCCGGCTGCTGCGGCCCGTCGGACGGTGCTGGGGTCGACATATCGGACTCCGGGGTATGAGGAACCGCGCGTCCGGCGGTGCGCCGGACACGTACTGAAGACGCTTGGATCAGACGGGCAGGGTGACCCGGATGCGACATCCTGTCGTGCCATCCGGCTGCTCGATGACCGCGATCGTGCCGTCGTGCAGCTGGATGAACCACTGCGCGATCGCCAGCCCGAGACCGGTGCCGCCGCCGGAGGCGCGGGCCCCGCGGGTGAACCGCTCGAACACCCGCTCGCGTTCCGCGTGCGGGATGCCGGGCCCCTCGTCGACGACCTCGATCATCACCCGGTCGCCGTCGCGGCGGCCGATGATGGTGACGGTCCCGCCGTCGGGGCTGTGCCGGGTGGCGTTGTCGACCAGGTTGGTCAGGACGTGGTGCAGCCGCGCCCGGTCGGCACTGACCAGGGCGTTCTCCGGAAAGGCGCAGGACAGGTATTCGACCTTGTAACCGGCCGCGGACGCCTTGACCTCGGCCTCGGCGACGACCTCGATGAGGAGGTCCTCGACGCGGAAGTCCTCCCGGTCCAGGGGGATGACGCCGGCGTCGAGGCGGGACAGGTCGAGCAGTTCGGTGACCAGCCGGCCGAGGCGTTCGGTCTGGGCGAGGGCGGTGCGCAGCGTCGCCTGGTCGGGCTGGACGACGCCGTCGACGACGTTCTCCAGGACCGCCTGCACGGCGGAGATCGGGGTGCGCAGCTCGTGGGAGACGTTGGCGATCAGCTCGCGGCGCTGCTGGTCGGCGGCGGCGAGCTCGGCGGCCATCTGGTTGAACGCGACGGCAAGCTGCCCGACCTCGTCCTTCGACGTGGCCCGGACCCGGGCGGAGTAGTCGCCGCGGGACATCGCCTGCGCGGCGGCGGTCATGTCCCGCAGCGGCGACGTCACGCCGCGGGCAAGGACCTGGGAGGTGAGCAGGCCGACGGTCAGCGCGATCTCGGTCGTCGTCGGCGGGATCCAGCCGATGCCGATCCAGAAGACGCCCAGACCGGCGCCGGCGGAGGCGACGAGCAGGACGGCGAGCTTGAGCTTGATCGAGCGCAGCGGGTCGAGCGGGCGGGGCAGCAGGTCCAGGAAGTTCTTCATGTGGTCTCCAGCGCGTACCCGACCCCGTGGACGGTCCTGATCAGGTCGGAACCGAGCTTGCGGCGCAACGCCTTGATGTGGCTGTCGACGGTGCGGGTCCCGGACGCGTCGGCCCAGCCCCACACCTCGGCGAGGAGCCGCTCCCGTGGCAGCACCGTCCGCGGGCGGGTGGCGAGGTTGACCAGCAGGTCGAACTCGGTCGGCGTCAGGTGCGCCTCGACCCCGCCGCGGCTGACCCGCCGCTGCGCCCGGTTGATCTCCAGGTCGCCGAGGACGATCGGTGCGGCGTCCGGCTCCGGCTGGGCCTGCGCCAGCCGCTCGAGGCGCCGCAGCAGCACGTGGACGCGGGCGGCGAGCTCCCGCATCGAGAACGGTTTGGTGATGTAGTCGTCGGCACCGACAGCCAACCCGACGAGCATGTCGGTCTCGTCGTCACGCGCGGTGAGCATGAGGACGGCAACGGGTCGCTCCGCCTGGATGCGCCGGCAGACCTCGAGCCCGTCGAACCCGGGCAGCATCACGTCGAGCACCACCAGGTCCGGGCGGAGCAGCTTGGCCGCGGCGACCGCGGACGGACCGTCGTGTGCCTGGTCGACGGCGAACCCCTCGGCGCGCAGCCGGGCCGCGATCGACTCGGCGATCATCCGCTCGTCGTCGACGACGAGGATCCTGCGCCGTTCCCCCGTGCCCGCTCCGGTCATGCCAGCAGCGTATTGGGTAGATGCGAGGGGCAACGGTGCGTGATGTGTGGAAGTCGTGAAGACCTACGACCAGCTTTTGGCGGCGCGCACCAGCCGGTCCTTGAGCTCCCGGGTGTGCCGGCGGCTCACCGGCAGCTCGTGATCGTCGATCACCACCACGTAACCGGTGTTGGTCATCCGCAGCTCGGTGATGAGTTTCAGTTGGACCAGGAACGAGCGGTGCACCCGCACGAACCCGGCGTCGGCCCAGCGCTCGGCGAGCGTCGCCAGCGACACCCGCACGAGGTGGGAGGCGTCGGCGGTGTGCAGCCGGGCGTAGTCGCCCTGCGCCTCGACCCAGCGCACCGACGAGCGGGGCAGCATCCGGGTGGTGCCGGCCAGCTCCACCGGGATCGTCGGGTCGTCCTGCCGGTCGCGGCGGCCGGCGACCGCGGGGTGCGTCGGGACGAGCCGGGTGGCCAGCACCCGGCGCAGCGACTCGGCGATCCGGTCGGCGCGGACCGGTTTGCGCACGTAGTCGGCGACGCCGAGGTCGAACGCCTCGGCGGCGCGGTCGTCGTACGCGGTCACGAACACCACGGCGGGCGGCTTCGCGAACCGGCCGAGGACCCTGGCCAGCTCCATCCCGTCGAGGCCGGGCATGCGGATGTCGAGGAAGACGGCGTCGACGTCGATGTCGCGCAGGACCCGCAGCGCCTCGGTCGCGTCGCCGGCGGTGTGCAGCCGCCCGACGCGGGGGTCGGCGCGCAGCAGATACGCGAGCTCGTCCAGTGCCGGGACCTCGTCGTCGACGGCGAGGACGCGCAGGAACCCGGTCTGCTGCGCGTGCTCCTGAACGACCTGCCCGCTGACGCTCCGGTTCGCGCCCGTGTTCATGCTCATCGGCTGCTCCGCACTCCGGTTCATTGGCTGCTCCGCACGCCGGTTCATTGGCTGCTTCGCACGCCTGGGTGGAACTTGGGGACCCGCATGCTCACCTTCGTGCCCGCGTCGGGAGCCGTCTCGACCACGACGCCGAACCCGTCGCCAAAAACCGACCGTAGCCGCTCGTCGACGTTGCGCAAGCCGACGTGCTGCCCGGCGTCGACGGTGTCGTCGGCACTCAGCAGCACGGCGGGATCCATCCCCACCCCGTCGTCCTCGACGGTGATGTGACATTCGGCGCCGGCGTCCCTGGCCACGATGCTGATCGTGCCCATGCCGGGCTTGCGGGACAATCCGTGCCGGACCGCGTTCTCGACCAGCGGCTGCAGGCACAGGAACGGCAGCGTCACCGGCAGCACCTCGGGGGCGATCTGGAGCCGTACCTGTAGCCGCTCGCCGAACCGGGCGCGTTCGATGGTCAGGTACCGGTCGATGGACCGCAGCTCCTCGGCGAGCGTGGTGAACTCGCCGTGCGCGCGGAACGAGTACCGGGTGAACTCGGCGAACTCCAGGATCAGCTCGCGGGCCAGCTCGGGGTCGGTCCGCACGAAGCTCGCGATCGCGGTCAGCGCGTTGTAGATGAAGTGCGGGCTGATCTGCGCCCGCAGCGCCCGGACCTCGGCGCGGGCCAGGCGGGCCCGGGACGTGTCGAGCTCGGCGAGGGCCAGCTGCGTGCCGACCCACCGCGCGGTCTCCGCGGTGGCCTGCACGAGACCCGGCGCGGGCGGCCCGTCGGACAGCGCGACGAGCGCGCCTTCGCGCTGGGCGAGCGGCACGACGACGGCGCCGCGGACCGGGCAGTCGACGAGGTCGCACGGCAGCTCGTCGCCACCGAGCACGGTGGAGCGCCCGGCGATGACGGCCTTCGCGGCGGCGGTGGCGACCTGCTCCCGGTGGTGCTCCCCCGCGCCGTCGAACGCCAGGACCTTCGTCGCATCGGTGACCGCGATCCCGGCGGCGCCGGTCAGGGTCCGTAGGTGCCGGACGGCCTTGCCGGCGGCGGTGTCGGTGAGCCCGTTGCGCAGCGGCTCGGCGGCGAGGGCCGCGATGTGCAGGACGTCGTAGGTGGCCCGCTGCGCGGCGGTTGCGATCGCCCGCCGTGACCGCAGCCGGATGACCGCCCATACGGCGACGGCCAGCGCCGCCGCCAGCCCCACGACCGCGATCCCAGCGGCGAGGTTTCCACCCACGCGCTCATCCTGGACCACCCGGGCGGCCGGAGCCATGCCCCAGCGTCAGTGAACGCCTCAGCGTCAGTGAACGCCTCAGCGTCAGTAGGCGCCCTTGCGGAAGACGACGACGCCGATGGTGCGCCACATGGTGTGCAGGTCCAGCACCAGGGACCAGTTGTCGACGTAGTAGAGGTCGAGGCGGACCGCGTCGTCCCAGGACAGGTCGCTGCGGCCGCTGACCTGCCACAGGCCGGTGATGCCGGGGCGGACCAGCAGGCGGCGGCGGACGTCGCCGAGGAAGTCGCCGTCGTCGGCGGGCAGCGGGCGCGGGCCGACCAGGGACATCTCGCCGGCGAGGACGTTGAGGATCTGCGGCAGCTCGTCGATCGAGGTGGCGCGCAGCCACTTGCCGACCTTGAAGACCCGCGGGTCGTTCTTCATCTTGAAGAGCAGGCCGTCGCTCTCGTTCTGCTCGTCGAGAGTGGCCTGGCGCTCCTCGGCGTCGATATACATGGTCCGCAGCTTCCAGACCTTGAAGACCTTGCCCTCGCGGCCGATGCGGGGCTGGCGGAAGAAGATCGGCCCCGGGTCGGACAGCTTGATGGCCAGCGCCACGATCGGGAAGAACGGCAGCACGATCAGCAGGGCGATCAGCGCGAGGGTCCGGTCGATCACGTTCTTGAACAGCCAGCCGAGGCCGGAGAGCTTGGGCTCCTCGACGTAGAGCAGCGGGATGCCCTCGATCGGGCGGATGTGCACGCGCGGGCCGGCGATGTCGGTGAGCTGGGGCGCGACGGCGAGGTCGATGCCGGTGCCTTCCAGCTGCCACGCGAGGCGGCGCAGCTCGAGCGGCTCGGCGCTGGCGGAGCCGCAGACCGCGATCGTGTCGGCGTTGAGCTCGCGGACGAGGGAGAGGATGTCGCGGCCGGCGTGCACCGGCACGGGGGTGACGGCGCTCGGATGTGGCGCGTAGCCCTCGATGAGATGGATGCCGACGGGGACGAGCCCGGCCGCCGGGTCGCGGGCGATGGCCTGGTGGACCTCGAGCGCCTCCTGCAGGGTGCCGACGAGCAGCATCCGGTGGACCGCGAGGTTGAACCGGGTCCGGACGAACTGCAGCGCCCGCCGGGCGAGATATCGCAGGATCAGCACGAACAGCAGGCCGCCGACCAGGGCCGCGCCGACGGAGGTGCGGGACACCTGGGTCTTGGTGGAGAACGCGGCGAACGCGACGATGGCCACGACCGTCCACGAGGCGCGGACGACCCGCTTGAACTCGTCGGTGCCGGTGCCGAGATACCGGCGGTCATAGGCGCCGTGACCCCACAGGACGAGCAGCCACACGGCCGGCAGCAACCCGAACGTCATCAGGGTCCACAGGTTGGGGTTCTTCTCGAAGATCTGGTTGGTCTTGTCGTCGAGGAAGGTCCGGGCGATGAGGCTGGCCAGGACGCAGGCAGTGGTGTCCAGCAGCAGCAGGATCGCCGCATAGGGCCGGTGCCAGCGGGACGCCCGCCGGGCGCGCTGCCAGCCGGAACGGGGCACGCCGTTGGGGCCGAGCGGGGTGAGCGCGTGCTCGGGAAGGATCTCGAAGCTGTCAAGCTCACCCAAGGTCGATCTCCGGCTCGGCGGGGTGGCCGGACGTTGGAGACTAGCGGTCACCTGAGTGTGTCCTCTCGCACCACGATCCGGGGATCAGGGCGCTCAACTGCTCGACCGGGTGGGATGTGGTTGCTGGCTACGAGGACACCCGATCGCACGCGAGAAGTGTCCCATGTTGGCCAGGGCAACCGACGACGACCGGCCGAGACTAGTTGCTCAACGTGTTGGCTGTCGAGTGCACTGGCGTGGGCCGGACAGAACTCCGCGTGACAATCACCCCGAGTAGCGCACCGCCCACCAAACACGTCAGAAGGGGCAAGACGCTGCCGAGCGGCGGCTGCCACGTTCCCCCGATCGGGTTCAGCCCTTCGTTGATTCCGCGCTGGAAGCGGGTCATGACCCGGGCCAGGGCATACAGATCGAGGGGGACCGTCACGGCGATGAGGCCGACGGCCAGCCGGTCGAGCCAGCCACGGTCCGACAGCCACGCTGCGTAACGGTCCGCTAGCCCCGCAAGGAGCACGACACCGACGCCGAGCGGCATGACGTAGCGGCCGTGGGCGAAGTGGCCGACCTTGGGTGCGAAGTAGAGTTCCAGAGCGAACAGCAGGGCCACGGAGGCGACGGCGACGGCGACGATGCCGATGCGCAGCCGCGTGGTGCCGAACCACAGCGCCGGCACGACGAGGGCGGCGACCATGAGGTACCAGAGCCCGATCATGCCGAGGGAGACCGTGGTTTCGCCGTAGCCGAACTGACCGATGATCTGTCGCACCCAGAACTCGGCACGGTCGTCGGCGATGTCACGCAGGATGGCGCCGCTGGAGGTGGCCGCGATGGGCCGGCCGGGGTCGACGGCGTCGCCCCGGGACGCGACCAGGGCCCAGAAGACCGCGAAGGCGACCCCGCCGGCGACCGGCAGCCAGAACGCCCGGGACCGGACCCAGGTCCGGGTCACGAACAGCGACACGACCAGCACACCCGCGGCGAAGAACGGCCCGAGGTCCCGGACCGTGAGCAGCAGCGCCGCGGCCACCCCGGCCGCCGGCCAGTGTCTGCGCAGCAGCGCGACGTAGAGCAGCACCGCGGCGCTGATCTCCATGCCGTTGGGGTTGATGGCGCCGTCGAGGTTCATGGCCATCGGGGTCGCGGCGAGCACCACCGCGGCCCGCAGCAGGCCCGGGCCGGCCAGGGCGAACGCGCCGGCGAGCAGCAGCGCCGACAGCGCCGCGGACAGCAGCCGTGCCCAGATCAGGCCGGCGTTGTCGGGTGAGATCCGCAGCGGCAGCCCGACCAGCGCGTAGTAGACCGGGCTGTACCGGGCGGCGGCGCTGGGGACGAGCACCGAAGAGCGGTCCGCGGTGAACTCGAGGCAGGAGGCCGGTGCATAGGCAGGCTTGTCGATCCACGTGCAGTCGGCGTTGGCGGGCAGGAGGCTGCGGGGACCGGTGAACGCGTTGGTCTCGATGCCGCCGGCGTCCAGGGCGCGGTCGTGCGGCAGCCACTGGCCGGTCCACACCGCCCAGGCCCGCACGAGGTGCTGTTTCTCGTCGTAGGTGCCGTTGGCCGGCAGCGCGATCGCCCACGCCGCGCCGAGCAGGAAGAAACCGACGAAAGCGATCAGGAAGGCACGGCGCACCCGGTCAGCGTACGAGCTTCGACAACCGCCGGTCGGCCAAGGGTTTGCCGCCGGTCTGGCAGGTCGGGCAGTACTGCAACGACGTGTCGGCGAACGAGACCTCCCGGACCGTGTCGCCGCAGACCGGGCAGGGCAGGCCGGTGCGGGCGTGCACGGCGAGCCCGGAGCGTTTCTCGGACTTCAGCGTGGCCGCCTTCTGCCCGACGGACCGCTCCACCGCGTTGGTCAGCACGGCGCGGGTCGCGGCATGCAGCGCGGCCATCGTCGCGTCGGTGATGCGGTTGGTGAGCGCGAACGGCGACATCTTCGCGGCGTGCAGGATCTCGTCCGAATACGCGTTGCCGACGCCCGCGATCACGGTCTGGTCGGTGAGCACGCCCTTGATCTGGCCTTTGCGGCTGCGGATCGCGGCGGCGAACTCGTCGGTGGTGACGGCGAGGACGTCGGGGCCGAGCCGGGCGATGCCGGGGACGAGCCGCGGGTCGGTGACGAAGTAGGCGGCGAGGCTCTTCTTCGTGCCGGCCTCGGTGAGGTCGAAGCCCGACTCGTCGTCCAGCCGGAGCCGCACCGCGATCGGGCCGGAGCCCGGCTTCAGCGGGGTCTTGGCGTTGAACGTCTCCCGGTAGTGCAGCCAGCCGGCGCGGGCGAGGTGCGTGACGAGGTGCAGGTCGTCGCCGACGTGGATGTCGAGGAACTTGCCGTGCCGGGACGCCCCGGTCAGCGGCAGGCCGGCGGCGGCGGTCACCGGCGGGTCGAAGGTCTTCAACGCGCTGAGCGACGGGACCTCGATGCGGTCGATGGTGTGGCCGACGGCGCGGTCGCGGAGGAACGCGGCGAGCGCTTCGACCTCGGGAAGCTCGGGCACTTGTACAGTCTGCCTCAAGTACGCTTTTGCCGTCATGAAGGTCGTTGTCGCGCACAATCGCTACGCGTCCGGCGCACCGTCCGGTGAGAACGTCATCGTCGATGCCGAGATCGCGCAACTGTCCACGGCCGGGGTGTCGGTGCTGCCGTTCCTGCGCAGCTCCGACGAGATCGGCACGTTCTCCACCGCGCAGAAGGTGCTGCTGCCGCTGTCACCGATCCGCAACGGCGAGTCGCAGCGCGCCCTGGAAAAGCTGATAAAAGCGGAAAAGCCGGATGTGTTACACCTGCACAACGCCTACCCGCTGCTGTCGCCGTGGGTGGTGCGGACCGCGCACGCGCACAACGTGCCGGTCGTGCACACCGTGCACAACTACCGGCAGGTCTGCGCGCCCGGGCTGTACTTCCGCGACGGACACATCTGCACGGAGTGCCGCGGCAAGGCGTTCGCGCTGCCGGCGATCCGGCACGCCTGCTATAGGGGGTCGAAGGCCCAGTCGGCGGTCATGGCGACGACCCTGGCCGTGCACCGCGGCACGTGGCGCGGCGTCGACCGGTTCATCGCGCTCACCGACCGGATCGCCGAGCACCTGCGCGACTTCGGCATCCCGGACGAGCGGATCACCGTCAAGCCCAACGGCATCCCGGACACGGGCGCCGCGACGGGCACCGGTGAGGGATTCGTCTACGTGGCGCGGCTGAGCCCGGAGAAGGGCCTGGAGCTGGTGCTGGACGCGTGGCGCCGGCACCCGGACGGCGCGCTTGGCCCGCTGCGGATCATCGGCGACGGGCCACTGCGCCCCCTCGCGGAGGCGGCCGCACGCGACAGGTCGGATATTTCGTATCTGGGCGTTGTCCCGAACACCGAGGTGCGCTCCCAGCTCGGTGCCTCGGCCTGCACGATCGTCGCTTCCACCTGGCACGACGTGCTGCCGACCGTGGTGCTGGAGTCGTTGTGCGCCGGGCGGCCGGCGCTGGTCACCGACCGGGGCGGGCTGCCGTTCCTCACCGGTGACGCGGGCTGGGTCACCGAGGCCACCCCGGAGGCCCTCGCCGAGGGGCTGGCGAAGGCGCACGTGGGCGCCGCGGGGCTCGCGACGGTCGCGCGGCGGCGCTACGAGGAGCACTTCTCCCCCGACGTGCTCACCCAGCGGCTGATCGACGTCTACCGCAGCGTCCTGCGATGACGGCCCGGGCCGGCTGGGCGGTCGCCGGGATCGTGGCCGTCGGCCTGCTCGCCGGCGCGGTCGAACTGGTCGTCGACGACAGCTACCGTGACGCCGCCCTGGCGCTGGTCGCCGGCCTGATCGCGGGTGCGGTCGGGGTGCTCACCGCGACGCTGGTGCCGTCCTCCGACCCCCGGGGACTCGTTCTCGGCGGCGTGTTCGCGGTGCAGGGGGTGTTGAGCTGGACGTACACCAACACCGGCGGCGTCGTGTGGACCTTGCTGCTGCTGTCGGGCGTGCTGTTCCTGGCGTGGTGCCGGCCGTTCTCGCCTGTCGCGCTGCGATCCGGCGCCGCGTGGCTGGGCGTCTCCTATCTCGTCATCGGCGCGATCGGCGCGGTGCTGGTGATGAAGCCGGAGATCGCGGCCCAGCGGGTGGCCTATGCCGGATATTTCGGACTCGTGGTGCTTGCGCTGTTCGCGTTCCGCGGGTCGTTCGCGCGGCTCACGCTCGGGATCGCGGTCGCGTTCCTCGGCACGGTCGCGGCGCTGCTGCTGGCCGGCTCCGGCAACCTGTTCACGTCGCCCCACGTCGTGCCGGACACCCCCTGGGGGCGCGGCTTCGAGTACCGGTTCTGGGGCGCGTCCTGGCTGCTGGACCACCCCAACGCGATGGCCTGCATCGCCGCCCTCGCCGCGATCCGGATCGGCGCCGACGCGGGCCTGGCCGCCTGGCAGCGCATCGGATCGGTCGCGACGGCGGCGCTGATCCTCTGCACCAGTGACTCCCGCACCGGCTTCCTGCTCCTGCTCACTGCGACGCTGGTGTTCATCTGGTACGGCCGGCGCCAGGCCCTCGTTCCCGCCGCCGCCCTCGCGATCGTGCTCCTGGCCAACGGCCCGTCGTTCCTGATCAAGGAGCGCTACGGCGACGACGCCGGGGTCAGCAGCGGCCGGGTCGAGACCTGGCGGCAGGTCGGCGCCGACTGGCGGCACGACAGCCTCACCGAGAAGCTGCTCGGCAACACCCGCGACGCCCGGGCCACCGTGTACCGGGCCAGCAGCGGCGCCGACATCAAGCTGACCGTCGACAACGCGCCGATCGCCGCGCTGCGCAAGGCCGGCGTGGTCGGCGTCGGCGCCTTCCTCGCCGGCCTCGGCCTGCTGCTGTGGAACGTGTGGCGGCGCCGCCGGGACGCCCCGCCGTGGCTCGTCGTGCTGCTCCCCGGCGCGCTGGTGACGATGATCACCAACGAGTGGCTGATCGGCGGCACCGGCGGCACGCTGTGGCTGCTCCTGCTGGCCGGCGAGGCCGCCCTGCTGCTCAGTCCACCCAGTGCGCCGGCTTCTGCACGATGACCTGCTTGCCGTAGTCGGAGAACTCGACGACGACCGCGGCGCGCACCTTTGGTGCCGGGCCGCCTTGGAAGAGCGGCGACAGGTAGCTCACCTTCGCGACCTTGCCGTCGCGCACGGTGACCTCGCCGGTGGTGATGAAGCCCGGCTGGTCGTAGGTGGCGCCGGGTGACGCCTGCCCGGCCGGCCCTTGGGTGTGGAAGCGGTAGACGCCTGGCGACACCTCCTTCACCGACCCGGCGTCCTCGAGCGTCTTGAGCAGCTGGGGGGCGTCGCTGGACATCGCGATCGGGTCGTCGCCCAGGCCGCTGAACGTGAGCGTGTCGTGCCGCCCGTCGTTCTGGAACTTCCAGTGGCCCTTCCCGTCGCCGATGAACCGCTCCCCGTTGACGAGCCGCTGCTCCCCGCCGTCGTCGTAGCGCAGGACACCGGTGGTGCTCGCCGGGTCGAACTCACCCTGCGCGGTCCGCGACCTGACCAGCAGCCGCTCCTCCTCGGCGGTGAGCGTCGCCCCGTCCACGGGCTTCGGCACCATGCTGATCGTGAACGCGTAGCTGGTCGACCCGCTCGCGGCGACCGCGGCGGCCAGCCGGAGCTGGGGCGTGCTCTCCTGCGTGGCCATGGTCGTCGTCGTGGCGGGGCCCGCCGTGCCACCCGGCCCGGCCGGCCCAGCCGGCTGGAGCGCCACGAACCCGGTCGCGACCGCGACCGTCGCGGCGACGGTCACCCCGGCGCGGGTCGCGGTCCGGCGCCGCCGGGCCCGCCGGCCACGCTCCAGCAGGACCCGGGTCGGCGGGGCGGAGCCCGGCTCGCGGTCCACGAGTGCGTGCAACTGATCCGAAAGATGCTGGTCGATGGACATGGCGGGTCACCCGTTCCGTTCGAAGATGGGTTCACGCAGGGCGGCCCGCAGTTTGGCGAGCGCCCGCGCGTTCTGGCTCTTGACCGTGCCGACGGAGCAGCCGAGGATGCCCGCGATCTCCGCCTCGGGCAGGTCCTCGTAGTGGCGCAGCACGACCACCGCGCGCTGCCTGGGCGGCAGCCGCAGCAGGGCGTGCCGGAGCAGCTCGGCGTCGGGGTGCCGGTCGGCGGTGCGGTCGGCGGCGAGGTCCGGCGGGTCCGCGACGAGCCGCTCCCGGCGCAGCCGCCGCCACAGCGACACGTTGCCGTTGGCGAGCATGCGGCGCAGGTACGCGTGCGGGTCGTCGGCGCGGGCCAGCCGCCGCCACCGCTCGTAGATCCTGACCAGGCAGTCCTGGAGCAGGTCCTCGCCGCGGTGCCGGTCGCCGGTCAACAGGATGGCCAGCCGCAGATGTCGCTGCCAGGCGACCTCTACGAAGGCCACATAGCTGGCGTCGGTGTCTTCCACGGCCCTTGCACGTCCGGCCGGGCGAAAAGGTTGCTCAGGCGCTCTGGGTCGCGTCCAGCCGCGTCGCCGGCGCCGTGGCCGGCGGGCCGACGGTCTTCAGCGCGTAGCCGTACAGGATGACCATGCAGACCAGGCCGGTGGCGGAGCCGGTGAGCAGCCCCCAGGCCGCGCCCTGCAGGCCCTGGCTCGCGCCGATCGACAGCCCGGTCAGCGACACGGTCGCGAACACCACGTATTGCACGAACAGCATCCTGGCCCGGTGCATGCCGCGCATCGCCGCGGTGAACGGCACCTGGAGCAGGTAGACCGCGCCTTGCAGCGCGATCGGCAGCGCGAGGGGGGCGGCCTCCTCGAACTTGTCGGTGGCGGTCAGCACCCAGGACACCAACGGCCACACGACGCCGACCATGACCGCGCCCAGCACCGCGAAGGCGACCGCGAGCTGCCGCGTCTGACGGCGCAGGGTCGCGGCGGCCTCGGCTCCCTCGGCGCCGGGCTTCACGGCGTCGGCGGCCGCCCGGGACGCCCGCGGCACGAGCAGGCCCTGGATCGCCGCGACGAGGTTCTGCACCGGCTGCAGCTGCACCGTCTGCACGAAGCGCAGGTTGCCGAGCTCGATCTTCGACAGCTTGCCGGCGACCAGGAAGCTGATCGACAGGACCTGCACCTGGGCCACGATCGCCGTGGCGGTGAACCAGCCGGACAGGTGCCGGGTCTCGGCGAGCCACGCCTTCGGGTTGCCGCGCCACGGCAGCCGGCGCTCGCGCAGCAGGTATACGGTGGCGCCGGCGGTGGCGCCGATGCCCCACGCGGCGAGCAGGCCGCCCGCGCTTTCATTACCGGTGAGGATCATGGCAATGATCACGACGCCCTGCGTGCCGGCCCACACGAGGTCGATGCCGAGCGCCTTCTCGGGGCGGCGGTCCGCGAGATAGTCGCAGCGGGCCGTGTCGTGCAGCATCAGCGGCACCATGAACGGCACCAGCCAGATCAGCTCGTCCAGGTCGATCTTGCCGTTGTGCGGCCACGCCAGCCACAGCACGATGAAGGCGACCATCGTGGTGACCCCGGAGCAGAACGCCGTCGTCAGCCCGTTGCGGACGAGCCGCCCCCGGTGCTCACCCTCGAACCGCGAGGCGAGCGCGAGCAGCACGTCACCGACGAACGCCCGGTTGAGGTACATCGAGAAGTAGCCGACGCTCAACGCGAGCGCCAGCGCGCCGAACTGATCCTTGGGCAGCAGGATGCCGCCGAGCAGCGTGTTCGCCGCGTTGGCGGTCGCGATGACAACCTGGTCGAGCAGGCCGGCACCGACGAAACGGGACGCGACACGAAACGCCTGCAAGCGGCGGCGGCGTGATGGCGGCTGGTCGGTCACCCTCGACGGCCATGGTCGCGAACGAGCTTCACGACACGCACCATACGTGACCTGCGGGTGACGAGACTATCCCGTCGGGCCGTTCACCAACTGACATCCAGCGGTTTTCCCTCCGCGTACCCTGCCGCACTCTGAATTCCGACAGTGGAACGCTCCGCGAACTCGTCCAGGTTGCTCGCACCCGCATACGTGCAGGCGCTGCGCACCCCCGCGACGATCGCGTCGAGGATGTCCTCCACGCCGGGTCGGCGCGGGTCAAGATACATCCGCGACGATGAGATGCCCTCTTCGAACAGCGCCTTGCGAGCCCGCTCGTACACGCTGTCGTCCGCGGTCCGCCGGCTCACCGCACGCGCCGACGCCATGCCGAAGTTCTCCTTGTAGAGCCGGCCGCTCGGGTCGCGGCGCGGGTCACCCGGCGACTCGTGCGTGCCGGCGAGCCACGACCCGATCATCACGTTGGACGCGCCGGCGGCGAGCGCGAGCGCCACGTCCCGCGGGTGCCGCACGCCGCCGTCGGCCCACACGTGCCGGCCGTGCCGCTTTGCCTCGGCGGCACACTCCAGCACCGCGGAGAACTGGGGCCGTCCGACCCCCGTCATCATCCTGGTCGTGCACATCGCACCCGGCCCGACACCCACCTTGACGATGTCGGCGCCCGCGTCGATGAGGTCGGCGACCCCGTCGCGGGTCACCACGTTGCCGGCGGCCACCGGTACCTTCGGATCCAGGGCCCGGACGGCTCGCAGCGTGGAGAGCATCCGCTCCTGGTGCCCGTGTGCGGTGTCGACCACGAGCACGTCGACCCCCGCGGCGAGCAGCTTGTCGGCCCGGCCGGGCGCGTCGCCGGTGATGCCGATCGCGGCGCCGATGCGCAGCTTCCCACCGGCGTCGACCGCCGGCTGGTAGAGCGTGGCCCTCAGCGCCGCGTTCCTGGTCAGGATGCCGACCAGCCGGCCGGCCTTGTCGATGACCGGGGCAAGCTTGTGGTGCCCGGCGGTGAGCTCCTCGAACGCGGCCTCCGGGCTGATGTCCTCCGGCAGGGTCTGCAGGTTGCGCGACATCACGCTCTGCAGCTGGCTGAACCGGTCGACGTCGGTGCAGTCGCTCTCGGTCACGACACCCACCGGCCTGCCGTCCTGCACGACGATCACCGCGCCGTGTGCCCGCTTCGGCAGCAGATCCAGCGCCAGCGACACCGTCTCCGTCGGCCCGAGGGTGATCGGGGTGTCATGCACCAGGTGCCGCTGCTTCACCCACGAGACCGCCTCGGCGACCACGTCGATCGGGATGTCCTGCGGGATGATCGCCAGACCGCCCCGGCGGGCGACCGTCTCCGCCATCCGCCGACCGGCGACAGCGGTCATGTTTGCCACCACGATCGGGATCGTCGTGCCGCTGCCGTCCGTGGTGTTCAAATCGACGGCCATGCGTGACTCGACGGCGCTGCGGCTCGGCACCATGAACACGTCGTCATAGGTCAGGTCATAGCCGGGATGCTGATCGTTGAGGAAGCGCACGTCTTCGAACTCTAACGCGCGTTCCGGCGCGGTATCGGGCGTTCCCGCGCTGCTTCTCGCTTCCGTTGCCACTTCTGGTCCGCACGCAAGGGTGGGTGACTCTTGAGAGTCGGCCCCTGAGCAGGGAGGATTTCCGTAACGTGCCTTGCGAGGAGTGATGCCTGATGCAGGTCCACGAAGCGATGTCCACTGCCGTCGTCCAGCTCGGCCCGGACCATACCCTCCGCCAAGCCGCCCAGTTGATGTCCCGCCGGCAGGTCGGATCGGCGATCGTCGTCGATCCCGACGGCTCTGGCGTCGGCATCATCACCGAACGCGACATCCTCAAGGCGATCGGCGCCGACCTCAACCCTGACGTCGAGCGCACCGCCGAGCACATCACCTGGGAGGTCGTCTACGCGAGCCCTTCCTGGACGATCGAGGAGGCCGCCTCCGCGATGGTCCGCGGCGGTTTCCGCCACCTGGTCGTCCTCGACGGGGACGACGTCCTCGGCGTGATCTCCGTTCGTGACGTGCTCCGGGTGTGGGTCCACCAGAGTTCGCCCATCGCCGCCTGATCGTCGCGGTTTTCGCCGATGCGCTGGCCGGGGTCGGCGTGCGTGATCGTCATGCCCGCAACATAGATGGTGTGCGATTTACCCGCGATCCGAAGATCATCTTGCGGGTAGATCGCACACCGTCGATGCCGCAAAGCCACGAACCTGGGCATTGACCAACGTCTCCGCAATGCGAGCCACGCCCGTGCGGCGCATCAGGCCTAACGGATCGGGCCTAGCGGATCAGGCCCGGGTCGATGGTGACCGTGAACGGGTCGTCGGTGGTGAACTCGATCCCGGCTTCCACCGTGGTCGCGGTCAGGTAGCCGTCGGCGTGCGGGCCGGCCATCGGATCCGTGTGCACGGTGAGGGTGTGGCTCCTCGAATCGAGGATCCAATACTGCGGGATGCCCGCCGCGCCATAGTCGTGGCGGCGCAGCACCAGGCCGGGCAGCGGGTTGCTCAGGGACATGACCTCGATGACGACCAGGACGTCGGCGGCGGGGACGACGTCACCCTCGCCGTCGATGGCCTCGGTCCGCGTCACCATCAGGTCGGGCACGTAGGTGCGACCATCGCCACAGTCCACGCCGAGGCCGACGGCCAGCACGGCGAACTGCGGCGGGCAGGCCTTGCGCAGCACCGTCTCGAGGCGGTGGCTCGCCCGGCGGTGCGAGACGGCCGGGGCGAGGCCGGTGACCAGCGCTTCGCTGGTCGACCACTGGGGAATCCGCTGCGGTGTGTAGGCCGACATCGTCATACCCCACATGCTCCCACCGGGGTACGACAATTTCTTTTCCACCTGGTGGAGCGGGCGGAACTCGGCTGAGCCGGCCCACCCCGCTCTCGTAGGCTGGCGCCATGCAGCTCATCTCTTTCGCCCGTGGCGCACCCAGTCTCGACATCATCGACGTCGACGGGCTGAAGGCCGCTGCGGTGCGGGCATTCGAGGCCGACCCGGCTGGCATCACCGCCTATGGCACGTCGGTCGGCTACCTTCCGCTGCGGTCGTGGATCGCGGCAAAGCACGGCGTCGACGCGGACCAGGTCATTGTGACCAACGGCTCACTGCAGGCCGACGCGCTGCTCTTCGAGCACCTGGTGAAGCCGGGTGACGCGGTGGTGGTGGAGAAGCCCACCTATGACCGCACCCTGCTCAACCTGCGCAACCTGGGTGCCGTGGTGCACCAGGTGACGGTCGACGCCGACGGCATCGACACCGATGAGCTGCGGCAGCTGCTGGAATCCGGGGTGCGCCCGACGCTGGCGCACATCATCCCGAACTTCCAGAACCCCGCCGGCGTCACGCTGTCGAAAGAGCGCCGGGAGAAGCTCGTCGCGCTCGCCGAGGAGTTCGGGTTCACGATCTTCGAGGACGACCCGTACGCGGACATCCGCTGGCGGGGCGAGAAGCTGCCGACGATGCTGTCGCAGGACACCACCGGCGTGGTCGTGCACGCGAGCTCGTTCACCAAGACGATCGCGCCCGGGCTGCGGGTCGGTTACCTGGTCGGGCCGAAGGCGACGATCGCCGCGATCGCCAAGCGGGCGACCAACCTCTACATCTCGCCGAGCATGGTCGCCGAGGCGATCACGCACCAGTTCTGCGTGACCGGCGACATCGAGCGGTCGATCGAGAAGGTGTCGGCGACGTTGGGCGAGCGGGCCCGGCTCCTCGCCGACGGACTGCGCAAGCACGTGCCCGACGCGACGTTCGTGGAGCCCGACGGTGGCTACTTCCTGTGGGTCGAGCTGCCGGAGGACATCGACACGACGGAGCTGGAGACCGTGGCCGCGCGGGACTTCGGGGTCGCCGTGGTCAAGGGCAGCGACTTCCTGCTGGAGGGCGGCAGGCACTCGGTGCGGCTGGCGTTCTCGGCGGTGCTGACGGACCAGGTCGACGAGGGTGTGTCCCGGCTGGCAGCGGCGATCGAGGCGGTCCGCAAGGGATAGGAAGCGCCTGGCGGAAAAGCGACACCAAACCGTGATGGCGGGTGGGTTCCGCTGTCGGCTCTGGATGGCTGAAAATCCAGCCCGGCGTGGTTTGCTGAATCGCGCCGCAGACATCACCCCCCGCCCCCCAACGGCACCGGGTGGGTCGACCGCGCCCCCACCCCCCACCTGCGGTCGACCCATCCGGTGCCTACTTTTTTGCCCAACGAACACGGCGGAGGTCGCGATGACCGACGAGCAGCTGGCAGGCTCGTTCTCCAGGGCGTTGGCCCGTCCGGTGCGGGCGATGTCGCGCATGCTGAGTCCGACCGTGACGGCCGCGGCGACGGCGGAGCCGCCGTCGACGGCCAGTTCGATCGTCGACTGTGCGCTGTATGTCGACGGGGTGCGCCAACCCGGCGGCTGGCACTACGCGGAGGCGCTCACCGCGGCCCGCAAGCATCGGCACGCATTCGTCTGGGTCGGGCTGAAGGAGCCGGGCGCGCGGGAGATGGCCGCGATCGCGGAGACGTTCCAGCTGCACGAGCTGGCCGTGGAGGACGCCGTCAACTCCTCGCAGCGGCCGAAGGTCGAGCGCTACGGCGACATGACCTTCATGACGATGCGGACCGCGCGGTATGTCGAGCACGACGAGCTCACCGAGAGCAGCGAGGTCGTGGAGACCGGCGACGTGCTGATGTTCATCGGCGAGCACTTCATCATCACGGTCCGCCACGGTGACGCGTGCCGGTTGACGCCGGTGCGCACGGACCTGGAGCGGCGCCGGGAGGTCCTCGCGAGGGGGCCGTGGGCGGTCGCCTATGCCGTCGCCGACACCGTCGTCGACGTCATGGTGGAGGTGGTCGCGGCCATCGAGGAGGACGTCGCGATCATCGAGGACCAGGTGTTCAGCCCGGTGAAGCGCAGCAAGGGCAAGGGCACCGATCGGATCCAGCGGGTGTATCAGCTCAAGCGCGAGCTGATGGAGTTCAAGCGCGCGGTCCTGCCGTTGCAGCGGCCCCTGGCCGGTCTGGTCAGCGGTCAGCTCGCGGAGGTGCCCGAGGAGATCCGCCGCTACTTCCGGGACGTGAACGACCACCTGGTCCGCACGGTCGAGCAGGTGCTCTACCTCGACGACGTGATCAACTCGGTGCTGCAGGCGCGGCTGGCGCAGGTGAGCGTCGACCAGAACAACGACATGCGCAAGATCGCGGCCTGGGCCGGCATCGCGGCCGTGTGGACGTCGGTCGCCGGCGTCTACGGGATGAACTTCGACTTCATGCCGGAGACGAAGTGGGTCTTCGGCTATCCGGGTGTGATGACGCTCATGGTGGTGGCCTCGGCGCTGCTGTACCGGGCGTTCAGAAAATCCGGCTGGCTGTAAGACAACGGGCTGAAGGACAAAACGCGGACGGGCCGTCCCCCGTGGCTGGGGAGGGCCCGTCCGCGCGCTCGTGCGTCAGGAGCGGCTGTTCTTCGACGTCGCCTGCGGCATCGGGTGCTTGTCGTATTCACCGCTGCCCGAGGGGCCGGTGTTGGTGTTCTTGCTGCCGATCAGGTCCGAGGCGCGGTCCTTGGCCGCCTCACCCATCGTCTTGGCCTTGTCGACCCCGGCGTCCATCGTGGACTTCGCCGAGTCGAGCATCGAGCCGGTGTCGCTGGTGGTGCGGGTCGAGCCGTACTCATCCCAGGTCTGGTTGGCCCGGCGGCGCCGCATGAGGGCGGTGGCCGCGCCGACCGCAGCGCCCGCCATCAGCAGTCCGCCGATTGCCATCGGCCAACGGCGACTGTTCCGGCTCTCGTTCTTCATCATCTTCGCTTTCCCCTTGCGCCCCATCATCTCGGCCTGCTTGCTCGCCTGGCGCGAACGGTCGCGGGCGATGATGAGGACCGTCCCCGCAGCACCACCGGCCTTCGCAAGGCCAGGCTTGACCGCATTCCGGGCGTTCTCGACGCGCGGCGCCAATGCCCCCGAAGCGCCATCGGCGGCGTGCGCCGCGGCCATCCGCAGGTGGCCCAGGCTTTCGCCGAGCTCCTCCTGCATGAGCCGGCGGTGCGTCTTCACCTCACGACGTCCAAACACTTGCTCCACCTCCATGGCCGCGAAACCTCGTCCTCCCCGGGTTACCCAGGGAAAACTTTCCGAACCGGTCCGCTGTTCGTCATCCTGCCGCGAACCGGCGGCCCGCACACCCGGATCCGCCAGAATCCGCGTCCGATACGGTGATGACGGAATGTCACCAAAGAAAGGGAGAACTGGTGGCCGAGCAACTGTTCGCGACGCTGCACACCAACGTCGGCGCCATCCGGCTGGAGCTGTTCCCCAACCACGCCCCGAAGACGGTTCGCAACTTCGTGGAGCTCGCCGAGGGCAGCAAGGAATACACCGACCCGCGCACGGGCGAGCCGGGCAAGGGCCCGTACTACAACGGCGTCATCTTCCACCGCGTGATCGACGGCTTCATGATCCAGGGTGGTGACCCGACGGGCACCGGCACCGGCGGTCCGGGCTTCAACTTCAACGACGAGATCCACCCCGAGCTGCAGTTCAACCGGCCGTTCCTGCTGGCCATGGCCAACGCGGGCATCCGCTTCGGCCAGGGCACCAACGGCTCGCAGTTCTTCATCACGCTCGGCCCGACGCCGCACCTCAACGGCAAGCACACCATCTTCGGTGAGGTTGCCGACGACGACTCGCGGAAGGTCGTGCAGCAGATCGGCGGCACGCAGACGGGCCAGATGGACCGTCCCCGCCAGGACATCGTGATCGAGCGGGTGGACATCGAACGGGTCTCATGAAGAGCTGGCTAATCTTGTCAGCATGACTCAGCCGCCGGCGAACGTGGTCCCCGTCTGCTACCGGCACCCTGACCGTGAGACGTATGTCCGGTGCACCCGCTGCGACCGGCCGATTTGCCCGAACTGCATGAACGAGGCATCGGTCGGCTTCCAGTGTCCGGAGTGCGTCCGCGAGGGTGCCAGGACGCAGCGCCCGGTCCGGACCGCGTTCGGCGGCGGCCAAGAAGGCGCCCTGGGTGTGGTGACGATCACGCTGATCGTCATCAACGTCCTGGTGTTCATCGCATCGGTGATCAGCTCCGGCACGGCGGACTCGCTGGCCGGCGGCGGGATCGGCGGGCTGTTCGGCGGGAGCACGCCGCTGCACGAGTGGGGCGGCCTGACGACCTACCGCAACATCCCGCTCGAAGACGCCGACCACAACCCGTTCTACCGGATTCTCGACGGCGGGCTGGTCGACGGGCAGTATTACCGGCTCTTCACGTCGATGTTCCTGCACTACGGCCTGTTCCACCTGCTGATGAACATGTGGGCGCTGTGGGTGCTCGGCCGCCCGCTCGAGGCGATGCTGGGCCGGTCCCGTTTCCTCGCCCTGTACCTGGTGGCCGGGCTCGGCGGGAGCGTGGTGACCTACCTGGTCGGCTCCGAGTGGGCGCTGACGGCGGGCGCGTCGGGGGCGATCTTCGGGCTGTTCGCCGCGTTGATCATCGTGCTGCGCAAGATGCGCCGCAGCGTCGCCGGCATCGTGCCGGTCCTGGTCCTCAACCTGGTCATCACGTTCAGCGTGCCGGGCATCTCGATCACCGGGCACCTGGGCGGCCTGCTCTTCGGCGCCATCGCCGCTGCCGCCCTGGCCTACGCGCCCCGGTCCCGCCGCACCCTGGTGCAGGCCGCGGCCCTGGTCGCGGTCGTGGTGGTGCTCGCCGTCGGCACCGTGGTGCACACCGCCAGCCTGACGGAACTTCCCGTCGGGAGCATCGTCAACAGCGACAAACAGGTCGTGCAGGAGAACTAAGCGCGCCAGACGCGGCCCTGCAGCAGGGCCTCGGCGCCGACCCAGACGAAGTTCATCATCCGCGTCGCGGTGTGGTCGGGGTCCTCCTCCTCGTGGTCGGCGAGCCAGTCGGCGAGGGACTCGGCCGCGCCGACGTAGGCGTACGCCATGGCGGTGAAGTCGCCGGGGCGCCCCGGCACCTCGGCGGCGGTGGCGGCGGACTCCAGCAGCCCGGCCACCACCTCGACGATCCTGGCCCGCATGCCGGCCAGCTCGCCGGCGAAGTGCGGCTCGCTGCGGGCCTGCCGGTAGAGCACCCGCCAGCCGTCGCGATGGTCGCCGACGAAGGTGAAGAACGCCCGCAGCCCGTGCCACAGCTGCTCGTCGGGCCTGGCGGTGGGCAGCACGCCGGCCGCCACCGCCTCCATCAGCCGGGTGGCCTCCCGGTGCAGGCACGCGACGAACAGCTCGTCCTTGGTGCCGAGGTAGGCGTAGACCATCGGCTTGGAGATGCCGGCGACCTCCGCGATCTCGTCCATTGACGCGGCGTGGAAGCCACGATGGGAGAAGACGCGCACCGCGGCGTCCAGCATCTGCTGCTCGCGTACCACCCGCGGAAGTCGTTTCAGCACCTTGTCACCTTACCTACTCGTGCGTAAGGTTACGCGTCAGTAGCTTGTTTCCGTGTACACGAAGGGCACACCGACATGGCCGACCTCGACGCCCTGGGCGACTTCAACAACGTCGACCCGAAGCAGTTCGCGCAGCTCGTGAAGGGCGCGTCCGACGCACAGCTCGCCGAGCTCATGGCGGGGCCGCAGCGCAAGGCGATCCTCGACACGATCTTCTCCCGCTTCCCCGAGCTGTTCCGCGCCGACCGCGCCGGCTCGACGAACGCGATCATCCACTGGACGATCACCGGCGCGCCCGACGGCGGCGCCGACACCTATGAGCTGGTCATCGCCGACGGCGCCTGCACGCTCTCGCCGAGCCCCGACCAGGAGCCGAAGCTCGCCATCACCGTCGGCCCGGTCGACTTCCTCAAGGTCGTCTCGGGTGCCGGCAACCCCATGATGATGTTCATGACCGGCAAGCTCAAGGCCAAGGGCGACCTGGGCCTGGCCGCCAACATCGCGAACCTGTTCGACATCCCGAAGGCGTAAAGGACCATGCCCGAGTTCTCGCTCGATCTGAACGAGGAGCAGCGGGACCTCCGCGACTGGGTGCACGGCTTCGCCGCCGACGTCGTGCGCCCGGCCGCCGCGGAGTGGGACGCCCGCGAGGAGACCCCCTGGCCGGTGATCCAGGAGGCGGCGAAGATCGGCCTCTACGGCTTCGAGTTTCTCGCCAACACCTGGGCCGACCCGACCGGGCTGTCGCTGTGCCTGTCCAACGAGGAGCTCTTCTGGGGCGACGCCGGCATCGGCATGGCGATCTTCGGCACCAGCCTGGCCGTTGCCGCGATCTACGCCTCCGGTACGCCCGACCAGATGCTCGAGTGGGTCCCGCAGTGTTTTGGTGACGCCGCCGAGCCGAAGGTCGCCGCGTTCTGCAGCACGGAGCCTGAGGCCGGCTCGGACGTCGCGTCCATGAAGACCCGGGCCCGCTACGACGAGGCAACGGACGAGTGGGTCATCAGCGGCCAGAAGGCGTACGCCACGAACGGCGGCATCGCCAATGTGCACGTGGTGACCGCGAGCATCGAGCCCGAGCTGGGATCCCGTGGGCAGGCGGCGTTCGTCGTGCCACCCGGTACACCCGGGCTGAACGGCAGCAAGAAGCTCAAGAAGCTCGGCCTGCGCGCCTCCCACACCGCCGACGTGTTCCTCGACGACGTGCGGGTGCCGGGCCGGTGCCTGCTCGGCGGCAAGGACGCCCTCGACGCCCGGCTCGCCCGCGCCCGCGAGGGCCGCAAGGCGCAGGGGCAGGCCGCGATGCGCACGTTCGAGCTGTCCCGGCCGGCGGTCGGGGCGCAGGCGCTCGGCGTGGCCCGCGCCGCGTACGAGTACGCGCTGGACTACGCAAAGCACAGGGTGCAGTTCGGCCGGGCTATCATCGAGAACCAAGCGATCGCGTTCGCACTCGCGGACATGCGTATGGAGATCGACGCCGCGCGGCTGCTGGTGTGGCGGGCCGCCTGGATGGGACGCAACAACCGCCCGTTCGAAGCCGGCGAAGGCTCGATGAGCAAGCTCAAGGCCGGCGAGGTCGCCGTCGCGGTGACCGAGAAGGCCGTGCAGATCCTCGGCGGGGCCGGCTTCCTGCGGGAGCATCCCGTCGAGCGCTGGTATCGCGACGCCAAGATCTACACGATCTTCGAGGGCACCAGCGAGATCCAGCGCCTGGTCGTCGCCCGCGCCATATCCGGCACCTACATCCGCTGACTTACGGCGGCGGCCCTCTGCCAGGGGCCGCCGCCGTTTCAAGGGGGAGACATGGACACGCCGTTCATCCTGCGTACGATGGCCAGCCGCAAACTGCTGCACCCCGGCAGCCCCGCCCGGATCGCCCGCCAGCTCAACGCGCTGCGGCGCTGGGGCTTCGGCCTCTACGGCGAGATGCGCTCCACCGCGGCCCGCGACCCCGACCGGATCGCGGTCGTCGACGAGGACCGCCGGATCACCTACGCCGAGCTCGACCTGCGGGTCCGCCGGCTCGCCAACGCCCTGCGGGCCGAGCACGGAGTCCGCGCCGGCGACCGGGTCGGCCTGCTGTGCAACAACTCCGCCGGCATGGTCGAGGCGATGCTCGCCCTGATCGCCCTCGGCGCCCAGGCCGTCCTCGTCAACACCGGCCTGGGCAACACGCAGCTCGAGGCGGTGGCGCACGACCAGTCCCTGACGCTGCTCATGCACGACGACGACCTGCTCGGCATGCTCGCCGCGGTGCCGCCGCACCTGCCCCGGATGGCCCTGTCGAAGACCGCCGGGCTGATCCACCGGGCGCCGTCGGCGGACCTCGAGCCGCCGGCCGACGCCGGGTCGGTGGTCGTGCTGACGTCCGGCACGACCGGCGCGCCCAAGGGTGCCCGCCGGCGCAACCCGGCGGGGCTCGGCCCGCTCGCCTCGGTCGTGTCGCGCATCCCGCTCTATGCCGGCGAGCGGATGTTCGTGGCCGCGCCGCTGTTCCACACGTGGGGGCTGGCCGCGCTGCAGCTGTGCCTGGCGTTGCGGGGCACGATCGTCGTCGCCCACCGCTTCACCCCGCAGTCCACTGTGGACGCGATGCGGGCCACCGGCTGCACGTCGCTGTTCGCGGTGCCGGTGATGCTGCAGCGCCTGCTGGAGGCGCCCGCGCCCATACCGACGCTGCGGGTGGCGGCGACGTCGGGCTCGGCGCTGACCGGTCCGCTCGCGTCGCGGTTCATGGAGGTGTACGGGCCGGTCCTGTACAACCTGTACGGCTCCACCGAGGCCTCCTGGGCGTCGATCGCCACGCCGGAGGAGTTGCGGGCCTCGCCTGGGACCGCGGGCCGCCCGCCGCACGGCACCCGGGTCGCGATCCTGTCCGACAGCGGCACCGAGCTGCCGACCGGCGTCATCGGGCGGATCTTCGTCGGCAACGACATGCTGTTCGAGGGGTACACCAACGGCACCGGCCGCGAGTCGCACGGCGACCTGCTGGGCACCGGCGACCTCGGCCACCTGAACGCCGACGGCCTGCTGTTCGTCGACGGCCGCGAGGACGACATGGTCATCTCCGGCGGCGAGAACGTGTACCCGGCCTCGGTCGAGGACGTGATCGCCGAGCTGCCGCAGGTCCGTGAGGTGGCGGTGGCCGGGGTACCGGACGAGGAGTGGGGGCAGCGGCTGGCGGCGTGGATCGCCCTGCACGACGGCGAGTACGTCGACCCGGACGCGGTGCGGGAGTACGTCCGGCACCGGCTGGCCCGGTTCTCGGTGCCGCGGGACGTGTACTTCGTCGCCGCGCTGCCCCGCAACGCCACCGGCAAGGTCGTGCGCCGCCAGCTGTTCACCGACTGAGGCTTACGGGTACACCGTGAGCGCCGGGGTCATGACCAGCTCGATGAGTTGCTGCTCGGTGAGCGGGGTCGGCTGACCGGCGATCTTCGCGCGGGTCAGCGTCAGCAGCATCGTGCCGTCGGGCCGCACCGCCCAGACGTCGATGCCGTAGCCACCCGCGACGTCGTTGCGGATCAACAGCTCGGCGCCGTCGACGGTCGCGGGCCGGCACTTCGCCTCCGGCATTGTGCACTGCTGTTCCGCGAAGGCGCGGAACTGCGCCGAGGTCTGCTCGGCGGCCTCGATGCGCACCGACATCACCCCGCCCGGGAGGTTGAACCCGGCGGTGTATCCGAGCAGCAGAGCTCCCTCCTTCTCCACCCGCGCGGGCAGTGGGCTGCCGTCCCGGGCGTTGGTGACCGTGACGCCGGGTGCGAGGCGCTGCAGCACCGCGGTGATCTCGTCGCTGAGCCGGGCGATCGCCGCGCCGCAGGACTCGGTGACCGGCACCAGCGGGTGCGGCCCGCCGGGTGTCTTGCCGCTGCCGGGTGTCTTGCCGCCGCCGGGCGGCACGGTGACCGTCGGCGCCGGCGTGATGCACACGGCCGGTGACCTGGTCGCCGTGGCCACCGTCGATGGCGGGGCCAGGCCGGGGCTCTGACCGGACGGCTTCTGCGACAGGTACTGCGGCAGCGCGACCACCCCGACCGCCAGCGCCGCGGCGACCGCGGCCCCGGTGACCGCATACAGGCTGCGGGTGCGGCGGCGCTCGCCGGTGATCAGCCGGTCGACGTCGATGCTCGTGGGCGGTGGGCTCTCGGTGGCGGCGAGCATGGCCTGGGTCAGATCCACAGCGGGTCTCCCTCCTCGATGCCGGCCCGCAGCGTCTCCAACGCCCGCGCGGACTGGCTCTTCACGGTGCCCTCGCTGCAGCCGAGCGCCTGCGCGGTCTCCTCGACGGACAGGTCGCAGAAGTACCGCAGGACCAGCACGGCCCGGCGGCGCGGGGGCAGCCCGGCGAGGAGGGAGAGCACGTCGAGCCGCCGGTCGGCGTCGGCAGCGGCGGCGGTCCGGTCCGGCAGCCGGTCGGTGGACGACTCGCGCCGCCACGGCCGCCGCCGCTCGTCCAGCCAGGCGGACATGAGCATGCGTCGCACGTACGCATCGCGATGCTCCATCACCGCCGCGCGCTTCCAGTGCCGTAGCAGCTTGACCAGCACCGTCGACGTCAGGTCGTCGGCCAGGTGCCAGTCGCCGCACAGCAGGTAGGCGGTGCGACGCAGGCGGTCCAGGTTGCCCGCGACGTAGTCGCGGTAGGCCTGCTCGGTCGACATCCGTGCTCCCTCCCCGTTCGGGTTCACCGGGAGAACGGAGGCCGGGCCACCTGGGGTTGCCTACGGGATGGTGACGGTGCCCTTTTCCGCGGCGAGGGCGATGTCGGTGCGGTGCTGCGCGCCGTCGAACGTGATGCCGTCGACGATGCGGTACGCGGCGGCGCGGGCCTCGGCCAGGGTGTCGCCGATGGCGGTGCAGGTCAGCACCCGGCCGCCGCTGGTGACCAGGGCCCCGTCCGCGCGGCGGGCGGTGCCGGCGTGGATGACGCCGGGGACGCCGTCGGCGCCGGTGATGACGTCGCCCTTGCGGGCCGACTCCGGATAGCCGGCGCTGGCCATGACCACGCACACCGCCGAGCCCGGCCGCCACGCCAGCGGCGGGTCCTCGGCGAGCCGGCCGACGGCCGCGGCGTGCAGGACACCGGCGAGCGGCGTCTCGAGCCGGGCGAGCACGACCTGGGTCTCCGGGTCGCCGAAGCGGCAGTTGTACTCGATGACCTTCGGGCCCTCTGCGGTCAGCGCGAGGCCGACATACAGCACTCCGGCGAACGGGGTGCCGCGGTGGCGCATCTCGGCGAGGGTCGGCTGGACCACGCTCGCCATGACCTCCTCGACCAGCCCGTCCGGCGCCCAGGCGAGCGGCGAATACGCGCCCATGCCGCCGGTGTTGGGGCCGGCGTCGCCGTCGCCGATGCGCTTGAAGTCCTGGGCCGGCTGCAGCGGCACGGCGGCCGTGCCGTCGGTGACGACGAACAGGGAGACCTCCGGACCGGCGAGGTACTCCTCGACGACGACCCGCTCGCAGGCGGCACCGTGCGCGAGGGCTTCGTCGCGGCTGTCGGTCACGACGACGCCCTTACCGGCGGCGAGGCCGTCGTCCTTCACCACGTAGGGCGCGCCGAACGCGTCGAGCGCGGCCGCCACCTCCGCCGCGGAGGTGCAGACGAACGAGCGGGCGGTGGGCACGCCGGCCGCCCGCATCACGTCCTTCGCGAACGCCTTCGAGCCCTCCAGCTGCGCCGCCGCCTTCGACGGGCCGAAGCAGGCGATGCCTTTCGCGCGGACCGCGTCGGCGACCCCCGCCACCAGCGGCGCCTCCGGGCCGACCACGACGAGGTCGACGGCGCGCTCCACGGCGAGCGCCGCCACCGCGCCCGGGTCGAGCACGTCGACCTCGGCGTTCGCCGCGATCGCGGCCGTGCCCGGGTTGCCCGGGGCACAGATCAGGTCGGTCACGGCGGGGTCGGCGGCCAGGGCCGCGGCGATCGCGTGTTCACGACCACCGGAGCCGAGCAGGAGTACGCGCACGCGACAGATTAAATCAGGCTGTGCCGCACCACGTTCTCGTCCCGGCCTGGGCCCACCCCGACGATCGACACGCGAGTGCCCGCGAGCTCCTCGATCCGCTCGACGTAACGCTGCGCGTTGGCCGGCAGGTCGGAGAACACGCGCGCCTTGGAGATGTCCTCCCACCAGCCGGGGAGCTCCTCGTAGATCGGGGTCGCGTGGTGGAACTCGGTCTGCGTCATCGGCATCTCATCGGTGCGCTTGCCGTCCACGTCATACGCCACGCAGATCGGCACCGTCTCCAGCCCGGACAGCACGTCGAGCTTGGTCACGACCAGGTCGGTGATGCCGTTGAGCCGGGTCGCGTACTTGGCGACGACCGCGTCATACCAGCCGGTGCGCCGCTCGCGCCCGGTCGTTGTGCCGTATTCCCGGCCGACCTTGCGCAGGTGCACGCCGAAGTCGTCGAACAGCTCGGTCGGGAACGGCCCGGAGCCGACGCGCGTGGTGTAGGCCTTGGTCACGCCGATCACCTGCGTGATCGCGGTCGGCGGCACGCCCGCGCCGACGCAGGCGCCGCCCGCGGTCGGGTTGGACGACGTCACGAACGGATACGTGCCGTGGTCCATGTCGAGCATCGTCGCCTGGGCGCCCTCGAGCAGGACCGTGCGGCCCTCCTCCAGGCCCTTCCACAGCACCTGCCGGGTGTCGGTGATGTAGGGCCGCAGCCGCTCCGCGTAGGTGAGGTACTCCTCGACCGTCGCGTCGACGTCGATCTCCTTGCGGTTGTACACCTTGAAGAGGACCTGGTTGCGCTCGCGCAGCACGATCTCGAGCTTCTTGCGCAGGATGCCCGGGTCGAGCAGGTCCTGGACCCGGATGCCCATGCGGGCGACCTTGTCGCCATAGGCGGGGCCGATGCCGCGACCGGTGGTGCCGATCCGCGACGAGCCGAGGTAGCGCTCGACGACCCGGTCCAGGGCCCGGTGGTGCGGCATGATGAGGTGTGCGTCACCCGATATCATCAGGCGGGACACGTCGACGCCGCGCTCGGCCAGACCGTCGATCTCGATGAGCAAAATCTTCGGGTCGATCACGACCCCGTTGCCGATGACGATCGCGGCGTTGGGCCACAAGGCCCCCGACGGCATCAGGTGCAGGGCGAATTTCTGTCCGTCCGGCGTCACCACGGTGTGACCCGCGTTGTTGCCGCCGGAATAGCGCACGACGTAGTCGACGTCGCCGCCAATCATGTCGGTAACCTTGCCCTTGCCCTCGTCGCCCCACTGAGCGCCGATGAGCACGATCGCTGGCATCGTCTGTTGCCCTCTCCAAAGGGTCGGGCGCCCCAGCGGGTCGCCCGGGGTGCCAGGCTAACAACCGCGTGAAAGGCAGGTTGACAACGGTGGTCGACGTGGTGGTGCTCGCGCTCGGCGAAGGCACGTCCTGTGCCTGCGAAAACGGCGCGTGCGGCACGCGTACCCCTATTCTGGCCTGTCGCGACGCGCTGCGCACCGCAAGCGTCCAGGTCGAGACGGTTGTCGCACACACGGACGCGGAGATCGACGCCGCGCTCAAGGCCCTGCCGGACGTACGGCTGGTCGTGGCCACCGCCGCCGACGGGCAGCTCCGGGCGGTCATGCGCCGCCTGGTCAGGATGTATGCGCCGGCGCCCAGCAAGCGGGCGCTCTCCGCGGAGGCGATCCCGGACGACCGGACCCTGCCGGACCTGCCGCCGATCGGCGTGCTGCCGCTGGGCCCCGACTCGACCGACCTCGTCACCCGGCTCGGCCTGCCCCGCACCCCGGCCGACGTCGCCGCGGCCGTCCTGGGCGGCAACGTCCGCCGCCTCGACCTGCTCCGCAACGACGCCGGCTCGGTCACCCTCGACGGCGTCCTGGTCGGCGGGGTCGACGCGAGCGGCTCGGCCAGCACCTACCTGGCCCGGGTCGAGGTCGACGACACCGTCCTCGCCGACGGCACCGAGCCGGTGCTCATGTCGGTGGTCGCCAACGCCTCGCGGTATGCGACGGTCGACGGCCTCCCGCTCATCCTGTCCCCGGACATGAGCGACGGCATCCTCGACGTGGCGGTCGCGGTGCCCCGGGCCTCCCGGTCGCTCTTCCGCCGCCCCCGCGTCGAGATCGAGGTCCGCCGCGCCCACGGCCGCGCGGTCGCGATCACCCCCCGCACCGACGTCCCATTCGTCGACGACGGCGCCGAAGGCACCCTCACCAGGAAACGCTCCTGGTGGATGGAGCGCTCCGCCTGGGCCGTCTACGTGCCCTGATGTCGGCGCCTTCGCATACGGTGCCGACTCGCATACGGTGGGAGAGCGCGGGAGGGGAACAGCTGTGAACGACGCACTCTGGCCGCCCGACGAGATCATCTCGGGCCGGCGCACCGATCGACCCGTCACCGCGGGCCCGGTGCAGCCCGGCGATGACGGTGCCGACGACGTACTGCACGACGACGACACGCACGACGCCGCCGAGCCGGACAGTGCCGCCCGATCGACGGGAGGCGGTCTGCCGGACGGCTCGCCGGCGGTCGAGCAGGTCGGCTCGCCGTGGTCGCAGCCGCCGGGGCGGGTGGGTCTCGCCAGGCCCGGGCTGCCGTCCGGGCAGCACGGCGACGGTGACGTCGGGCCGCCCGGGCCGTGGCTCGTGCCGCCGCCGGCGCAGGACGACGAGTTCGGCGGGGCGGTCCAGCACGGCCAGCCGGTCCCGCACGTGCCGGTGTCCGGTGCTCCGGTCCGGTCGCTGTCGTCCGGTCCTGCGGCGGTGCCGCTCTCCGGCTCCACCGCCATCCCGGTCGCCGGCGGTGCCATTCCCGTCTCCGGCACCGGTCCGATCCCGGTCTCCGGCGCGGGCCCGATCCCCGTCTCGGGCGCCGGCCCGGTTTCCGGTGCAGGTCCGGTCTCGGGCGCGGGTCCGGCCTCCGGGGCAGGTCCGGTTCCGGTCTCGGGTGCCGGCCCGATCCCTGGCTCCGGTGCGGGTCGTGACGCGGTCTCCATGCCCGGCGCGAGCCCGATTCCCGGGGCGGGTCGTGACGCGGTCTCCATGCCCGGCGCGAGCCCGATTCCCGGGGCGAGTCGTGACGCGGTCTCCATGCCCGGCGCGAGCGCCCTGCCGACGAACGGTGTGCCCGTGCCGCGTCCGCCGGTCATGCACCCGCCGCAACCGGTGCCGCCCACGCTGCCAGCACCACCCGGACACGCAGCGCCACCCGCATACCCGGCGCCGCCCGCACACGCCGCGCCACCTGGGCACCCCGCGCCACCTGTGCCTCCCGCGCACGCCGCGCCGCCCACCTACCCGGCACCGCCCACACACGCCGCGCCACCTGCGCACCCCGCGCCACCCACGTATCCGACGTCGCCCGCACACCCCACGGCACCGGGCGCGCCGCCCGCTTACCCGGTGCCGCCCACCTACGCCGGCGCCCGGCCCCAACACCCGGCACCGCCGCCCGCGCACCCGGCATCGCCGGTGGCGCCGCCCGCATACCCGCCGGGGCCTGCGCACGCCGCGCCGCCCGCATATCCGGCACCACCGGCGGGGCCGCACGTCGGGCCGGTGCAGATGTCGTCGGAGGCGCCGGCCGTACACGCCGCGCCGCCCGCAACCGCGATGCCGCCCGCCGACGCCGGGCCACCGGTCCGGCACCGGCCGCCGACCGAGGCGCCGCCGGCGACGAACTGGTCGGACGGGAGCACGCCGACCGCGGAGGAGTTCTCCCGGCGCCGGCAGACCCGGCCCGTCGACCCGGTTGCCGCCCGCGGCGTGCGTGGAGTGGTGTCCAAAGGGACGCTCGGCATGCTGTCGCTCGGGCCGGGGCGGCGTGAGCTGGAGTTCCGGCACGACGTCGACCTCGTGCGGCGCAACTTCGGCGGGCTGCGCCAGGTGACCGTGGTCAACCCGAAGGGTGGCGCCGGCAAGACCGTCGCGGTGCTGCTACTGGCGATGACGTTCGGGCAGAAGCGCGGCGGATACGTGCTGGCCTGGGACAACAACGAGACCCAGGGCACCCTCGGCATGCGGGCGCAGCAGGACTTCCACACCCGCACGGTGCGTGACCTGCTGCGCGACCTGGAGCATTTCCAGGGTGCGCAGGGCCGGGTCGGCGACCTGTCGCAGTACGTGCGGGCGCAGGGCGAAGGCATGTTCGACGTGCTCGCCAGCGACGAGTCGGCCACGGCCGGCGAGATGCTCACGGCGCACTCGTTCGGCGAGATCCGGGACGTGGTCAGCCGGTTCTACAAGCTGATCGTGGTGGACACCGGCAACAACGTGCGCGCGGAGAACTGGCAGGCCGCGATCGACGCCACGGACCAGCTGGTGGTGACGATGTCGGCCCGCAACGACTCGGCCGAGACCGCGTCGAGGATGCTGGACCACCTGGAGCAGCACGGCCGGCAGCGGCTGGTCCGGCAGGCGGTGACCGTCGTGTCGATGCCGCCGAGCCGGCGCCATCTCGACGTGCCGGCCATCACGCGGCACTTCGCGGCGCGCACGAGGACGGTGCTGCTGGCGCCGTACGAACGCTTCATCGACTCAGGAGAGCCGATCCGCTACGCGGGGTTGACGTCCGCGAGCCGCGACGCCTGGTTGAAGGTCGCCGCGGCCATCTCGGAAGGGTTGTAGCTACCGCAGCGCGGCGGTCGCGGCCGGGTCGCTGTCGTTGAGGAACTGGGCGCAGCGCTCCGCCTCTTCCTGCTCCCCGATCACCTCGGCGGCCAGGCCGAGCGCGTTGAGCGCGCGCAGGAAGCCCCGGTTGGGCTCGTGCGACCACGGGACGGGCCCGGCGCCGCGCCAGCCGCTGCGGCGCAGCTGGTCGAGGCCGCGGTGGTAGCCGGTGCGGGCGTAGGCATAGGCGGTCACCGGCTCGCCGTCGGCGAGGGCGAGCTCGGCGAGCTCGGCCCAGGCGGCGCTGAACGTCGGGTGGGCCGCGGCGACCTCCTTGACGTCCTTGTCGGAACCGGCGGCGGCGGCGAGCTTCGCGGCGGCCTCAGGCTCGGCGGGAAGCAGCGTCGGTGTTGGCTGTGGCAGCAGGTTCTGCATGCAGCCATTCAACCAGGTTGGCTGAACGGTGGAGGGTACGTCCCGCGACCGGGGGGTGTGCCCGGTTCGGGCAGGTACTAGAAAGGGAAGTCCGGAGCCTCCCCAGGACCCGGTTACGCGATGGTCCGATCTTCACGGTCGGGCCATCGCCCTTTGTGGGGACTGGCAAGATGACCTCGTGCCCACACCGCCCCCGCCAGACGTGGTAGCGCTGCACGATCACTCGCCGGACGAGATCGAGTCGCCGGAGGAGCTGCTGTTCCACCTGCGCACCGGCTCGCTGGCGACCAAGATCGTGCAGGGTCTCGACCTGTCCACCATTGACCTGTCCGCCGTTGACGTGCAGGACACCCTGTTCATCGGGTGTCACTTCGCGGCCCTGGACGCGGTCGTCGACCTGCTGCTGCGCCGGGCGGTGGTGGTCCCAGAGTTCGCCGGCGTGCCGTATCCGACGCACCCGTCGCAGCTGTACGTGCCGGACGACCTCTCCGCCGGGTTCGACTCCGACGGGTTCGCCGGCATGTTCGACACGCTGGTCTACGAGCACTTCCGGTCCACCGGCGGGGCCACGCCGGAGATCCGGGAGGCGATCGCGCAGCGGATGCACGACTCCGGAATCGACAACGCCCTGGCCAACGTCACGGCCGGCTGGATCGGCGCCCGCGGCCCGGCCGCCGCGATCGGGATCATGGGCGGCCACGCCGTGCATCGCGGCGCGGCGGACTTCCGCGCCGCCGCCGAGCTGGCGTGGCGGCTGGCCCGCGCCGACCGGCTGGTCGTGACCGGCGGCGGCCCGGGCGTGATGGAGGCGGCCAACCTGGGCGCGTTCCTCGCCGACCGGCCGCTGGACGTCCTCACTGACGCGATCGACCGGCTGTCGGTGGCGCCCGACTTCCACGACCACGATCCGTTCACGAGGGCGGCGCTGGACGTGCGGGTCGCGTTCGCCCAGCCGGTGCCGCCCACGCCCGACTCCGTCGAGCCCGCGGATCAGGTCTCGGTCGACCCGGTGACCTGGGCGCGGCGCGGTGGCCTGGCGATCCCGACGTGGCTGTACGGGCACGAGCCGGCCAACCTGTTCGCCGCGAAGATCGCGAAGTACTTCTCCAACGCCATCCGGGAGGACACGATCCTGCGGCTGTCCCGCGGCGGCATCGTCTTCGCCCCGGGCATGGCCGGCACGGTCCAGGAGGTCTTCCAGGCCGCCACGAAGACGTTCTACGCCACCGACGGCGGGAGCGGCCCGTTCGTGTTCCTCGGCGTCCAGCACTGGACCGAGCGCCTGCCGATCCGCGGCCTGCTGGAGCCGCTGCTGGCCGCGTCGCCGGTCGGTGACCTGCGGGAGCTGCTGCACATCACGGACGACGTCGCCGAGGCCGCGGAGCTCCTGACCGCCTGAGCCCATGCGAAAGGCCCGGCCCAAACCCGGGCCGGGCCTTTCGACGAAGTGCTACTTGGACAGCGTGGTGCCGGTCGAGCGCAGGTGCTCGCAGGCCTCGACGACGCGGGCCGCCAGGCCGGCCTCGCCGGCCTTGCCCCAGGCGCGCGGGTCGTAGGCCTTCTTGTTGCCGACCTCGCCGTCGACCTTCAGCACACCGTCGTAGTTGGTGAACATGTGCGCCGCGACGGGGCGGGTGAACGCGTACTGCGTGTCGGTGTCGATGTTCATCTTGACGACGCCGTAGTCGAGGGCCTCGCGGATCTCCTCGAGCAGCGAGCCGGAGCCGCCGTGGAAGACGAGCGACAGCGGCTTGTCCTTGCCGTACTTGGCGCCGACCGCGTCCTGGATCATCTTGAGGATCTCGGGGCGGAGCTTCACGTTGCCCGGCTTGTAGACACCGTGGACGTTGCCGAAGGTGAGAGCGGCCATGTAGCGGCCCTTCTCGCCGAGGCCGAGCGCCTCGACCATGGCCAGGCCGTCCTCCACGGTGGTGTAGAGCTTCTCGTCGATCGCGCCGACGACGCCGTCCTCTTCGCCGCCGACGACGCCGACCTCGATCTCCAGCACGACCTTGGCCGCGGCGGTGAGGGCCAGCAGCTCCTCGGCGATCTGCAGGTTCTCACCCAGCGGCACGGCCGATCCGTCCCACATGTGGGACTGGAACAGCGGCTCCTCGCCCTTGGCGACGCGCTCCGCGGAGATGGCGAGCAGCGGCCGGACGAACTTCTCGAGGTTGTTCTTCGGGCAGTGGTCGGTGTGCAGGGCGACGTTGACCGAGTACTTCTTCGCGACCTCGCGGGCGAACGCGGCGAAGGCGACCGAGCCGGTGACCATGTCCTTGACGGTGGGGCCGGAGAGATACTCGGCGCCGCCGGTGGAGACCTGGATGATGCCGTCGCTCTCCGCATCGGCGAAGCCGCGCAGCGCCGCGTTCAGCGTCTGCGACGACGACACGTTGATCGCCGGGTAGGCGAACGCGCCGGCCTTGGCGCGATCGAGCATCTCGGCGTAGACATCGGGAGAGGCGATGGGCATGACGGCGCTCCTTGGCTGTTTGGATCGTGCGGTGTTGGGAGCCGAGCTTGCGCGGCTCGTCGAGGACCGCGCTGTCCTGCCACGGAGTATCCCGCAGCACTCAGAGCCTATGAACGGCGGGAGGGTGGAGCGGGGGTGAATTGCCCGGCTCGGCCGCGTTATTGCTGATTCGGTCGTACGGTTGGAGAACCGGAGCGAAGCGGAGGACGCATGACCCAGCCTGATGAGGATCTGCTGACATTCGACGACCGGCTCGACCCCGACGTGCGCGATCCGGAAGCGTCCCCCGCCGATGCTGCCGAGCAGGCGCTCCCGGCCGATCCACAGGACCGCGGGCCGGTGATCAACCGCGCGCACCCGTGGGACGCGAACGAGTACGACGCCGTCGAGCAGGACCGCGAGGTCGCGATGGACGACGAATACCGCTGAGCCTCAGCCGACGTACTGCGGATGCGCCAGGGCCCAGGCGGGCACGGTGCCGTTCCGCAGCGCGGTCAGCAGGCCGTCACCATCGGGGAGGACCGTGCGGTCCTGCCCCATCGGCAGTTTCAGGCCGGGCACCGCGGCCGTGTCGAACCCGGCCAGCATGCCGGCCAGCATCGGCAGCGACACGTCACCGAGGTGCAGGTCGAGGGCGCTGCCGGCGACGGGCATCGCCTTGGCGAGCTTCACCGGGTCGCCGAGCTGCCGGGCGAGGGCGGCGAGCAACTGCCGCACGTGCGCGTCCCGGTCGTCGCCACCCTGCGCGAGCGACTGGCGCTGCCGGACGTAGTCCAGGGCCTGCCAGCCGGCGAAGTGCCGGCAGCCGGGCTCGTAGATGACGGGCTGCATCCCGGACCGCAGCGGCACCACGTGGCCGGTGGACGGGTCGTAGCCGAGGTGGATGGAGATGGTCTGCTGCTCGACGCACAGCTCGACGCCGCCGACGGCCTCCGTGATCCGCTGCATGGCGGTGAAGTCGATGACCGCGCCACCGTCGATCTGGACGCCGAGGAGGTTGCCCACGAGGCGGGAGGTCAGCTCGTACCCGCCGAAGACGAACGCCGTCCCGACCTGCTGGGTGCCGAAGTTGGGCACCTCGAGGAGCAGGTCACGGGGGATCGACAGCTGGAAGACGGTGCGGGTGTCGGCGTCGACGTGCAGCAGCAGGATCGCGTCGGCGCGCACGGTCTCACCCGGCGACTCCGGCCGCCGGTCGGTGCCGAGCAGCAGGAAGTTGCCGACGTCGGGGCTGCCCACCCCCAGCAGCGACTCGGTGTGCACCGGCGGCATGGGCCGGTCCGGCAGTGCCAGCGGCAGCGAGCCGGCCAGGGCCAGGACGAGCGCGGTCACGCCGGAGAGCATCCAGCGGCGGCGGGTCCGGCGCTTGCGGACACCGGCGGCGATCGCCGGTCGCAGGGCCGCGGCGACCGGCACGTCCTGCTCGTGCCGGGCGAATGCCGCGGTCAGCGCCGCGGTCAGCGCCGAAACGGCGGGTGGGTCGCTCATCGGGCGTCGCCGCCGATCAGCTCCGGGACGACCTCGGCGCGCAGCGTCGCGAGGGCCCTGGAGATCAGCGAGCGGACCGTGCCGATCGCGCAGTCGAGCACCTCGGCGATCTCGACGTCGCTGAGGCTTTCGTAGTACCGCAGGACCAGCGCGGCCCGCTGGCGCCGGGGAAGCCGGCCGAGCCAGAGCCACATCTGGTCGCGGTCCGCGGACGCCTCGGCGTGGTCGGCGACCGGCGGCAGGCCGAACGGCGCCCCGTGCGGTTCGGTGAGTTCGGCCCGCAGGACCACGCGGCGCAGCCATGATCCGCGGTGCAGGTCGATGTAGGCGTTCGTGAGCATGCGCTTGACGTAGTGCTCGGGCGCGCTGGCGGCGGCGATCCGGCGCCACTTCACCTGCGCCCGGATCATCGTCTCCTGGACGAGATCCTGCGCGGTGTGCTGGTCACCGGTGAGCATGACCGCGTAACGCAGCAGCGCCTGCAGCCGCGCCTCGACGAACTCCTCGAACGTCAACCCGACCCCCTCCCCATGACCCTAATGACGGGTCAAGGGGAGGGATGTGTTGCGATGCCTCAGGGAATCAACGGTGGGTGGTTGGGATCCAACAGTCCGCGGTCACGCAGGGCCTCGTACAGCGGCGTGGTCTGCGGATAGTGACCCCAGTGATGGTCTCCGTCGGTGCCGTTGTCGGCGCCGTGCCCGCCGCCGATGTTGCCGATGCCGCCGAGCAGCTGCTGCTGGACCGGGTTCAGCCCGGACCACCAGGGGCGGGCCGGCAGGTCGGCGACGTCGTCGCGGATCGCGATCCAGCGATACGTGTAGCCCAGGAACACGCACTTGCGCGTGATGTCGGAGAGGTTGTCCGACCGCGCGTGCCAGATCCGCCGGTCGAAGAACACGACGTCACCGGCGTCGACGGTGACCTGCCGCGCGCCGTCGGGCGTGGGCCACGGCACGTCGCGGGTCGGCGGGCCGGGCAGCCAGTTGGTGCGGTGGCTGCCGGGGACCAGGGTCAGGTTGCCCCGGCCGGGCTCCGAGACGTCGGACAGCCAGTAGGCGAGCTTCACCGACAGCCGCGGCCGCGGGTCGGTCTCCAGCTCGCGGTTCTGCCGGCCGCCGTCCTGGTGCCAGTGCCACCAGTCGGGCTTCGGCGCGGCCAGCGGAGGGTGCACGTCGAGGTGCGAGTGATAGATGTGCACGTTCCACCCGAGCATCGACCACACCAGTGGGAACGTCGCCGGGTGGTCGATCAGGTCGACCAGATCCGGATACCTCGACACCGGGCTGAGCAGGTGCAGTGAGCCGTCCGCGGCGCGTGGGTGCTGCTGGTGCGCGGTGTCGAGCACCGACGCGTAGTGGCGCACCTCGTCCGGGCCGAGCACGCCCTTGAGCACCAGGTAGCCGTCCGCGTCGAACTGTTCGCGCTGCTCGCGGGTCATCGGCGCCCAGGTCGCGGTGCCGTTGTCCGGCGCTGCCGCAATCGCTGACATCCCCGTCTCCAGTTCCGGCGCCGTCCGCAGGCGCCCTCACCGGTCCAGACGTGAGGGGTCTCCACGACCGTGGTCGCCCGTTCGTGCACCAGTTTCTGGACATTCCGCGTGCAACGGATGAACCCACCACGGACGTCTATTCAGAAAGTCGGAACGCCGGGTAACCGACGACGCTGTCCTTCGGCCCGCCCGTGTCCGCGGACGTGGCGAGCGCGAGCCGATCGACCCGTAGCGCCTGCTGCCGGGCCCACGTGAGCAGCCCGCGCAGCGCGTGCCGGCCGCAGGCGTCGCCGTCGCCGATCCGCTCCGGGGCCAGGTCGCCGATGGCCGCCGCGGTCGCGGCGTCGCGCCGGTGCGCCTCGTCCTCGCTCAGGTAGTGCGACAGGTCAGTGCTGCAGATCACCACCGTGCCGGGCCCGGCGACGGCAGACAGCAGCGCGGCGGTCGCGGCCGGATCGCCGGGCCCCACCAGCACGGGCAGCATTTTCGGCAGGTGTACCCGGAGCAGAAAGGGCACCTGCACCTCGATCGAGTGCTCAGGGGCGTGCGGCTCGTCGGCGGCGACGGCGAGGCCGCGGTCGACGAGCAGCCGGGCGCCTTCCAGGTCGATGTCGATCGGGCCGAGCGGGCTCGCCCAGGCGGTGTCGGTCGGCACGGCGGCACCCCGCAACGCCACCCGGTGCGCTGGTCCGAGCACCACGGCGCGCTCGAACGGCCCGGTGTGGTCGCGCAGCTCGCGGTAGACCCGGGCGGCGGTGGGGCCGGACCAGCGGTAGCCCGCGTGCGGCACGACGTAGGCCGCGGCGTCCAGCGGCTCAGTTGCCGGCTCGGTGGCCGGCGCCGCGGCGAGCATCGTGTCGACCGTCGCCGCGAGCTCGGCCGGGTCGGCCGGGTAGAAGGTGCCGGCGACCGCGGTGGGTCTGGTCGTCACTTGAGGACTACTGGCAGCCGCCGCCGGCCCCAGTCGCCGGCCGGGCCGTCGAACACCCCGGGCAGCTGATGTCCACAGCGGACGCACCGGCCGTCGTCGGTCAGGCGGTAGGCGCGCAGGTCGTACCAGTCGCGGACGACGACCGGCTCGGCGCACCCGGGGCAGCGCGTGGTCTGGCCTTCGGGGTCATGCACGTTGCCGGTGTAGACGAAGCGGAGGCCGGCGTCCAGGGCGATCCGGCGGGCCCGGGACAGCGTCTCCGGCGGCGTGTGCGGGATGTCGCGCATCTTGAAGTCGGGGTGGAACGCGGAGAAGTGCAACGGGACGTCGGTGCCGAGGTGCTCCAGCAGCCAGTCGCACTGGCGGTGCAGCTCGTCGTCGCTGTCGTTCTGGCCCGGGATGAGCAGCGTCGTGATCTCCAGCCACACGTCGGTGCCGCGCAGGTAGTCCAATGTGGACAGCACCGCGTCGAGGCGGGCGAACGTGACCTTCTCGTAGAACTTCTCGCTGAACGCCTTCAGGTCGATGTTGGCGGCGTCGATGTGCCGGTAGAACTCCTCGCGCGGCGCGGGGTTCATGTAGCCGGCGGACACCGCGACCGTCTTGACCCCGGCCTCGCGGCAGGCGTCGGCGACGTCCATCGCGTACTCCATGAAGATGACCGGGTCGTTGTAGGTGAACGCGACCGACCGGCACCCGAGACTCACCGCCGTTTCGGCGAGCTGCGACGGGCTGGCCGACGCGGCGAGGGTGTCGACCTCGCGGCTCTTGGAGATGTCCCAGTTCTGGCAGAAGCGGCAGCCGAGGTTGCAGCCGGCGGTGCCGAAGGACAGCACCGGCGAGCCGGGCAGGAAGTGGTTGAGCGGCTTCTTCTCGACCGGGTCGACGCAGAACCCGGACGAGCGGCCATACGTGGTGAGCACGATCTCGTCGCCGGCGCGCTCCCGGACGAAGCAGAACCCGCGCTGCCCCTCGTGCAGCCGGCACGCTCTGGGGCAGACGTCACACTGCACCCGGCCGTCAGCCAACCGGTGCCAGTGCACGGTCGGCACCGTCGCCATGGTCTCGACTGTACGCCCAGCAAAACCGCCTGACCCAGCAATAATCCGGGCGCGACGATGGTGGGGTGCTGCTCACCATCACCACCACCCACCGCCCCGCGACCGACCTCGGCTACCTGCTCGTGAAGCATCCCGACAGGCTGCAGTCGTTCGAGGTCAGCGGCGGCACGGCGCATGTCTTCTACCCCGAGGCGACCGAGGAGCGGTGCACCGCGGCGCTCCTGCTGGAAGCGGATCCGGCGGCGGCCCGGCCCTCGAAGCAGCCCGAGACGTTCACGCTGCGGCAGCACGTCAACGACCGGCCCTACGCCGCGTCGAGCCTGCTGGCGGCGGCCATGGGCCGGGTGCTGCGCACCGCGTTGCGCGGCGACTCCCGCGACCGGCCGGAGCTCGCCGCCGGACCGATCCCCCTCGAGCTGCGGATCCCGGCGCTGCGCTGCAAGGGCGACGCGGCGGCGTTCTTCGGACCGCTCGGCTGGACCGTCGAGGCGACCCCGATCCCGCTGGACACGGCGTACCCGCAGTGGGGCGCCAGCCGGTACGTCGACCTCACGCTGCGCGGGACGCTGCGGCTCGCGGACGCGCTCAACCACGTCTACGTCCTGCTGCCGGTCCTCGACGACGCGAAGCACTACTGGGTGTCCTCCGACGAGGTGGAGAAGCTGCTGCGGGCCGGGACCGGGTGGCTGGCGGAGCATCCGGCGAAGGCGGTCATCGCCCGGCGGTACCTCGCGCACCGCAGGTCGCTGACCGACGAGGCCCTGTCCCGGCTGTCGGACCCCGACACCGACGCCGACGTCGACGCCGAGGCCGCTGCCCGGCCCGAGTCGCTCGCCGCCCTGCGCCGCGCCGCGGTCGTGCGGCAGCTGATCGAGGCCGGCGCGCACCGCGTGCTGGACCTCGGCTGCGGCCCCGGCGCGCTGCTCGGCGAGCTGATCCGGGACCGGCGCTTCACCGAGATCGTCGGCGCGGACGTCTCGACCGTGTCGCTGGACATGGCGGCCCGCCGGCTGCGGCTGGACCGGCTCCCCGAGCGGCAGCAGGCGCGGATCAAGCTGCTGCAGACCGCGCTGACCTACCGCGACGACCGGCTGCGCGGCTACGACGCGGCGGTCCTCATGGAGGTCATCGAGCACGTCGACCCGCCGCGGCTGCCCGCGCTCGCGGCGAGCGTGTTCGGCCACGCGGCGCCGGCGACGGTCGTCGTGACCACCCCCAACGTCGAGTACAACGTCCGGTATCCCGGCCTGGACCACGGCCACCTGCGCCATCACGACCATCGCTTCGAGTGGGACCGGGCGCAGTTCGGCGCGTGGTGCGACGAGGTCGCGGCGCGGCACGGCTACACCGTGACGCGGCACGGCATCGGCGAGGAAGACCCATCAGTCGGCGCATCCACCCAGATGGCGGTGTTCAAGAAGTGACCACGGTGACGATTCCCGAACTGTGCCTGGTGGCGCTGGTCGGCATCTCGGGTTCCGGCAAGTCGACGTTCGCGCGGCGGCAGTTCACCCCGACGCAGGTGCTGTCCTCCGACGCGTTCCGGGCGCTGGTCGCCGACGACGAGAACGACCAGTCGGCGTCGGCGGAGGCGTTCGACGCGCTGCACTACATCGCCGGCAAGCGGCTGCGGGCGGGCCGGCTCACCGTGGTCGACGCGACCAACGTGCAGGCGCACGCGCGCAAGGCCCTGGTCGACCTGGCCCGCGCGCACGACGTGCTGCCCGTCGCGATCGTCCTGGACGTGCCGGAGAGCGAGTGCTGGGCGCGGACCCAGCTGCGCCCCGACCGTGACTTCGGCCGGCCGGTGCTGTCGCGGCAGCACCGCGACCTGCGCCGCTCGCTCCGGTCGCTCGGCCGGGAGGGCTTCCGCCAGGTGCACGTCCTGCACGACGTGGCCGAGGTCGAGGCGGCGGTCGTGGCGTACCAGAAGCTCTACAACGACAAGAAGGACCTGACCGGACCGTTCGACGTCATCGGCGACGTGCACGGCTGCCGCGAGGAGCTGGAGCTGCTGCTCGACCGGCTCGGCTACGTCGTGGACCGCGACGCTACGCAACGGGCCGTCGACGCGCATCACCCGGACGGGCGCACGGCGGTGTTCGTCGGTGACCTCGTCGACCGCGGGCCGGACTCCCCCGGCGTGCTGCGCTTGGTGATGGGCATGGTCGCGGCCGGGCACGCGCTGTGCGTCTCGGGCAACCACGAGGCGAAGCTGCTGCGCAAGCTGCGCGGCGGCACGGTTCGGGTGGCGCACGGCCTGCAGGAGACCCTCGACCAGCTCGACGCCGCCGACCCTTCGCTGGTCGAGGCGGTGCCCGCCTTCCTGGACGGGCTGATCAGCCACTACGTGCTCGACGGCGGACGGCTGGTGGTCGCGCACGCCGGGCTCAAGGAGGCCTACCACGGGCGGGCGTCGGGCCGGGTGCGGTCCTTCGCGCTCTACGGCGACACGACCGGCGAGACCGACGAGTACGGGCTGCCGGTGCGTTACCCGTGGGCGGAGGAGTACAAGGGCGCGGCCACGGTCGTCTACGGGCACACGCCCGTCCCCTCGGCCGAGTGGGTCAACAACACGATCTGCGTCGACACCGGCGTCGTGTTCGGCGGGGCGCTGACCGCGCTGCGGTATCCGTCCCGGGAGCTGGTCTCAGTGCCGGCCATCCGCACCTATTACGAGCCGGTGCGGCCGCTGGTCGTACCGGCTCCGGCGGAACGTGGACTCGATCTCGCTGACGTCGTCGGTCGGCGGACCCTGGTCACCCCCGCCGGGCGGGTGACGGTCGCGGCCGAGAACGCCGCGGCGGCCCTCGAGGTCATGAGCCGCTTCGCGGTCGACCCCCGCTGGCTGGTCTGGCTGCCGCCCACGATGGCGCCAGCGTCGACGTCGAAGGTCGAGGGATACCTGGAGCACCCGGTGGAGGCGCTGGCCGACTACGCGGCGGCGGGCGTGCCGCGGGTGGTGTGCGAGGAGAAGCACATGGGCTCGCGGGCGGTCCTGGTCGTGTGCCGGACCCCGGCGGCCGGGGAGCGGCGCTTCGGCATCGCGGCCGGCGGGACGATCTACACGCGGACGGGCCGGCCGTTCTTCGGCTCGGCTTCCGTGGAAACGGCGATCCTGGACCGGGTCCGGGCGGCCGTGGACGCCGCCGGGCTGTGGGATGAGCTCGGCACCGACTGGCTGCTGCTGGACGCCGAGGTGCTGCCGTGGTCGGCCAAGGCGGAGCCGTTGATCCGGGAGCAGTACGCGAGCGTCGCGGCGGCGGCCGGGGCGGCGCTGCCGGTCGCGCACGCCGCGCTGGCGGCGGCGGCCGCCCGCGGCGTCGACGTGGCCGCGCTGACGGACAGGTTCGCCGCCCGGGTCTCGTCGATCGCGGCGTTCACGGACGTGTACCGGCGGTACTGCTGGCCGACCGACGGCCTCGAGGGGCTCCGGCTGGCGCCGTTCCACGTGCTGGCCGGGGAGGGCGGTTCGTATCTGCGCCAGGATCACGAATGGCACCTGGCGCTGGTGGACCGGCTGGCTTTGCTGGATCCCTCGCTGTTCGCCACAACCCGGCGGCTGGTGGTCGACCCGGCGGCCGGCGCGGACGTCGCGGCGGCGACCGAGTGGTGGCTGGAGCTCACCGGCGCCGGCGGGGAGGGCATGGTGCTCAAGCCCGCGGTCGACGCCGGTCCACGGGTCCAGCCGGCGCTGAAGTGCCGCGGCCGGGAGTACCTGCGGATCATCTACGGCCCGGACTACCTCTCCCGGCTGGACCCGCTGCGGGGCCGCGGGCTGCAGCGCAAGCGCAACCTCGCGCTGCGGGAGCACGGTCTGGGGCTCGCCGCGCTGGACCTGCTCGCCGCCGGCGGCTCCGGGCGAGCCGTGCATCAGCTGGTGTTTGCCGTGCTCGCCTGTGAAAGCGAGCCGGTCGATCCCCGTTTGTAGCCGGGCTCACGTACCCTGGTTCGCCATGGAAGAAAAGACTCGCGCCGTCGGCGAGCTGCTCGCCTTCAACCCGCTCGACGCGAAGGGCCTGCTGAACACGTTCGGTGTGATCGGCGTCTGGATCATCATGTTCGTGGAGACGGGCCTGCTCGTGGGCTTCTTCTTCCCAGGAGACTCCCTGCTGTTCCTGGCCGGTGTCGGAGCGTCATCCGTCGCGCAGGAGTTGCTCGGCACGAAGCTGAGCCTGACCCAGCTGCTCATCGGTGCGCCGATCTGCGCGATCGCCGGTGCGCAGCTGGGTCATTTTCTTGGCGCCAGGTATGGCCGCAGGATGTTCGACCGGCCGAACTCGAAGCTGTTCAAGAAGGAGTACGTCGAGAAGGCCGAGTACTACTTCGTGAAGTTCGGCCCGGCCAAGGCCGTGGTGCTCGCCCGGTTCATCCCGATTGTGCGCACCTTCCTCAACCCGGTCGCCGGCACCATCGGCATGCCGGCGCGGCAGTTCTTCCTGTGGAACGTGGTCGGTGGCGTCCTCTGGACCGACGGCATCCTGCTTGCCGGTTGGGGCCTCGCGAAGCAGATCAGCGACCTGATCCCGCCGGAGAAGATCGACACCTACCTGCTGCCGGCGGTCCTGCTGATCGTGCTGATCTCGGCGATGCCGATCTTCATCGAGATCTTCCGCGGCTGGCGCGAGCGTCGCCGCAACAAGGGCCTGCCCGCCGTGCCGGTCGAGGACGGCCGCACCGGCGCCCACCGCGCCGCCGACTGACCCCGTTCGACGTCGGACCCGGCCGCCGCTGGCGGTCGGGTCCTTTTTTGCCGGTCAGTTGGTTCTGATCAGGGCCTGCAGGAAGATGTTGCCGATCTGCTCGGGGTCGGTGACCACGAAGGACCGGCCGCCGGTGGCGGCGGCGATCTCCGCCAGCTCCTGCTGCCGCGCGTCCGGCCCGACCCCCAGCAGCACGACGCGCACCGGCCGGGTCGGGTCCGTCGCCCGTTCCAGCTCCAGTTTCAGCGTCTCCAGGCTCATGCCAGGCTTCGAGTTGGCGCCGTCGGTGAAGACGACGACGGTGTTCGAGCGGCCCTCCTTGTAGCCGTCCTTCAGCGCCTTGTACGCGGAGAGCACCGTCTCGTACAGGCCGGAGACGTCGGTCCCGACGGTCTTCGCCCCGGCGACCGCCGTCGTCAGCCTGGCCCGCTGGCCCTGGTTGAGCGGGTTGAGGGGGACGACCTCCTGGTAGTCCTTGCCGCCGGGCAGGCCGGACGCGTAGGCCCACAGGCCCAGCTCGCTGTCGTCGGTGAAGAGGCCGAGCCCGTCGGTGGCGGTCTTGCGCAGCACCTGCAGGCGCGACGGCGAGCCGCCGCCGGCCATCGCCCGGTTCATCGACGAGGTGACGTCGACCAGCGTCAGGACCCGGGACGGGGCGGTCGTGGCGTTCCAGTACCCCAGGATGTCGTTGATCTTCTGCGGCTCGGTGAGGGGCTTGACCGTGACCGGGGCGGTGGCGGCACCACGGCCGGCGGGGAACCCGGCGCTGGTCGAGCCGTCGGCGCCACGGAAGCCGAGCTTGGCGAAGAGGTCCCGGTTGCCGGCGTCGGCGAGGGCGGTGCGGAACAGACCCGCCGCTTCCAGGTTGGCCCTGGGTTTGCCGCTGACCATGGCGTACGGGTAATCGAGCGTGACCGTCGGATCGACCGGCAGTGCGGTGAGCGACACGGCCGGCCCGGTGGCGTTGTAGGCGATGACCGCCTGCTCGCTCATCGGCGCGACCTGGGCGGGGCCGGTGCTCTTGTTCAGCCCGGCCTGGTCCGCCGCGACGGCGATCGACCGGTAGGCCTTGACCACGTCGACGAGCTTCTTGGGTTCGGTGACGATCGAGTCATAGAGCAGGCCGGCGCCGGCGAGACCGGCGGTGCTGCGGCGGGGGTCGACGACGGCGAGCTGGACCTGCTTGGCGGCGACCTTGGTGAGCAGCGCCGCGACCTGCGGCGCACCGGCGGTGCCGGCGGTGTTGAGGGCGCCGGCGAGCTGGTCGGGCACGGCCAGGGTGACCGGGCTGGCGGCGACGGACGTGGCGTCGGGTTCGAAGGCCTCGCGGCTGACCGCCTGCATCCGCACGATCCACGCGGTCGAGTCGGGGATCCACACGGTCGGCACGTCGGCGTCGGCGGGTGAGGGCAGGGCGGTGGCGGCCACGTTGATCGCGCCGCCGGCCCGGGCCGCGAGCTGGTTGGCGACGTCCGCCGGCTCGGCGGCGCGCACCTGCACCTGCACGCAGTCGCCGCTGACCCGCGGCTTGGTGGCGCTCCAGCGGACGGCGGCGTCGCGGACGGCGGGCGCGATGTCGGGCGCGGCCGCCACGACGAGCCTGACGCCGTTGCTGCAGTTGCCGTCGCCACCGGCCATGGCGCGGACGGCGACGACGGTGCCGCCGATCAGCCCCAGCACTCCGACGATCGCCAACGGTGCCCGCAACGAGCGTCCCCGACGTTGCTCCACGTGCTCACCCTGCCCTTCGTCCGTGCAATCGGACGAGTGTAGGCGCAGGTCACACGGTTGCGGAGGGACGGTCGAGCCAGTCGGTCGGCACCGGCTGCAGCGTGCGACCCAGGGTTAACGCTCGGTAAGTCAACTGCGCCGCCTCTTCGAGATAGAGGGCGCGCTTGTGTGCCAGCTCGACCGAGTCGGCGATCACCGAGCAGCCGTGGTGGGAGAGGATCACGCAGTCGACGCCGCCGGCGCACGCGGCCGCGGCGAGCTCGCCGACCCGGGCGTCGCCGGGCGGGCTGAACGAGGTGGTCACGACCTGCCGCAGATAGAAGGCATGGTCGGTGGTGACGAGCCGGATGGGCTCGCCGATCGCGTCGAGCAGCAGCACCGTCTGCGGGTGCAGGTGGACGATCGCGTTGGCGTCGGGCCGGACGCGGTAGGTCGCCAGGTGCAGCCCGATCTCAGAAGATGGCGCGGCGGCTGTGTCAAGTACCGCGCCATCGCTGATTCGGACCCGAACAAACGAGTCTCGGGACAGTCCGTCGAGCCAGGTGCCGGCGGCCGTCACCCAGCACTCGTCGGAGCCGGGTGCTCGGGCGGACAGGTTGCCGCCCGAGCCCACGACGAGCCCAGCCTGCACGACCGCCTGCCCTAGCAGGGCAAGCTGGTCGCGCAGATCGTCGGGCCGATGAAACAAAGCCCTACCGAGGAGCCTTCTTGGTCGCCCGCTTGCGCGGCGGCGTCAGAAGGTCGGCGATGGTGCCGATGGCGGCGGGCACCAGGCGGTAGAACGCCCAGACACCCCGCTTCTCGCGCTCCAGCAGCCCAGCCTCGGTCAGGATTCGCAGGTGGTGGCTCACCGTGGGCTGCGAGAGCCCGAGCGGGGCCGTCAGGTCACACACACACGCCTCGCCGTCCGGCGCCGACTGGATCAGGCTCAGGAGCCGGAGTCGGGCAGGGTCGGCAAGTGCCTTCAGGACGCCGGCAAGACGCTCGGCATCGGCGCGGTCAATCGGCTCGCCAGCAAGCGGCGAGATCTGGGGCAGGGTCATCTCAGCCAGCGCAGTTCCCACGTATTCCATCCTTCCACCAACACCATCGACCCGCCTGCATATACGCAGGTCCGAATCGACAATTTTTCAGCCCTATTGGCCGAGGTCGGCCAACGAAAATGCTGAGCGATAGCTCAGCCCCGCGGCGCGGACCGCCTTTTCCGCCCCACGGTCGACGATAACCGCGACACCGACGACTTCAGCGCCGGCCTCGCGCAACGCCTCTACGGCAGTCAGAACGCTCCCTCCTGTCGTGGAGGTGTCTTCGACCGCCAGCACCCGGCGGCCGGCAACATCGGGTCCTTCGACCCTCCGCTGCAGACCGTGAGCCTTGTCACTCTTCCGAACGACGAACGCGTCGAGCTTGCGTCCCGTTCCCCGCGCGGCAGCTGCGTGCAGCATCGCGGTGGCCACCGGATCGGCGCCGAGGGTCAGCCCTCCCACAGCGTCGAAATCCCAGTCGGCGACCAGATCGAGCAGCACCCGGCCGACGAGCGGCGCACCAGCATGGTGCAGCGTCAAGCGACGTAGGTCCACATACCAGTCGGCTAGTTGTCCGGACGACAGCGTCACTCGACCCTGGACCACAGCCAGGTCTCGTACGAGTTTCAGCAGGTCGTCACGGTCGGTCATGACCGAAGCGTACGCGCTAAATCTCCCGAGCGAATCGATGACCCGCACTCTTGCAGAAATATAGGGCCGTCAAGGGGACAAGGAGGAATACGAAGGTGATCGCAGCGATCACCACGAGTGACGCGAGGGGTGATGGTGACAGGGGTCAACGAAGCACACGTGAGGGAGGTTCGCGTTGGTTTCACCGATTCCGGAGCATCGCCCAGGGCCTGTCACATTGGCCCTGACCAGCGCGAACACCCCTTTCTAGGGGGCCGGTACGCAAGGACTCAGCCCTTCGCCGCTGATTTCCGACCGTTCGGCGGCACCGTGACCACAATCATGTTCAATGCTCGTCCCACTCAATGATCATCGCGGCCGATGCGACCCCTGGTGCCCTTCGAGACGCGCCGCACCAGGCTTTGCGGGGCGTGCCGCATCCCGAAGACCACCAACTTGTACTTCCAGTCGGGCACGCTGACCAGCTTGCCCTTCCGCAGGTCGCGCAGCCCGTCACGGACCACGCGGCCGGCGTCCAGCCACAGCCACGACGGCGTCTTGGACACGTCGATGCCGGCCCGTTCGTGAAACTCGGTGCGGGTGTAGCCGGGGCACAGCGCCATCACCCGGACCCCCTTGGACCGCACCAGCTGCCCGGTCGACTCGCTGAAGTTGGTGACCCACGCCTTGCTCGCCGGATACGTGGACCCGGGCATCAGCGCGGCGAACCCGGACACCGAGGAGACGTTGATGATGTCGCCCTTGCCGCGGGCGGTCATGGCGGGCAGCGCCGCGAGCGTGAGCCGCATGACCGCGTTGACGTTGAGCCGCAGCAGCAGCTCCTCCCGCTCCACAGTGGAGCGCAGGAACGGCGTGTTGAGGCTCATCCCCGCGTTGTTGACCAGCAGGTCCACGGGGCGGGCGGCGGCGGCGAGGCGGGCGGCGACCAGATCGCAGCCCTCCGGCGTGGACAGGTCCGCGGGCAGCACCTCGACGCCGCCCCGCTCGGCCGCGTCGCCCCGCTCGGCCACGTCGCCCCGCTCGGCCGCGTCGCCCCGCTCGGCCGTTGTGGCCAGCTCGGCCGCCATGGCTTCGAGGCGGGCCTGGTCGCGGGCCACCAGGACCAGGTGGTACCCCTGGGCGGCGAGCTCACGTGCGAACGCGGCGCCGATGCCCGCGGTGGCGCCGGTGATGAGTGCGACTGGCCGCTCGATCATGCCGGCACCATACGCGGAAGGGCCCCGGTTCCCCGGGGCCCTCCTTGGTTCACACGGTCGGTGGCGGCTGGTTCGGCGGTCCGCCGGCCGGCGGATAACCGGGGTACCCGGGGTCACCGGTGCCGGGCACCGGCGGCTCCCACTGCTGCTCGACCTTGCGGAAGTACGGGTGCGACGCGGGCAGCGCCAGCAGCACGATCGCCGCCAGGATCGCCAGGATCAGCAGGATGCCCAGCACCGTGGTGACCGGCTGATACCAGCTCGGCACCTCGGAGTAGAGCAGCTCGTTGTAGCGGTCCCAAGTGGGCAGGGACTGGTCGTCCTTGCGGAGTTGCTCCCACGAGCTCTTGAGCAGGATGGTGGAGCCGAACGCGCCGATCGTGCAGCACACCGCGATGCCGCCGAGGACCCACGTGAGGATCCGGGCGACCTGCTTGCCCTTGCCGACGAACACCGCCAGCAGGCTCAGCAGCACGATGATGAGCACGCCGACGACGACCGTGATGGCGCCGGTGGCGCCCTGCCCCAGGCCGGCGCCCTCCTGCGAGGTGCCGGCGACGGCCTTCTTCGCGCCGTCGGTGAGTGCGCCGGAATAGGCCAGCGAGAGAATGATGTTGATCAGCTCGAGGCCGGCCGCCGCGTAGAGCAGGTAGACGGCCAGGTTGACGGTGGACGGTCGGGCGCGCGGCCCAGACGCTGGGTCGGCGTATGCCATCGGATCTCCTCCCAGGAAACCTTGAGGATCAACCGTATCGATGTCGGGCCGGCACCGCAGGCGCTGGCCTCAGTTGTTGAGGCGATCTTGCGCATATCGGGTGAGCGTGGTGGTGCCCATCATGCAGCCGCTGAACGTCGTGACCTCGGCATCCTGCCGTGCGAGGCGCTGCCAGGCCGCCCTGCCCGCGTCGGCGTCGACGTGGGTGAGGAGCTCGGCCGCATAGAGCCGGCCAGCGGGTTTGGCGCGGTCGAGGAGCGCCTCCAGCTTGGGCCGCAGCTCGGCGCCGTGCTGGCGGAGACCCTCCTCGACCGCGAAATACGCCTTGGTGGCCGGCAGGAGCGTGCCGGCGATGCCGACCCCGCCGAACGCCAGCGTGTCGGCGTCGGCGAGTTGGCGCAGTTCCTCATCGAACGCACCGTTCTTCTTCCACAGCATCGCCCTCGTCCTATCCGGCGCTGACTGTGAGCGCCTTCTTGTCGTCCGCCAGGTCCACGACGACGCGGTCACCGTCGCGGATCGTGCCGGCCAGCAGCGCCTTGGCGAGCTGGTCTCCGATGGAGGTCTGCACCAGGCGCCGCAGGGGGCGGGCGCCATACACCGAGTCATACCCAAGACTGGCGAGCCAGTCACGTGCCGCGTCCGTGACCTCCAGCGCCAGCCGCCGGTCCGCCAAGCGGCGGGCCAGGGCCTGCAGCTGGATGTCGACGATCGCGCGCAGGTCGGCGGGCGACAGCGCGTCGAACACGACCATGTCGTCGAGCCGGTTGACGAACTCCGGCTTGAAGTGCTGCCGCACCGCGGCGATCACGGCGTCGCGCCGCTGCTCGGTCGTCAGCGTCGGGTCGTCGGCGAGCACCTCGGAGCCCAGGTTGGACGTCAGGATCAGGATGGCGTTGCGGAAGTCGACCGTGCGACCCTGCCCGTCGGTGAGCCGGCCGTCGTCGAGCACCGCCAGCAGCACGTCGAACACATCGGGGTGGGCCTTCTCGACCTCGTCGAGCAGCACCACCGAATAGGGCCGGCGGCGGACCGCCTCGGTGAGCTGGCCGCCCTCCTCGTAGCCCACGTATCCAGGGGGCGCGCCGACGAGCCGGGCGACCGTGTGCTTCTCGCCATACTCGCTCATGTCGATGCGTACCATGGCGCGCTGGTCGTCGAAGAGGAACTCCGCGAGCGCCTTCGCCAGCTCGGTCTTGCCGACCCCGGTGGGGCCGAGGAAGAGGAAGCTGCCCGTCGGGCGGTCGGGGTCGGCGATCCCGGCGCGGGCGCGGCGCACCGCGTCGGAGACGGCCTGCACCGCCTGCTCCTGCCCGACGACCCGGCTCCGCAGTGCCTCCTCCATCCGCAGCAGCTTCGCCGTCTCGCCCTCCATCAGGCGGCCGGCAGGGATCCCGGTCCACGAGGCGACCACCGCGGCGATGTCGTCGGCGGAGACCTCCTCCTTGAGCATCGACCCGGCGGACTGCAGCTCGGCCAGCTCCACCTCGGCGGTGCGCAGCTCCTGCTCCAGGTCGCGGATCCGCCCATAGCGCAGCTCGGAGGCCTTGGCCAGGTCGAGGTCGCGCTCGGCCCGGTCGGCCTCGCCCCGCAGCTGCTCCAGCTGCTCCTTGATCGTGGAGACGGCCGAGATGTGCTGCTTCTCGTTCTGCCAACGCTCGGTCAGCGCGGTCAGGTGCTCGCGGCGGTCGGCCAGCTCGGCGCGCAGCCGCTGCAGCCGCTCCGCGGAGGCGACGTCGGGCTCCTTGGCCAGCGCCATCTCCTCGATCTCCAGCCGGCGGACGATCCGCTCGACCTCGTCGACCTCGACCGGCCGCGAGTCGATCTCCATCCGCAGCCGGGACGCCGACTCGTCGACCAGGTCGATCGCCTTGTCCGGCAGGAAGCGGTCGGCGATGTACCGGTCGGACAGCGTCGCCGCCGCGACCAGGGCGGCGTCGGTGATCCGCACGCCGTGGTGCACCTCGTAGCGCTCCTTGAGCCCACGCAGGATGCCGATGGTGTCCTCGATCGACGGCTCGCCGACCACGACCGGCTGGAACCGGCGCTCCAGCGCGGGGTCCTTCTCGATGTGCTCGCGATATTCGTCCAGCGTGGTCGCACCGACCATCCGCAGCTCGCCGCGGGCCAGCATCGGCTTGAGCATGTTGCCGGCGTCCATGGAGCCCTCGCCCTTGCCGGCGCCGACGATGGTGTGCAGCTCGTCGAGGAAGGTGATGACCTGCCCGTCGGAGCTCTTGATCTCCTCCAGGACGGACTTGAGGCGCTCCTCGAACTGGCCGCGATACTGCGCGCCCGCGACCATGGCGGCCAGGTCCAGGCTGACCAGGCGCTTGTTGCGCAGCGACTCGGGCACGTCGCCGGCCACGATCCGCTGGGCGAGGCCCTCGACGATCGCGGTCTTGCCGACGCCGGGCTCGCCGATGAGCACGGGGTTGTTCTTGGTGCGGCGCGACAGCACCTGGATCACCCGGCGGATCTCGGAGTCCCGGCCGATGACCGGGTCGATCTTGCCGTCGCGGGCGGCCTGGGTGAGGTCGACGCCATACTTCTCCAGCGCCTGGAAGGTCTGCTCGGGGTCGGCCGTGGTGACCCGCCGGTCACCGCCGCGGACCTGCGGGAACGCGGCGACGAGGGTCTGCTCGGTGGCCCCGGACTCCTTGAGCCGGGTGGCGACCGCACCGCCGACGCGGGCCAGGCCGGCCAGCAGGTGCTCGGTCGAGGTGTATTCGTCGCCGAGCGGGCGCGCGATCTGCTCCGCGGCCTGGATCGCGTTGGCGAACTCGCGGGCCATGTTGGGCTCGACCACGCTGGATCCCTTGGCGCTGGGCAGCCGGTCGACGGCGTGCAGCGCGGCGCGGCGGATGTCGGCGGGATTGGCGCCCACCGCGCGCAGCAGGCCCGCGGCGGTCGATCCGCCCGTGTCCAGCAGCGACAGCAGCAGGTGCCATGGTTCGACGGTCGCGTGCCCGCGCTGGCTCGCCGCGTCAACGGCGGCCTTGATGACCTCGCGACTCTTGGTGGTCAGGCGTTCGGCGTTCATCGGCTCCTCGTTCTGTTTCGTACCCGTGCTCCAGATACGACGCTTCCGAGGTTGAGTCTATTCCACTCAAGTCTTATCGTGCAGCGACAGCGACCCTCGACCACTCACAATTCTTGTCTTTCACCACGCAGAGCCACACCTCACCCGACTGCTGCGCCGGGTAGCCGAGGATGGCGGTGTCGGAGAGCCGGCGGAGCCGGAAGACCAGCCGGCCGCCCTGGTCACGGATGCGCTTGTCACCGTCGACCGTCCAGACGCCCTGGCCGCTGGCGATCAGCAGGATGCCGCCGGGCAGGACCTCGGCGCTGTAGACCTCGGCCACCTCGCGCATCGCGTTCGCCTCGACCCAGGTGCCGTCGGCGCTGCGCCGGGCCGCGTACTGGTTCGCCGCGAGCCACACGTCGGACCCGTCGGGAGCGACGACCACGTGCGGCTCCACCCCGCTCTGCTGCGGCAGCCGGGCCGTGCCCTCGGCCCGCCAGGTGCGGCCGTGATCGGCGCTGCTCCAGACGCTGACCGTGATCATCGGTGCCGCGGTGTTCGAGGTCTCGACGGCCTGCGCTGTCAGCCACAGCTTGCCGTCGGCCTGCGCCACCAGGCTGGTGAAGCGCTGGTTGCCGGCGGGACGGCCGGGCAGCGCGGTCCGCTTGCCGTCGTCGGTGACCTCCATCGGCTGCCTGGCCGCGCAGTCGACCGTGCCGTCGATGCACCCGAGGCTGAACCGCGGCTCGGTGAGGTTGACCTCCGGTGGGGTCGGGATGAGCGGGTGCTGCTGGAAGGTGTGGCCGGAGTCGCGGGAGACATACCAGCCGCCGGGCACGGTGCGCAGCAGCAGCACATTGCCCCGGCCCAGCCGCATCTCCACCTCGGTGGCGTCGTCGAAGGGCACCTTGCGGGCCACCCACGACTGCCCGCCGTCCAGCGTGATGACCAGGCCGACCTGGCAGGCCAGCCCGCTGACACACGTGCTGAACAGGGCGTAGCCGGTGTCGGCGTCGGCGAACTCGACCGCGCGCGGCGAGGTGCCCTTCGGCACCTGGACCACCGACTGCCGGTTGTGCGGGTCTTCCGACCCGGCCGGCGCCGGTGGCTCCTCCTGGTAGGAGACGTCCGTGGCCGGCTCGTCGGCCGACTCCTTGTCCGGCGTGCAGGACCCGGCGGTGAGCGTCATGGTCAGCGCGGCGGCCAGCGCGGCGGCCAGCGCTCGACGTTTTACCAACGCCACCGCCAGAACCTCCGCTGGTAGCGCACCTTGACGCTGCTGCTCTTGACCTCGCCGCTGATGCGGAACGTGACCCCCTGGCCCGACGGCTCGATCCGCGACTTCACGGTGCTCGCGTGGGCGTCGATGCTGTCGAGGTCGGCGGTGGCGCCCGTGGGCAGGATGAGCTCGACCGAGCTCGACTGCGCCTCGAGCACGACGTCGACGAAGCTGCTGGCGAAGATCGCCTGGGTGAAGTCGAGCTTTACGGAGCCGGCCCGGGTCGTGATCGACAGCCGGCGAGGGACCGTCCAGCGGCCCTGCCGCTTCAGCGACGAGGACCGGTTGCGGATCTCGACCGCCTCGGGCGCCTTGATCTGCTGCCCGGGAAGGTCCATCACGTATGGCTCGACCTCGCCATATGTCCGGCACCGCAGGACGCCGTCGACCCGCTCCTCGAACTCCGCCAGGGTCAGCCGGCCCTCGGACACGGCCAGGTTCAGCTGGGCGACCACCCGTTCGCGCTCTGCGTCGGAGATGCGCATGCCGCGATGGTCCGTGCTCACGACGACACTGTAGACCCAGCCGGAACCCATTGACATAGCCCAGATCGCAGGGGACTTATCACCGTAAAGTCACCCGTATGGCGGTATCCGGAGAGTAACCGGTCCCTTCGGCTCTTCCGCTGTTGCCAGGTGGCGGGCTAAGTTGTCGCCGACTCCAGGACCTCTGGCGATCACATACCCGCTGGCCACGGGAGCTGACGTTGAGCGTGCAACAAGCCGGATTCCGGGGCTTTGACAACCCGGTCGACCCTACTCCAGCAGAACTGCGCGCGTGGGCCTACCATCCCGACGCGTCGGTGCTGCAGACCATGCCGCCGGACTGGGACCTCCTGGTCGCCGGCGACCGGCTGATCGGCACGTTGTTCGACCTGGCGATGGACCCGGCCTGCCCGGCCCGCCGGTTCGCTCTGCACTGCCTGTACATCTACGCCGCCGACGGCATCCGCACGCACTTCCGTGCCCACCCGAAGCGGCGCCTGCGCAAGTTCGTCGAGCAGGCGGAGGAGCAGGGTGACGATCAGCTGACGATCTGGGCACACAACGCCAGGATGCTGCTCGCCCGGCCCGAGCTGTTCGAGTATCACGACTGGTGTGAGGGCGGCCTGGTCCGCGCGCCGCGCCGGATCAGCTGAAAGGGCGCCGTCAGCGACGGCGCCCCAACAGTTTGACCACACCCTGCGAACATCCGGTCAGCCCTCCGGATGACCACACCATTCCCTGCCCAGGTCATGCCCGGCGGCGGGGAAGGGCAAACACGCTATTTCTGGTTGGGTCGCCAGACCACCAGGGCGGTCTGATGCTGGTGCGTCGGCACCAAGTCCCGGCGGGGGAAGCCGCTCGCCTCCAGGCGCGCCAGCCTGGTCCGGGTGCGGATCAGCTCGTCCTCCAGGTCGGCGACCCGCTGGCGCAGGTCGCTGACGAGACCTTCGAGCTCGATGATCCGCTTGATGCCGGCGAGGTTGACGCCTTCTTCCTGGCTGAGCCGCTGCACCTCCCGCAGCAGCGCCACGTCGCGCTCGCTGTAGCGCCGGCCACCGCCGGAGGTGCGGCCGGGCTGCACCAGCCCCATGCGGTCATATTGCCGCAGGGTCTGCGGGTGCATCCCGGCCAGCCGGGCAGCGATCGAGATGATCAGCACCTTGGCGTCGGAGACCGCCTCGAAGCTGATGAAGACCTCGCGCTCCTCGAAGCGCCCATCATCGTTCATAGCTGCTGCGCTCCCGTGCGATCGCCTCGAGCCGCTCCCTCGGAGCCGGCGGCGCCGCGGCCGCGTAGTCGGACAGTGCCTGCCGGGCGGCCTCGGAGAGCTCCGCCGGCACGTGGACGTCGATCGTGACGAGCAGGTCGCCGACCTTCCCGTCGCGCCGGGCGACCCCCTTGCCGCGCACCCGCAGCGTCCGCCCGCTCGGGGTGCCCGGAGGCACCCGCAGCGTGACGGCCGCGTCGAGGGTCGGCACCCGCAGGTCGGCGCCGAGCGCCGCCTCGGCGAAGGTCACCGGCACCGTCAGGGTCAGATCGTCGCCGGTCCGGCCGAAGACCGAGTCGGGACGCACCCTGATCAACACGAACAGGTCGCCGGCCGCGCCACCGCGGGTGCCCGGCTCACCGCGACCGGTCAACCGGATCCGCTGACCCTCGGCGACCCCCGGAGGGATACGCACGTTGATCGTGCGGGTCTTGGTCACCCCGCCGCTGCCCACGCACTCCGGGCACTTCTCGTCGACGATCGTGCCCACACCCTGGCACTCCCGGCACGGCTCGGTGAAGCTGAACGAGCCCTGGTTGCTGCTGACGACACCCTGGCCCCGGCAGTTGGGGCAGGTCCGCGGCGTGGAGCCGGGGGCCGCGCCGTTGCCGTGGCAGGTCTCGCAGGTGCCCGGCGTGCGCAGCGTGATCGGCAGCGTGGCGCCCTGCACCGCGTCGGCGAAGTTGAGCACTACCTCGGTCTCGACGTCACGACCGCGGCCGCGGCGTCCGGGCGGCGCACCCGTGGCCCCGGCCCCGCCACCACCGGAGAAGATCGAGCTGAACAGGTCCGAGAAGCCCGCGCCGCCGAAGCGGCGGTCGCCACCGACGCCGGCACCCTGGCCGGGCGCACCGCCCTGCGCGCCGTTGGCGAACAGGTCGGAGAAGTCGAAGCCGGGGCCGCCGCCCGGGCCGTGGTTGCCGGCCCGCGCGTTGCGCCGGAACGCACCAGCGCCGAAGAGCGACCGCATCTCGTCGTATTCCTTGCGGCGGCCCGTGTCGGAGAGCACGTCATACGCCTCCGACACCTCCTTGAACTGCTCCTCGGCCGCCGCGTTGTTGGGGTTGCGGTCGGGGTGCAGCTCCCGGGCGAGCTTGCGGTAGGCCTTCTTGATCTCGTCGGTGGAAGCGGATTTGGTGACGCCCAGAACCGCGTAGAAATCCTTTTCCAACCAGTCCTTCGAACTCATTGCGCCACCTCCTCCAGACGTCTCTTACTCCGGGTCGGCAACGGCGACCAGAGCCGGTCGCAGCAGCCGCTCGCCAAGGAGATAGCCGCGCCGCATCACGTCGATGCAGGTCGGCTCGGTCACCTCGGCCGAGGTCAGGTGGGCTACCGCCTCGTGACGGGTCGGATCGAACGGGTCGCCCTTGGACCCGAACACGGTCAGCCCGAACTTGGTCAGCGCCGCGGTCAACTGCTCCGCGACCGCACCGAACGGCCCGACCAGGTCGCCGTGCTCCCGGGCCCGGTCGAGATCGTCGAGCACCGGCAGGAGTGCGCCGAGCACGGTGCCGGTGGACTGCTCGACCACCAGCGCCCGGTCGCGGTCGACCCGCTTGCGGTAGTTGGCGTATTCGGCGGTGACCCGCTGCAGGTCCCGGGTGCGCTCGTCGAGGTCGGTGCGCAGCGCCGCCAGCTCCGCGCCGAGGCCGTGCTGGTGGGTGTCGTCGGTGGTGCCTTGCGCCGCGGCCTCGCCCGGTGCCCCGGACGGGGGCGCGTGGACCGTGAACGTCTCGTCCACGATCTCGCCCTCGACCGGCGCCTCATCGGCGTCCCCGTCCTGCGGCTCAACCGGCGCTGCAGCCGTCTCGGTCACGGTCTCGGTCTCCTCGACCTCCACATCGGCCTCCTCCGCGGTGTGTCCGGCGTCAGGTGCGTCGGCCGGCTTGCCGTTGGCCGACACCTTTCGCTTGTCCTTGATCACAACGCGCTCCGCCGGCCCTTCCGGGCCGGCGGCGCGGGCTTCGTCGGTCACTTCTTGTTGTCCTCGTCGATGATCTCGGCGTCGACGACGTCATCCGGGCCGTTGCCCTGCGGGCCGGCCTGCGCGCCGCCGGCGTCGGCACCACCGAACCCGGCACCGGGGGTCTCGCCGCCGCCGGCGCCCTGCTGACGCTGCTGCTCATACAGGGCGCTGCCGGCCTGCTGCGAGACCTGGGCCAGCTTCTCGTGCGCCGACTTGATCCGCTCGGTGTCGTTGCCGCCGAGCGCGCTGCGCAGGTCGCCCAGTGCCTCGTTCATCTGGTCCTTGGCGTCGGCGGGGATCTTGTCGCCGCTCTCGGCCAGGAACTTCTCGGTCTGCCACTGCAGGGCCTCGGCCAGGTTGCGGGTCTCGGCCTCCTCGCGGCGACGCTTGTCGTCGTCGGCGTGGTCCTGCGCGTCGCGCATCATCCGCTCGATGTCGTCCTTCGGCAGCGCGGAGCCGCCGGTGATCGTCATCGACTGCTCCTTGCCCGTGCCGAGGTCCTTGGCGGACACGTGCACGATGCCGTTGGCGTCGATGTCGAAGGTGACCTCGATCTGCGGCACGCCACGCGGCGCCGGCGGCAGGCCGGTCAGCTCGAACGTGCCGAGGCGCTTGTTGTAGGCAGCCATCTCGCGCTCGCCCTGGAAGACCTGGATGAGCACCGACGGCTGGTTGTCGTCCGCGGTGGTGTAGACCTCGGAGCGCTTGGTCGGGATGGTCGTGTTGCGCTCGACCAGCTTGTGCATGATGCCGCCCTTGGTCTCGATGCCCAGCGACAGCGGGGTGACATCGAGCAGCAGGACGTCCTTGACCTCGCCCTTGAGGACACCGGCCTGCAGGGCGGCGCCCACGGCGACGACCTCGTCCGGGTTGACACCCTTGTTGGGGTCCCGGCCGGTGAGCTGCTTGACCAGCTCGGTCACGGCGGGCATACGGGTCGAGCCACCGACGAGGATCACGTGGTCCAGCGTGGAGACGCTGAGGCCGGCGTCCTTGATGGCGCTCTCGAACGGGCCCTTGGTGCGGTCGAGCAGGTCCTGCGTCATCCGCTGGAACTCGGCGCGCGACAGCTGGGTGTCCAGGTGCAGCGGGCCGTCGGGGCCGGCGGTGATGTAGGGCAGGTTGATCGAGGTGGTGGTCGCCGCCGACAGCTCGATCTTGGCCTTCTCGGAGGCCTCACGCAGCCGCTGCATCGCCATCTTGTCGGCGGACAGGTCGATGCCGTGCTGGCCGCGGAAGGTCTTGACCAGGTGGTCGATGACCCGCTCGTCCCAGTCGTCGCCACCGAGGTGGTTGTCACCGGAGGTCGACTTGACCTCGACGACACCCTCGGCGAGCTCCAGGACCGACACGTCGAACGTGCCGCCGCCGAGGTCGAAGACCAGGACGGTCTGCTCCTTCGGGCCCTTGTCCAGGCCATAGGCCAGGGCGGCCGCGGTGGGCTCGTTGACGATGCGCAGCACGTTGAACCCGGCGATCTCGCCGGCCTCCTTCGTGGCGGTGCGCTGCGAGTCGTTGAAATATGCCGGCACGGTGATGACCGCGTCGGTGATCTGCTCGCCGAGATACGCCTCGGCGTCGCGCTTGAGCTTCATGAGCACCCGCGCGGAGATCTCCTGCGGGGTGTACTTCTTACCGTCGATGTCGATGGCCCAGTTGGTGCCCATCTCCCGCTTGACGGAGCGGATGGTCCGGTCCGGGTTGGTGACGGCCTGCCGCTTGGCGACCTCACCCACCAACACCTCGCCGTTCCGGGCGAACGCAACGAGGGACGGCGTCGTGCGCGCACCTTCGGCGTTGGCGATGACGCTGGGCTCGCCGCCCTCAAGGACACTGACCACCGAGTTGGTGGTTCCGAGGTCGATGCCGACCGCACGTGCCATAGCTGCTAGACCTCCAGGAAGCAGTCGGTGCGAAGGCACCGACCGCGAAGTTGAGTGACTGTCACTCAATAGTGCCACGCAACTCACGATCGTCAAGTCGAACCTTGAGTGAGTTCGGCGCAACTTGTCACACCCGGGGGTACCGCTGTGGTAGGTCATGGGTGAGATTGCGCTGGGTGCCATCGATGCTTACCGGCATTGCATGGCGCTCGACAGCGACATCGTGCACGCTTTACCCGTGACCACACAGGGCGAGTCGGTGTCCGCCCGGTCGACGGCCGCCAGCCCTTCAGCGGATGACCCGTCCACCGGTCGGCCCCCACGCGCCCGGGAGCCGGAGCGGTCCCCCGTCGCCGACCTCGTCCAAGCCCTCGTGGACCTCCGGGACCTCGGCAAGGCGACCCGTTTCGCCCTGCCGCTGCCCAGCGCCGAGCGGGCCACCACGGTCGCCGCGGCCATGGTCGACCAGCTCGACGACTATCTGCTGCCCCGGCTCGACCGGCTCGACGCGCCGCTGCTGGTCGTCGTCGGCGGCTCGACCGGGGCCGGCAAGTCGACCCTGGTCAACAGCCTGATCCGCACGCCGGTCAGCCCGGCGGGCGTGCTGCGCCCCACCACCCGCGCGCCGGTGCTGGTCTGCCACCCCACCGACATGTCCTGGTTCTCCCAGCCCAACGTGCTGCCGTCGCTGATCCGCACCACCGGCGCGAGCAGCGACACCGGCACCCTGCAGGTCGTGTCCGCGCAGGCGCTCACCGCCGGCCTGGCCCTGCTCGACGCGCCCGACATCGACTCCGTCGTCGACGCCAACCGGCAGCTCGCCACGCAACTGCTCGCCGCCGCCGACCTCTGGCTCTTCGTCACGACCGCCGCCCGCTATGCGGACGCGGTGCCGTGGGGGATGCTGCGCACCGCCCGCAACCGGGGCACCGCCATCGCCCTGGTCCTCGACCGGGTGCCCGGCGGCGGGGCGGCCGACGAGATCGGCCCGCACCTGACCTCGATGCTGCAGGAGCAGGACCTCGGCGGGGTGCCGCTGTTCGTGCTGCCCGAGGTCCGCCTCGACAGCCAGGGGCTGCTCAACGAGGCGCAGGTCGCGCCGCTGCGGGACTGGTTCGGCAAGCTGGCCCGCTCCGCGGACGCGCGCGCCGCGGTGGTCCGCCAGACCGTCGGCGGCGCCGTGGACGCGCTCACCATGGACGTGGGCGTCCTCGCCGCGGCCGCCGAGGACCAGGTCACCGCCGCGAAGTCACTCGACGACGCGGTCCGCGGCTCCTACCGGGCCGCCACCTCCTCGGTGGAGCAGGGCATCCACGACGGCGCGCTGCTGCGGGGTGAGGTGCTCGCCCGCTGGCAGGAGCTCGTCGGCACCGGCGACATCATGCGCGCGCTGCAGGCCCGCGTCGGGCGGGCCCGCGACCGGATCATCGCCGCGCTCACCGGCCGCCCGGCGCCCGGCGAGCGCTTCCAGGAGGCGATCGGCTCCGGGCTGGGAATCCTGCTCAAGGGCGCCGCCACCGACGCCGCTGAGCGGGCCGGCGTCGCCTGGAAGTCCCACCCCGCGGGTGCCGCGCTGCTGGCCGCCGCGCCCAACCTGACCCACCCCTCCGACGACCTGGACGAGCGGATCTCCCGGCTCACTCGCGACTGGCAGCGTTCCGTCCTCGAGCTGGTGCGCACCGAGGCGGGCGACAAGCGGGTGCTCGCCCGGGCCAGCGCCTATGCGGTCAACGCGACCGGCCTGCTGGTGATGGTGTCGGTCTTCGCCGCCACCGCGTTCATCCCGACCGGCCTGGAGATCGTGGTGGCCGGCGGCACCACCGTCACCGCACAGAAGGTGCTGGAGGCGATCTTCGGCGACCAGGCGGTGCGGTCCCTCGCCGAGCGGGCCAGGCAGGACCTGCTGGACCGGGTCGCCGCCCTGTTCGACGAGGAGGCGGGCCGCTACCGCAGCGCGCTGGCCGGCGCCGGGGTCGACGACGACTACGCCGGCCGGCTGCGGGCCGCCAGCACCGCGGTGCAACTCGCCCGCGCCGACGTCCGGCTGGACTCCAAATGAGAGCGACCCGATGAGCTTGGTGGAGCGGATCAAACAGGCGATCCCGCGGCAGGGTGGCACGGTGGACGCCGACCGTCTCGCGGACCGGGTCGAGGGGCTGCGCCGGTTCGTGCGGGCGACCGAGGACCACGTGCCGGACGCGCAGCTCGTCACCGCCCGTACCGTCATCGACCGGGCCGGGGAGCGGCTGGCCCTGTCGCGGGCGCACACGGTCGTTGCGCTGGCCGGCGCCACCGGCAGCGGCAAGTCCAGCCTCTTCAACGCGTTGTGCCGCTTCCAGCTGTCCCGCGTCGGGGTGCGCCGCCCGACGACCGGCGTCGCGCACGCCTGCGTGTGGGGTCCGCAGGGCGCCGGGCCGCTGCTCGACTGGCTCGGGGTGCCGCCCAACCGGCGCTTCACCCGGGAGAGTGCGCTGGACGGCAACGACGAGGCCGGCCTGCGTGGCCTGGTCCTGCTCGACCTGCCCGACTTCGACTCGATCGAGGCCCGGCACCGGCTCGAGGTCGACCGGCTGCTGCGCCTCGTCGACCTGGTGGTGTGGGTGCTCGACCCGCAGAAGTACGCGGACCGGGTCGTGCACCAGCAGTATCTCGCCCAGTTCCAGCGGCACCGGGACGTGACCGTCGTGGTGCTCAACCAGGCCGACCGGCTCAACCGGGCCGACAGCGAGCGGCTCGTCGCCGACCTGCGCCGGCTGCTGGAGGCCGACGGGCTCGGCGGGGTGCCGGCGTTCGCGACCTCCGCGAAGGGCCAGCCGGGCCTCGACATGCTGCGCGCCACGCTGGAGCGCACCGTCGAGCAGCGCCAGGCCGCCCTGCAGCGCCTCGCCGGCGACGTGAGCGGCGCGGTCGGCGAGCTGGAGCCGCTGGTGGCCGCCGACGTCGGCGGCGAGAAGATCCAACCGGCCGCCGTCGACCGGCTCGCCGAGTCGCTCGCCGTCGCGGCCGGGGTGCCCATCGTCGTCACCGCGACCGAACGGACCTACCGGCACCGCGCGACCGGCGTGCTCGGCTGGCCGGTCGCGCGCTGGGCCCGCAAGCTCCGGCCCGACCCTTTGCGCAGGTTGCATCTGGACCAGCCGGCTGGCGGTACACCTGCCGCCTCGTCATTGCCGGAGTCGACGGCGGCACAGAAGGCCGCGGTCACGCTGGCGTCCCGCGAGGTCGCCGAGCAGGCAGGTGCGGGGCTGCCGGAGCCGTGGCCGGCCGCGGTCACCGCCGCGTCCCGCGCCCACCTCGACGACGTGCCCGACGCGATGGACGTCGCGGTCGCCTCCGCCGACCTCGGCATGGCCCGCCGACCGTTCTGGTGGCGGCTGGTCGGTGGCCTGCAGTGGCTCGGCGCCGCCGCCGCGCTGGTCGGGCTGCTGTGGCTGGCGGTGCGGGCGGCGTTCGCGTTCCTCGGCCTGCCCGGCGTCGACGCCCCGGAGGTCGGGCGGCTGCCACTGCCGACCGCGCTGCTCCTCGGCGGGCTGCTGTTCGGGGTGCTGCTGTCGATCGTGGTCCGGCCGATCGTGGGGCTGGCCGCCCGCCGGGCCAAGGCGCGCGCCGAGCGCCGGCTGCGCGCCGCGATCGCTGAGGTGGCGGACGTGCACATCGTCGCGCCCATGCGAGCGGTGCTGCGCTCGTACGATGACGCGCGTGACGCATTGCGAACCGCCGCCCGCTGAGCGGTGGCGCTGATGGACCTGCACTACCTGAAGGAGCATCCGGCGCAGCTGCCGGTGTTCATCAAGCACCAGCGCATCCGTGAGACGCCGGTGCCGGGCGGGTCGATCTGCACTGCCCAGCGGCTGACGTTCGACGACGGCAGTTCCATCTTCTGCAAGTCCCTCGCCGATCCGCCGGAAGGGTTCTTCGCCGCCGAGGCCGCCGGGCTGCGGTGGCTGCGGGAGTCCGGTGCGGTGCCGGTGCCCGACGTCATCGTCGAGCTGCCGGAGCTGCTCGCCCTCGAGTGGATCGAGCACGGCGAGGCCACCACGGACGGGGCCGAACGGCTCGGGCGGCGGCTGGCGGCGTTGCATCGGGCCGGCGCGCCGTCGTTCGGGGCGCCCTGGACCGGGTTCATCGGCACGGCGGCACTGCCGAACGACGCCTCCGACGGTCCCTGGGCGGCCTGGTTCGCCGAGCGGCGGCTGCTGCCCTTCCTGCGCATCTCGATCGACAACGGCGCGCTGACTGGCGCCGACGTTGCCGACGTCGAGCGGGTGATCGCCGGCATCGAGGGGTACGGCGGTGCCGAACCGCCCTGCCGGATCCACGGTGACCTCTGGCCGGGCAACGTGCTGTGGGATCGCAACGGCGACGGCTGGCTGGTCGACCCGGCCGCGCACGGCGGGCACCGCGAGACCGACCTGGCGCTGCTCGGCCTGTGGGGCGGCGCGCCGCACTATGACCGGTTCCTGGCCGCATACGGCGAGGCCTGGCCGCTCGCCGACGGCTGGCGGGACCGGGTGCCGCTGCACCGGCTCTACCTCCTGCTGGTGCACACGGCGCTGTTCGGCGCCGCATACCGGGAGTCGGTCCGCTCCACACTGCGAGCCCTCTGAACTGTCATACCGCTGGGGTACCGTTTCGGTCATGACGCTTTCGGAGCCACCGGGTGCCGGTCTTACCGACCGCCATGGCCGGGTGGCGACCGACCTGCGGGTCTCGCTGACCGACCGGTGCAACCTGCGCTGCACCTATTGCATGCCCGCCGAGGGGCTCGACTGGCTGCCCAGCCCGACGCTGCTCACCGACGACGAGGTCGTCCGGCTGATCGGGGTGGCGGTCACCCAGCTGGGTGTGACCGAGGTCCGCTTCACCGGCGGTGAGCCGCTGCTGCGCCGGGGACTGCCGGGGATCGTGCGGGCCGTCGCCGCGCTGGAGCCGCGGCCGAGCACGATGCTGACGACCAACGGCGTCGGCCTGGCCCGGCTCGCCGGGACGCTCGCCGAGGCGGGGCTCGACCGGGTCAACGTCTCGCTGGACACCGTCGACCCGGCCAGGTTCCAGGCGCTGACCCGGCGCGACCGGCACGCCGACGTCCTCGCCGGGCTCGCCGCGTCCGCCGAGGCAGGCCTGGTGCCGGTGAAGATGAATGCGGTGCTGCTGCGCGGGGTCAACGACGACGAGGCGGTGCCGCTGCTGCGGTTCGCCCTCGAGCACGGTTATGAGCTGCGGTTCATCGAGCAGATGCCGCTGGACGCCGGACACACCTGGCGCCGCGAGGAGATGGTGACCGGCGAGGAGATCCTCGGCCGGTTGCGCGAGGCGTTCGATCTGCGGCCCGATCCGGCGCTGCGCGGGGGTGCGCCCGCCGAGACCTGGCTGGTCGAGGGGCATGAGAGCATCGGCGGCGGGCCCGCCAGGGTGGGCGTGATCGCGAGCGTGTCGCAGCCGTTCTGCGGCGCTTGTGACCGCACCCGGCTGACCGCCGACGGGTCGGTGCGCTCGTGCCTGTTCAGCCAGGAGGAGACCGACCTGCGCAGCGCGTTGCGGGCCGGGGCCACGGACGGCGAGCTGGCCGACCTGTGGCGCAAGGCGATGTGGGCGAAGCCGGCCGGGCACGGCATCGACGACCCGAAGTTCCTGCAGCCTGCCCGTCCCATGTCGGCGATCGGGGGATGACCGCGGTGCTGCTCGTGCGCTATTTCGCCGGGGCCCGCGCGGCCGCCGGCGTGCCCGAGGAGAAGATCGAGGCGGCGACGCTCGGTGAGCTCGCGGCCGCCGTGACGGCGGCGAGGCCGAAGCTGGCCTCGGTGCTCACGGCCTGCTCGTTCCTGGTCGACGGCACGTCCTGGCGCGACCGCGACGCGGCGCTGCCGGAGACGGCGACGGTCGACGTCCTTCCACCATTCGCGGGCGGCTGAGCACGTGTTCATTGCGCTTTTCCTGGTCGTCGTGCTGCTCGTCATCGGCGCCATCCACTGGTATCTGTGGAAGCGGCTGGTCAAGGACGTCGTCACCACGCGGCGCGGCCGGCGGGTGGGGACGCTGGTCGTGGTGCTGCTCGGGGTGCTGATCCCGGTAACGCTGGTCGGGTCGCGGGTGCTGCCGCTGAAGCAGCAGCCAGTGCTGGCGTGGCCGGGGTTCCTGTGGCTGGCCCTGATGTTCTACCTGCTGGTGACGCTGGCGGTGCTGGAGCTGCCGCGGCTGGCGCTGCGCGGGTGGACCCTCCGGAGGACGCCGCAGCCTGTGGATAACTCTGTGGACAGCAGTGCTTTGCCTGTGGACAGTGCGGCCCGACCTGTGCAAGGGGTTGTGGACGGGCCGGGCGGGCCTGTGGACGACGCGACGGGCCTCGAGCCGGCGCGGTCCTCGGCGGAGGCGCTGCCGGCGGCGGTGGAGGGGCGGTTCGACCCTTCCCGCCGGCTGCTGCTCGGGCGGTCGCTGGCGGCGACGGCCGGGGTCCTGTCCGTGGCGGCCGTCGGCATCGGCACCTGGCAGGCGAAGAGCGCGCCGGTGCTGAAGCGCGTCCCGATCCGCCTGGCGAAGCTCCCGGCGAGCATGGCCGGGTTCAAGATCGCGCTGGTGTCCGACATCCACCTCGGGCCGCTGCTGGGCCGGTCACACACCGAGCGGATCGTCCGGATCATCAACTCGGTCGACGCCGACCTGGTCGCGATCGTCGGTGACCTGGTCGACGGCTCGGTCGCGGAGCTCGGGCCGGCCGCCGAGCCGCTGCAGGACCTGAAGGCGCGGCACGGCAGCTTCTTCGTCACCGGCAACCACGAGTATTTCTCCGGCTACAAGGAGTGGATCGACGAGGTCAACTCGCTCGGTGTCCGGGTGCTGCGCAACGAGCGGCTCGACATCCAGGGCATCGACCTCGCCGGCGTCAACGACGTCACCGGCGAGGACGTCGGCGACGGGCCAGACTTCGCCAAGGCGCTCGACGGCCGCGACGCCTCGCGACCGGTCGTGCTGCTCGCGCACCAGCCGGTCCAGGCGCACGACGCGGCGAAGCACGGCGTCGACCTGCAGCTGTCCGGACACACCCACGGCGGTCAGATGGTGCCGTTCAACCTGCTGGTCGGCCTGGAGGCGCCGGTCGTGGCCGGTCTCGGCACCGTCGACGGCACCCAGGTCTACGTGACGCGGGGCGCCGGGTTCTGGGGTCCGCCGGTGCGCTTCGGGGCGCCGCCGGACATCTCGATCGTTGAGCTGCACGGCGCGTAGCGGGCGCCGGACGGTGGGCGTGTGACAGGATGCGGCGTGCCTTCGAACGTCTCCGACCACTCGTTCGTGGCCGATCTGCACATCCACTCGAAATACTCCCGGGCGTGCAGTCGCGACCTCAGCATCGAGACGCTCACCTGGTGGGCCCGGCGCAAGGGCATCACGCTGCTCGGCACCGGCGACTTCACCCACCCGGCCTGGCATGACCACCTGCGTGAGGCGCTCGTGCCGGCGGAGCCGGGCCTGTTCCGCCTCCACCCCGACCGCGAGGCGGACATCCTGCGCCGCCTGCCGGGGCGCCTGTCCGACGGCGCCGACGGTTCGCCGGTCCGGTTCATGCTGTCGGTCGAGATCTCCACGATCTACAAGCGCGACGACCGGACCCGCAAGGTCCACCACCTGATCTACCAGCCGGACTTCGAGGCGGCCGCCCGCTTCAACACCGCGCTCGGGCGGATCGGCAACCTCGGCTCCGACGGCCGGCCGATCCTCGGCCTCGACTCGCGCGACCTGCTCGAGATCACGCTGGAGGCCAGCCCCGACGGGTTCCTGGTGCCGGCGCACATCTGGACGCCGTGGTTCTCCGCGCTGGGCTCCAAGTCGGGCTTCGACGCGATCGCCGACTGCTACGCGGACCTGGCGGAGCACATCTTCGCGGTCGAGACCGGGCTGTCGTCCGACCCGGCGATGAACTGGCGGGTGTCGTCGCTGGACCGCTACCGGCTGGTGTCCAACTCCGACGCGCACTCGCCGCCGGCGCTGGCCCGCGAGGCGACCCTGCTGACCAGCGAGCTGGACTACTTCAAGGTCCGCGACGCGCTGCGCACCGGCGACGGCCTGGCCGGCACGATCGAGTTCTTCCCCGAGGAGGGCAAGTATCACGGCGACGGGCACCGCGCCTGCGACGTGAACTGGCTCCCGGCGCAGACCCGCGAGGCCGAGGGCCTCTGCCCGGTCTGCGGCAAGGCGCTCACCGTGGGGGTGCTGCACCGGGTCGAGGAGCTCGCCGACCGGCCCGACGGCTACGTGCCGCCGGGCGCACCCCAGGTCACCCACCTGATCCAGCTGCACGAGATCCTCGGCGAGATCCACGGCGTCGGCGCGAAGTCCAAGACCGTCGACGCCGCCCTGACCGCCCTGGTCGCGGAGCTGGGCTCGGAGCTTGCGATCCTGCGCGAGGTGCCGGTCGACGCGATCAGCCGCGCCGGCGGGGAGCTGCTCGGCGAGGGCATCGCCAGGTTGCGCAGGGGCGAGGTGAGCCGCACGCCGGGCTTCGACGGTGAGTACGGGGTGATCAAGCTGTTCGCACCCGAGGAGCTGCGATCCCGTGGCGTGCAGGAGGACGTGCTGTTCGACGTACCGATGCCGGCACTGCCCAAACAGCGCAAAGCCGAGTCGGCTCCCAAGCCCGCCGTGAAACGCCGCCGGCCCACCCCGGTCCAGGAGTCGCCGCCCCCGATCTCCTCACCGGTGTCGCCGCACGAGCCGCTCGAGCCGATGCTGGCCGGGATGGAGGAGGTCGGCACGGGCCTGCTCGACCGGCTCGACGCGCTGCAGCGGGTGGCGGCGTCCGCGCCGGGCGGCCCGCTGCTGATCGTGGCCGGCCCGGGCACCGGCAAGACGCGGACGCTCACGCACCGCATCGCTTACCTGTGCGCCGAGCTGGACGTGTATCCGGAGGAGTGCCTGGCGATCACGTTCACCCGGCGGGCCGCGGAGGAGCTGCGGGAGCGGCTGGAGGGCCTGCTCGGTCCGGTGACCGAGGCGGTGACGGTGTCGACGTTCCACGCGTTGGGGCTGTCGATCCTGCGGGAGAACGCCGCCGCGGTCGGGTTGACCCCGAAGTTCCGCATCGCGGAGGAGGCCGACCTGCTGGCCGCCCTGGATCCGTTGTCGGAGCGGGAGGCCCGTCGGGCGCTCGCCGCGATGGAGCCGTCGACCGCCGAGGCCCTGGCCAAGGCGTTGCGGGCGCGGGACATGGTGTCGCTCGACGAGCTGCTCACGCTGAGCGTGCAGCTGCTCACCGAGTCGCCGGCGCTGGTCGAGCGGTACCGGGACCGCTGGCAGTGGATCTTCGTCGACGAGTACCAGGACGTCGACCCGGTGCAGTACGACCTGCTGCGGCTGCTGTGCCCGCCCGGCGGCAACCTGTGCGCGATCGGCGATCCCGACCAGGCGATCTACTCCTTCCGCGGCGCCGAGGTCTCGTTCTTCCTGCGCTTCTCCAGCGACTTCACCACGCCGGACGTCGACGCGCGGGTCGTGCGCCTCACCCGCAACTACCGTTCGTCGGCGCCGATCCTCGCCGCGGCGGTGCAGGCGATCGCGCCGACGACCCTGGTGCCGGGGCGACGTCTCGATCCCGCGCGGCTGGACCTGGAAGCGCCGATGGTCGGGCTGTATCCGGCCATGTCGGTCGCCGACGAGGCGGACTTCGTGGTGCGCACCGTCGACGAGCTGGTCGGCGGCCTGTCGCACCGCTCGCACGACAACCGGGTCGACTCGCGGGCCACGGTCGGCGCGATGTCGTTCTCGGACATCGCCGTGCTGTATCGCACCGACTCGCAGGCCGCACCGATCGTCGACGCCCTGTCGCGGGCGGGCGTGCCGGTGCAGAAGCGCTCGCACGACCGGCTGCTGGACCGCCCCGGCGTCGCCGCCATCGCCCGCGAGCTGCGGTTCGCGACCGGGCTCGGCGGGTCGATAGCGGCCCGGGTGCGGCTGGCCGGGCAGGTCGTCGCGGGGCGCTGCGGGCAGCTCGACACCGACGTGATCGGACTGACCGAGGCCGACGTGTGGACCGCGGTCGAGCTGATGACGCCACCGGCGTTGCGGGCCGGCAGCGACCTGGACGAGTTCCTGGGCGCCCTCGCCACCGGCGCCGAGGTCGACGGCTGGGACCGGCGCGCGGACCGGGTGACGCTGCTGACCCTGCACGCCTCGAAGGGGCTCGAGTTTCCGGTCGTGTTCCTGGTCGGCTGCGAGGACGGGCTGCTGCCGTTGCGGATGCCAGGCTCGCAGGGCCGCTCCGAGGACGACGTCGCGGAGGAGCGCCGGTTGTTCTTCGTCGGGCTGACCCGGGCGCAGGACCGGCTCTTCCTTTCGCACAGCCGGACGCGCTTCCGGCACGGTTCGGAGCGGGACATGGCGCCGACGCCGTTCCTGTCGTCGATCGACCCCGGACTGTTGGAGCGGCGGGGTCCCGCGGCGCCCCGCAAGCCCAAGGATCGGCAGCTCCGCCTTATCTGAACCCCGACCTGTCGCAAATCCGTGAGGTGGAAGTGTCGGGGGGTGGCGCTACCGTAGCTGCATTGACGCAACTAGGCTGCCTGGAGCTTCGCGGAGCAGGAGGATCACATGTCGGGTTACGGACCGCCGGGCCCGTACCAGGGCCAACCGCAGGACCCCTGGCAGGGCGGCGGTGGCCAGCAAGATCCCTATGGTCAGCCGGACCCGTACGGTCCGCCGCCGGGATCGTATGGGCAGCAGCCTGATCCCTATGGCCAGCAGCCGGATCCTTACGGTCAGCCACCGCAGTGGGGTCAGCAACCGCAGTCGGGTGGTCCTTATGGGGGCAACTACGGGCAGACCGGCACCTATCAGCAGCCTGCTTATGGCCAGCCACCCGGGCCCGGCCAGGGCGGCGACCAGTGGGGTCCGCCGGCCGCACCGCCGCGCCGGAAGGGCTCCGGCGGCACGGTGGCGATCGTCGTCATCATCGTGCTGGTGCTGTGCAGTCTCGGCGGCGTCGGCACCTGGTATGTCCTGAAGGACAACAAGACCACCCCCTCGACGTCCGCACCGACGCCGAAGGTGAGCACTTCAGGGAAGTCCTCCGGCAGCGCCGCGCCGAGTGGTGCCCCGTCGTCGGCGACCGGCGTGCAGCCCGGTGACGCCAAGACGGTGAAGGTCGGCGAGTGCCTCACCAACCAGGGCACCGCACAGCAGCCCCGGATGGTGAAGACGGCCTGCGCGCCGGCGACGTTCGAGGTCCTGAAGCGCATCCCCGCGACCAAGGACGTGACCAAGTGCAAGGACACCGCCGGCTACACGCATGACTACTTCTACGACAGCACCGTGGACAGCGAGGACTTCGTGCTGTGCCTCAAGCTGAGGAACTAGTTCGCCTGGCGTAGACGACCCACGTTTCGTGGACCACGGAGGAGAACCTCCGTGGTCCACGCTCGTTTGCAACTAGAGGCGACTCGAACATTTGTTTGACCCCCCTTGCGCGGCGCCCCTGAGGCCTGTAGTACATTAGTTCGAGCCTGGCAGACGGTGGACTTGATGCACCGATCTAAGCCTTTCTTGCGTGCGCCCTAGACTGCCCTAGATAAGGCACGACACGCCACAAGGATGTTCTATGCGGTTCTAGCGTTTTGGCTAGAGACGCCGATACGGTGCGATTCGTGGATCCCGTTCGCAACCCGTATGCGCCCGGAGCTGGGCAGCGCCCCCCCGAGCTGGCCGGCCGTGACCGTGAGCTGCAGGCCTTTGAGGTCGTCCTCGAGCGCGTCGCCCGCGGGCGGCCCGAGCGCTCGCTGATGCTCACCGGCCTGCGCGGCGTCGGCAAGACCGTGCTGCTCAACACGCTGCGCTCGCAGGCGATCTCACGGTTGTGGGGCACCGGCAAGATCGAGGCGCGGCCCGACCAGTCGCTGCGCCGGCCGCTGTCCGCGGCGTTGCACATGGCGATCCGCGAGCTCGCTCCGCACCACCGGGCGCCGGACCGGATCGACGAGTTCCTCGGGGTGCTGAAGGCGTTCGCGGTCCGGGAAGATCCCAACAAGCCGCCGGGGAAGCTCCGCGACCGGTGGCAGCCCGGGATCGACGTGCCGGCGACCACGGGCCGCGCCGACTCCGGCGACATCGAGATCGACCTCGTCGAGCTGTTCACCGATGCCGCGAGCGTCGCCACCGACGTCGGCACCGGCGTCGCGATCTTCATCGACGAGATGCAGGACCTCTCCGCCGACGACATCTCGGCGCTGTGCGCGGCGTGCCACGAGCTGTCGCAGACGGGTGCGCCGCTGATCGTGGTCGGCGCCGGGCTGCCGCACCTGCCGGCGCTGCTCACCGCGTCGAAGTCCTACTCCGAGCGGCTCTTCCGCTACCAGCGCATCGACCGGCTCGACCGGATCGCCGCCGACCTCGCCCTCACCGCACCCGCGATGCGGGAGGAGGTCGAATACGAGTCGAAGGCGCTCGACGCGCTCTACGAGGCTTCGGGCGGTTACCCGTACTTCGTGCAGGCCTACGGCAAGGCGACCTGGGACCACGCGCCGCACTCGCCGATCACCGCGGCGGACGTGCGGGTGGCGGCGCCCGAGGCCGAGGCGGAGCTGGCCGTCGGCTTCTTCGGCTCCCGCTACGAGCGGGCCACACCCGCGGAACGCGAGTACATGCGCTCGATGGCGACCCTCCTGCCCGCGGTCGACGTGTCCGAGGCCGTGCCGACCGCGGAGATCGCCCGCAGCCTGGGCCGGCGCCCGGCGAGCCTCTCCCCTGCCCGCGACGCCCTCATCAAGAAGGGGCTCATCTACTCCGGCGAGCGCGGCACGGTCGCCTTCACGGTGCCGCACTTCGCCCGGTACATCCGCTCGCAGCCCTCTGACTAGCTCTTTCTAGCTCTTTGCCTGTTCGATGATGCCGCGCAGGTCTCTGCGCTCGATGGCGGCGGCCATCAGGTCCGGGAAGACGTCGGGTGTGCAGGCGAACGCCGGCACGCCCAGCGCCGCGAGCGCCGCCGCGTTCTCGTGGTCGTAGTCCGGCGCCCCCTCGTCCGACAGCGCCAGCAACGCGATCACCTGCACGCCGGCGGCGGTCATCGCGGCGACCCGCCGGAGCATCTCCTCGCGCACGCCGCCCTCGTACAGGTCGCTGATCAGCACGAAGATCGTGTCTTGGGGGCGGGTGATGAGCTGCTGGCCATACGCGATGGCGCGGTTGATGTCCGTGCCGCCGCCGAGCTGGGTGCCGAACAGCACGTCGACCGGGTCCGCGAGCTGGTCGGTCAGGTCGACCACGGCGGTGTCGAACACCACGAGCGACGTCTTCAGCGACCGCATTGAGGCGAGGACCGCGGCGAACACCCCCGAGTAGACGACGGAGGCCGCCATCGAGCCGGACTGGTCGACGCACAGCACGACGTCGCGCTGCACCGACTGGGCCCGGCGCCCGTAGCCGATCAGCCGCTCCGGCACGATCGTGCGGTGCTCGGCCTGGTAGTGCTTGAGATTCGCCCGGATGGTCCGGTTCCAGTCGATGTCATGGTGGCGTGGCCGGTTGATCCTGGCGGCCCGGTTGAGCGCCCCGGCCAGCGCGGTCCTGGTCGGCTGCGCGATCCGTCGCTCCAAATCGGCGACCACCTTCGCGACGACCTTGCGCGCGGCCCGCTTGCTCTTGTCGGGCATGACCCGGTTGAGCGACAGCAGCGTCCCGACGAGGTTCACGTCGGGTTCGACGGCGTCCAGCATCTCCGGCTCGAGTAGGAGCCGGGTCAGGTCGAGCCGCTCGATCGCGTCCGCCTGCATGACCTGCACGACCGTCGACGGGAAGTACTGCCGGATGTCGCCGAGCCAGCGGGCGACCCTCGGCGCCGACGCGCCGAGGCCCGCACCGCGCTGGCTGCCGGTGCCTTCGCCGCCGTCGTACAGGGCGCCGAGGGCCGCGTCGATCGACACGTCGGCGCCGGTGAGCCCGTAGCCGGTGCCCTCACCGCCGGACGCGCCGCCCAGCGCGAGCCGCCACCGGCGGAGCCGCTCGTCGTGCTGGTCGTCGTGGCTCTCTTCGTCATCAGACATCGTGCGGCTCCTTGCCCAGCAGCCGGGCCACGACCGGGAGCAGCAGCGCGCCGCGGTCCGGGTCGACCTGGTCGTCGTGCTCGCCGGCGCGCGGACGCCCACCGGTGCCGATGTGCGCGGCCCGCTCGCCGATCATGCGCCGTTGCGGCGCGGGGTATCCACTGAACGTCCGGCGCAGCAGCGGCAGCACCTCGACGAACCCGTCCGCCGGAATGCCGGTCAGCCAGGCGTCGACCAGCGCCAATAGTCGTTCGTCGTGGACCAGCAGCAGCCCGTCGCCGGCGAGGAATCCCTCGATCCACGCGGCGGCCTTGGCCACCGGTACGCCGACCGTCAGCACCAGCGCCATCCTTGCGCCGATCTCGTCGGCGTCGACGGTGCCCGCGTCGAGCAGCAGCCGGCTCATCCGCCCGGTGAGCAGCCCGTGCAGGTCGTCCCGGGTGGACAGGCCACCGAGCAGCGCCTGCCACCGTTGGTTGGCGTCGGCGTCGTCGATCAACGCCAGCGCACCCTGTACGCCATCGATGCGATCGCGCATCACTGCGGCCGCCGCGTCGTCGAGCCCGCCGACCGCCGCCGGCAGACCCACGCAGACCCGGGTGATCATGCCGTGGGTCACCGACCGCAGCGCCGACAGGTCCGTGCCGCGCACGTCGCCGTACCGCAGCGTCCGGGCGAGCGCCGGCAGCGCGTCCATCAGGTGCGCCACGTCGGCGTCGAGCGCCATCCGCTCGTCGAGTGCGTCGAGCACGCCCGGCAGCGCGTCCGGCAGGTCCGCCAGCAGGCACCGCTCGACCAGCGCCGTCACGTCGGCGAGGGTCTCGGCCTCGGCGGCCTGCTCCGCGACCCGAGCGGTCGCCGCCTCCCGGACCGTGGTCCCATACGCGCCGGCCTCGACCAGGTCGACGGCGAACTCCGGCTGCCACGCAATCTGCCATGACTCCCAGAACGTGCCGCGGCCCTTCCGGTTGGCCAGGACCTGCCCCCAGTCCACGCCCAGCAGCCGCAGCCGGTGCAGCAGCTGGCTGCGCTGCAGGTCCAGGTCGCGACGCAGGTCGAGGTCGATCTCGCGGCTGCTCACCGCCGGCTGGAGCCGCAGCCGGCGCTGGCTGCTGGCCACGTCCCGTGCGATCGGCACCCCGGGCGTCCGGTCCGGCACCCGCCCGAGCCGGTCACCGACCACCAGCCGCCGGTTGATCAAACTGAGCCGCAGGTCGTCGCCGTCGCAGAGCACCGCGTGCGCGGCGTCGGTGACCTCGGCGAGCCCGGCGAGCGGCCGCCCACGCATCGTCGCGAGCGCCTCGGCGAGCCGGGTCGCCTCGATGACGTGCGCGCTGGACACCGGCACGCCGTCCTTGCGCAGCACGCCCGCGGCCCGCACCAGCCACCGCGCCACGACGTGCTCGTCAACGGCGGTGAACAGGTGGTGATACCAGCCCGGCGACCGAACCCCCGCGCCATACCCCTGCCACGACGCCAACCGCGCGTGCGTCCACGGCACCCAGGTCATCGCGACCTTGACCTTCGGCAGCCCCTTGAGCACTGCGGCGTCGGAGGACGCGCTGGGTAACGGCGCGGTCAACGCCGGCACGTGCCACGCCCCACACACGACGGCGACCCGGTCGAACTCCTTCGTCGCCGCCCGCAGCGCCTGCCGCATGTACGCCTCGCGCCGCTCCTCATCGATCCGCTCAGCCTCGGGCGGCGCCGGCGTGTGCGCCCTGACGACGGTCATCGCCTCCGCGATCGCCGCGAAGGGCGCGACCGCCGCGGCCAGCCGTTCCTCGTCGATGTCAGGCTCGACGGCGAACAGCGACCCCGCCCCACCCAGTCCATCGACGGTGCGGCTCCCGACGGTGACACCTTCCGCCGTCGCGCCATCCGCGGCACTGCTCCCGGCGGCTGCGCTGCTCCCGCCCGCGGCGCTGCTTCCGGCGGCGCTGCTCCCGGTGGTGGTGCCCTGTGCCGTGGTGCGTTCTGCGGCAGTGATCCCCGCAGCGCCGCCCGTCGTGCCGGCCGCAGCGCCCTCCCCGCCCGCAGCGCCCTCCCCGCCCGCGACGCCCTCCCCGCCCGCGACGCTGCTCCCGCCCGCGGCACTGCTCTCGCCCGCGGCGCTACTTCCGGTGGTGGTGCCCTGTGCCGTGGCGCGTTCTGCGGCGGTGATCCCCGCAGCGCCGCCCGTCGTGCCGGCCGCAGCGCCCTCCCCGCCTGCGGCGCTGTCCCCGCCCCCGGCGCTGCTTCCGGCGGGGGTGCCCTGCGCCGTGGCGCGTTCTGCAGCGGTGATCCCCGCAGCGCCGCCCGTCGTGCCGGCCGCCGCGCCCTCGCCGCCCGCGCCGCTGCTGCCGCTGGTGCCGGCCGCGGCGCCCTCGCCGCCTGTGGCGCTGTCCCTGCCCGCAGCGCTGTCTCCGCCCGCGGAGTTTCCTGCGGCGCCGCTCCCGGTCGTCGGGTTTCCCGCGGAAGGGGCTCCACCCCGGGCCTCACCGACGATGGCATCGGGGCCGCGGGCCGCGGTGGGTTGCCTGGAAGGCGTCGGCGGCAGGTCGCGGCGGTGTTCGACGACGTCTTCCCACCAGCGCTCGGGGTCGTCATAGCCGGCTGCCTCGGCCAGGGCGCCGATCGGGTCGATGCGGACCGTGTCGTCGGCGGGGGTCGGCGCGGCAGGGGTGCCGGAGGCGAGCCGGACCGCCGCGGGCAGGTCGATGAAGCGGACCGGGATGTCGCACGCGACCGCCCACCGGATCGCCTGCCACTCGGGGGAGAACTCGGCGAACGGCCAGAACGACGCCCGCAGCTTCGGGTCCGGGTTGTCGGCCGGGTATGCCAGCAGCGCCACCGGCGCGCGCATGTCCTCGTCGCCGGCGAACGGCACCAGCGGGTCGGCCTCCGGGGGGCCCTCGATGAGGATCACGTCGGGCTGGAACGCGGCGAGGGCGCGGCGCACCGCTCGCGCCGACCCCGGGCCGTGGTGGCGCACGCCGAGCAGCAGCGGATCATTCACCGCGACGGGCCGCCCGGTAGAAGTCGCGCCAGCCTTCGCGCTCTCTGATCACGGTCTCCAGGTATTCCTGCCACACGACCTGGTCGGAGACCGGGTCCTTGACGACCGCGCCGAGGATGCCGGCCGCGACGTCGCCGGCGCGCAGCACCCCGTCGCCGAAGTGTGCGGCGAGCGCGAGGCCGTTGGTGACCACGGAGATCGCCTCGGCGGTCGAGAGGGTGCCGCTGGGTGACTTCAGCTTGGTGCGCCCGTCCTCGGTGGCGCCGTTGCGCAGCTCCCGGAACACGGTCACGACCCGGCGGATCTCATCGACGGCGGGCGGCAGCTCGGGCAGCTCGAGGGCCTTGCCGAGGGCGGTGACCCGGCGCGACACGATGTCGACCTCCTCCTCGACGCCGGCGGGCACGGGCAGGACCACGGTGTTGAACCGGCGACGCAGGGCGGAGGACAGCTCGTTGACGCCGCGGTCGCGGTTGTTGGCGGTGGCGATCACGTTGAACCCCTTGCGGGCCTGCACCTCCTCGCCGAGCTCGGGCACCGGCAGGGTCTTCTCCGACAGCACCGTGATCAGGCTGTCCTGCACGTCGGACGGGACCCGGGTCAGCTCCTCGATCCGCGCGATCCTGCCCTCGGCCATGGCGCGCAGCACCGGGCTGGGCACGAGCGCGGCCCGGCTGGGCCCCTCGGACAGCAGGCGGGCATAGTTCCAGCCATACCGGATCGCCTCTTCAGGGGTGCCGGCGGTGCCCTGGACCAGCAGCGTCGAATCTCCGCTGACGGCCGCCGCGAGGTGCTCGCTCACCCAGGTCTTGGCGGTGCCGGGCACGCCGAGCAGCAGCAGCGCCCGGTCGGTGGCGAGGGTCGCGACCGCGACCTCCATCAGCCGGCGCGACCCGACATACTTCGGGATGATCACGGTGCCGTCCGCGGCGGCGCCGCCGAGCAGATAGGTCACCACGGCCGTGGGGGACAGCAGCCACCCCGGCGGCCGCGGGCGGTCGTCTCCTGCGGCCAGTGCGGCCAGCTCGGCGGCGAACTCGTCCTCGGCGTGCCGCCGCTGGACTGCCTGCGCTTCGACTGTGCTGGTCACGCGAGCTCCTCGAGCATGTCTTGTCGGAACCGGAGGGTGTCGGCGAAACGGCCGACGATGGAGGACATCGGGTCATCGGACGCCAGCCCGGTGGCGAGCTTGACGGCCCGGTCCGTGGCTTCGGTGGGCAGTCGCAGCGCGGCCAGCTCGCACAGCCCGGCGAGCCGCCATCCTGCCGAGCGGCGGCCGCCGAGGTCGTCGAGCGCGGCGAACACCGCCTCGACGAGTGCCGGCGGCCACGGCCGCGGGCACAGCTCCAGCACGTGCTCGACGCCGACCGCGGCCGCGCCGGCGAGGCCGCGGCGCAGGACCTCGACCGCGATCGCCGACAGCGCGTCGGACGGCAACGCGTCATACAGCGCCTCGAGCAGCAGCCGGTCGTCGGGCCGTCCACCGGCCGCGACCTCTTCGGTCAGCTGGCCGGTCAGCGCGGTCGCCCACGGTGCGTCGCGCTGGCCGGCCGCGGCCCGGGCCAGCCCGCGCCGCAGGACCGCGGCCCACTCGTCGGTGACGGGCAGGCGCAGGAACGCATCCGGCTCGCCCCACACCCGCAGCGGGGTCCGGGTGAGCAGCTCCTCCAGCCACCAGGCCCGCTCGCCGACGCCGACCGGCGGTCGCGGCGTGATCCCGTCGCGGCGCATCGCCTTGTCGCACGCGGCGGGTGGCACGACCATGATCCGCCCGCCGCTGACCCGGACGCAGGCCGTCGAGCGCTCGGCCATCCGCTGCGCATAGGCGCTGTCGGGCAGCAGCGCGAGCAGCTCGACCGCGGCGGCCCGCACCTCCTTGCGCCGGTCGTCGAGCGCGGTCTCCAGAACCGCCTCGTCGGCGCCGGACAGGCCGGTGGCCAGGGCGCCCAGCAGCGCGGCCCGGTCGTCGGGCGTCTCGGTGGGCCAGGCGGCGCGCAGCAGGTCGCGGGCGGCGTCGGGATCCCGGCGGCGCAGCGCGGTCAGGAACCCCACCCGCCGCCCGATCGACCCCAGCTCCCAGGCGCTGCCGTCGTCGGCGGGACCGTCGACGGCCGCGGTGACCAGATAGCCCCAGTCGGGTCGCTGGGCCGCCAGCCACTCCGCCCGCGGACCGCCCGCCGCGGCGATCAGGGTCCGCAGGATCCGGTGCCGGCGGCCGACCTCCAGCAGCGCGGGAAGCAGCTCGCCCGGCACCCGCCGCGGCCCGACCGCGCCCAGCCACTCCGCGAGCAGCTCCAGCCGCCCGTCGGCGTCGCGCACCGGGGTCGCGTTGCTGGAGCCATAGCCTGCGGCGTCCACCGCGAGCAGGTCCGCGGCGCGGGCCGAGGCCGGCCATGGCACCAGCGGGATGCCGGAGTCGTCGGGCGCGGGGACCGGCACGGGGACGCCGTGCCGGGGTGCCACGCCCGCGCGTCGATACATCGTCAGCGCGGCCGCCGCGTCGAGCAGCACCTCGGCAGGGTCGCCGTCACCGGCCGGGAGGTGCCGCCGCTGCGTCCCGACCAGGGCCGTCGCCAGGACGTCGCCCCATTCCGGCAACCCGCTCACGCCGTCACCTCCGCCGCGGACAACCTGACGGACGCCCGCATCCGCCCGCCTTCACCACGCTCCGCGCCGCTCACAGGCGCACCAGCCGGCCTTCGGACCAGGCGCCGAGGGGGCGCAGGCCGCCTGCGGACCATTCGCCGGTGACGGTGGTCGGGCGGCCGCCGGTGATGGCGAGCAGGCGCCACGGGTCGCCGGCGGCGGGGTCGAGGGGGAGGGCGAGGCCGTCGGGGTCGACCAGGTGCCAGGTGCCGCCGTCGCGGGTGGGGCAGACCGCGTCGACGGTCATCGGCCAATAGTCCAGCCAGGGGTCCTCGGCGAGGGCGGCGGCGTGGGCGCGCAGGTTGGCCTCGATGCCGGTGGCGCCCGCGACGGCGGGCATGCGGGTCGGTGGCCCGTGCCGCTTCGCGATGAGGGCCCGGGCCGGTTGCCCGCCGGGATAGAGGCAGATGTCGGCGTCGATCTGCGTGCCGGGGAGCAGGTCGATCGGCAGGGACTGCCCGGCGACGGCGAACGACAGCACGAGCACGGGCCGCAGCGTCTCGGCGCCGCGCAGCCAGGCGCGGCGGACGGTGAGCTGGTCCTCGATCTCGTCGCGGACGCCGTGGACCTGCCAGCGGTCGCGCAGGGCGGGTCCGGCCAGAACGGTCTCGGTGGCGATCGGCAGGCCGACCCGCATGCGGACGCTCGCGGCGAGGTCCTCGGGCAGGTCGGCCATCCGCCGATAGCCGCCGACGAGCAGGTGGAGCCGGGCGAGCTCGCCGAGGAGCCGCTCGGGGGAGCCGGTGACCGCGGAGGTGCGGCGCAGGATGCCGGCCGCACCGGCCGCCTGGGCGTCGACCAGCCGGGCTGCCATCGTGTCCCAGTGCGCATAGCCGCTCTTGGCGACGCTCGCGAGCCCGGCCCGGGCCTGGTCGGCGAGCCAGCGGTCGAGCTCGTCGAGCCCGGCGGAGATCCGGTCGGCCCGGCGCGCCTGCGCCTTCTCCCCCGGCGCCGCGCGGCCGCCACCACCGCCTCCGCCGCCGGGTGCGGCCGGTGAGGTCTGCGCGGGGACCGAGCGCCGGGCGGCGCGCGAGGCCTGCCAGTCCTGGACCCAGGCGGGTGCCGTGGCGTCGTTGACGCTGCCCGCCGACCAGCGCAGCAGCAGGCCCAGGGCGTGCTTGCAGGGGAACTTGCGGCTCGGGCAGGTGCACTTGAACGCGGGCTCGGTGAGATCGACGGCGGTCTGATAGGGCGTGCTGCCGCTGCCCTGGCAGAGCCCCCAGATCGTCGGCGGGACGTCGTCGGTGGCGCTGAGCCCGGACTCCAGCCACGCTCTGTCGCCGGCCATGCCCCTGGCCGCCCGCTGTGCGGACGAGTCGGGCGCCAGCGCCATGACCTGGTCGGTGGTCCAGACCGTCGTCTCCGTCGAAGTTTCGGCCATGCTGCGAAGCGTAGTGAGGGGGTACGACATTCCGTGGTTGGGTATGAACCTGCCATGAGACCCGTGCGCACCGCGGCCCGCTCGATGCTTGCCGCGATCTTCGTCATTCAGGGCTGGGCGGCGTTCCGTGACCCCGCGAAACTCGCCGACAAGGCCCGGCCGCTCACCGACCGGCTGGAGCCGAGGTTGAAGGCGGTGCACCCGAGCCTGCCGACCGACGCGGAGACCCTGGTCCGGGTGAACGGCGCGGCTCAGGTCGCGGGCGGGATCCTGCTCGCGACCGGGCGTGCGACGACCCCGGCGGCGCTGGTGCTGGCCGGTTCGCTGGTGCCGACGACCCTCGCCGGGCACGCGTTCTGGGAGATCGACGACCCGGCGCAGCGCAACCAGCAGCGGATCAACTTCCTGAAGAACCTCGGCCTGATCGGTGGCCTGCTGTTCGCGGCGCTGGACAACGAGGGCCGCCCCAGCCTCGCCTGGCGGACCCGGAACACGGCCGGCGTCGCCCGCCGCAGCGTCGGTCACTCCGCGAGGACCGCGCGCAGGGAGGCGCAGCACGCCGTACACACGGCGCAACGGGAAGCCCGGCACGTGTTGCACGCCGCGCAGCGTGACGCGAGGATCGCCCGGATGGCGGCCCGCGCAGGACGCCGCCTGTCATAGCGCCCTGGAGCCGAAAGCACCTACGGGCAGTTGACCCATTCCTCTTCGCCGTCGGTGAAGACCTGCCGCTTCCACACCGGCAGCCTGGCCTTCACCTCGTCGACGAGCCGCGCGCAGAGCAGGAACGCGTCGGCCCGGTGCGAGGTCGAGATCGCCGCCGCGAGTGCCACGTCGCCGATCTCCAGCCGCCCGACCCGGTGCGACACCGCCAGCGCGTGCACGGCCGGCTCGGCGGCGATCTCCGCGGCGATCTCGGCGAGCACGTCGCCGGCGCTGGGGTGGCCCTCGTATTCGAGCTCCACGACGCCGCGCCCGCCGTCGTGGTCGCGCACCACGCCCGCGAAGGACACCACGGCGCCCGCCGCCCGGTCGGAGACCGCCAGCTCGTGGGCCGTCACGTCGATCGCCTCGCCGGTCACCTGGACCGTGATCCGGTCGGTCACACCCGCTCCCCATCCAGAATCGGCAGTGGTACGAGTTGCGCCGGCGTCCCCGCCAGTCCCCGCCCTCCGGGCGGGATGATCGCGAAGCCGATCGAGTTGGCCAGACCTCTCAGCATCGAGGAGCCGGCATGGGCCACCGGATACGCCATCCCGTCCAGCGGATCGCGGCGCACCAGGGCCAGGTGGGTGTAGTCGCCGCGCCCGGCGATGTCGGCACCCAGTTTGACGGTCGTGTGCTCGGGCCGGGCGCGCCCGGTCAGTCCGGCCAGCAGTGGCAGTACCAGCGAAACCAACGCAACGAAGGTCGACTGGGGATTGCCAGGCAGGCCCGCGACGAACTGCCCGCCGGGCAGCTGCGCGACGAGCATCGGGAAGCCGGGCCGGACGGCGACGGTGTTGACGATGTAGGTCGCGCCGAGCTCGGCGAGCGCGGGGTGCAGGTGGTCGACGGGGCCGTGCATGGTGCCGCCGGTCGTGCAGATGAGCTGGGCACCGGCGTCGACGGCGGCCCGGAGCGCGGCGACATGGTCCTCGAGGGTGTCCGCGACGGGCGCGCGGTGGTGCACGACGTCGGTGCCGGCCCGCCGCAGCCACGACGGCAGCGAGGGGCCGAGCGCGTCGCGGACCCGCCCGTCGCCCGGGACGCCGGTGGTCAGCAGCTCGTCGCCGAAGATCAGCAGGGCGCTGCGCGGCTTGGGGCGGCACGGCAGGGTGTCGTAGCCGCAGGCGGCGGCCAAGCCGATGACGCCGGGCGTGATCGGCGTGCCGGCGGGCAGGAGCTCCTCGCCGACGGCGGCCTCCTCCCCGGTCAGCCGCCAGTCGGGGATCTTGCGGGGCTCGCCGGAGACGACCCGGTCACCGTCGACCGTGGAGTCCTCGGTGCGCACGACATACAGGGTGCCCTCGGGCACCATGCCGCCGGTGGCGATCTCCACGCAGGTGCCGTCGGCGGTCAGCGGCTCGGCATGGTCGCCGGCGAGGACCCGGCCGACGATCTGCCAGGGTGCCGGGCCGCGGACGGCCCAGCCGTCGACGCTCGAGGTGGGAAACGCGGGCAGCGCGGTGAGCGTGGTCAGTGGCTCGGCGAGCGTCAGGCCGTCGGACTCGACGAGGGGGACGGGCACGGGGCTCGACGCGACCGCCGAACCCGCCTCGAACACCGCCTCGCGGGCATCGGCCCACGCGATCGGTAACGTCACGAGTCGAGCCTAGCCCTTGCCAGACAAGGGACTGCGCTCAGTGGTCGCCGCCGCGGAGTTGGTCGACGGCGTGGGCGAGGACCGGGCCGAGCACGACGAGGCCGTCCTTGGCGCCGCCCTTCGAGCCGGGCAGGTTGACGATCAGCGTGCGGCCGGAGACCCCGCTGAGGCCGCGGGACAGGATGGCGGTCGGCACCTTCGCCGCACCCGCCGCCCGGATGGCCTCGGCGATGCCGGGGACCTCGTAGTCGAGCACGCGCCGGGTCATTTCCGGGGTGGCGTCGGTGGGGGTGACGCCGGTGCCGCCGCTGGTCACGATCACGTCGGCGCCGCCGGCGACCGCGGCGCGCAGTGCCTCCTCGACCGGCGGGCCGTCGGGGACGACGACCGGGTCGCCGACGTCGCAGCCCAGCTCGCGCAGGCCGGCGACGAGCAGGGGACCGCTGGTGTCGGCGTAGACACCGGCCGAGGCCCGGTTGGACGCCACGATCACGACGGCCTTCACGAGGCCCGCTCCCAGAGGCCGGTCTTGCCGCCTTCCTTGCGCAGCACCCGAACTCCTTCCAGCGACGCGGCCGGGTCGACCGCCTTGATCATGTCGATGAGGGCGAGGCCGGCGGCGGCAACGGCGGTGAGCGCCTCCATTTCGACGCCGGTGCGGTCGGCCGTGTGGGTGGCCACCTCGATGTCAACCGACTCGTTACTCAGAGTCAAGTCGACCGTCACCCCATGAAGGGCGATCGGATGACATAACGGGATGAGATCGGGCGTGCGTTTCGCACCCATGATTCCGGCGATCCGGGCAACCGCCAAAGCGTCACCTTTGGGTAACGCACCGTCGTGCAGCAACGCTATTACTTCGGCGGTCGTACGGACGGAACCAGCCGCAACCGCACGCCGGGAGGTGATTTCCTTGCCGGCGACGTCCACCATCCGGGCCGCGCCGCTCCGGTCGACATGGGTCAGTTCGTGTGCCACGACATCACCTTATCGATCGTGCGGTGGACTTTCATTTGATCATGCACGCTAGTGGGAAGATGCGTCGATTCACTTGCACGGAGAGTCACTTTCACGTTACCAAAATATGACAAGCTCTGCCTTTCTTCGCAAACTGTGAGTCGACAGACAAATAGGTATGGGCAACTTGCGAAATGCACCCTAGGCTCCGTTCAACACCAAGGAGTTCGATACATATCGATGCCTTGGTGAACGGGGGTCGTAACCGCGAAAACGACCTAGGGGGCAAAAATGCGTGGACACGAGTGGCTCTAAAAGCTCGGCCTTGACAGAGGCACACAACCATCGGTCACGATGAACAGACCGCGATGCAAAGACCACTGGGTACCGACGACGCGACCAACCGGCGCCTCTGGCGTCTCGTTGGTCCCGTCGTCGTCGGTGCGGGCCTCTCCGTCATCGCGGCGTTGTGGCTGGTCAGGGGCTACGGCAGCCTGATTCTCATCCTGCCGCTGCCGACCGCGCTGGTCCTCAGCTGCGGATACATGCGGCTCCAGATGCGGATCCGCTCGACGATCCACGGTTGGACGCCGGTATCGGCCGTCATCACCTTGGCAGCGGTGTTCCTACCGGCCCCGCTCGTCATCCTGTCCGTCGCCGCGGGCAAACTCATCGACCAGTTCCTGAACGTGGCGCACGTGCCGGTGAAAATCAGTTTCAACGTCGGCAAGGACGTGCTCAACAGCACCGCCGCGACGCTCGCGCTGGCCGCCGTGGGGTTCCAGCCGATCCTGGTGGCCCCGCACGACATCGGACCGCTCGGCGGCGCACTGATCGCCACCGTCATCGCCTCCGTCGCATACACCGCCGTCGACGAACTCGTGTCCAAGGCCCTGTTCGCGATGCTCACCCATACGTCGTACCGGCAGCGCCTGCTCGCAGACTGGGGCAACCTCGCCGTCGCGCAGGCCGGCGCGTTCGTCATCGCCGTCGCCGCCGTCGTCGCGTACTACATCAACTACTGGCTCCTGCTGCTCCTGCCGCTGCTGCTGTGGTGCATCCACCTCGCCTCCGGCAACCGGGTCCGCGCCCGCCAGGGCAACGAGGCCTGGCAGCGGCTCGCCGAGGCCACCGACGAGTTCAACTCCGTCGACCAGACCGCCGTGCTCCACGCCGCCGTGCGCAAGGCCGCCGAGCTCTTCTCCACCGACGAGGTCGAGGTCCAGATCCGGCCGCCGACCGACGAGGCCCGGCTCGTGCGCAGCAACGGCCGCGACATCCTGTACGACGGCAACCCCGACGACGCGCCCCCCGTGACCGGATTCGTCATCCCGATCGGCCTGGAGAGCTACCGCGGCGACGCCGACCTCGGCGAGCTGCGGCTGCGGTTCCGGGCGCCGATCAAACTCTCCGAGCGCGAGGGCTACACGCTGCACACCTTCGCCGCCGCGCTGTGCACGGCGCTGCGCAACGCCGCCACGTTCGCCGAGACGCAACGCCTCGCCGACAGCCACGCCAGGGCCGCCGCCCAGGACCCCCTCACCCGCCTGGCCAACCGGCGCAAGCTGCAGCAGTACGGCGACGAGGTCCTCGCCACCGGCATCGTCGGCGTCCTGCTCATCGACCTCAACCACTTCAAAGAGGTCAACGACACCCTCGGCCACTCCGCGGGCGACCGGGTCCTCATCACCGTCGGCGAGCGGCTGTCCGCCGCCGTCCGCGAAGGTGACCTGGTCGCGCGGTTCGGCGGCGACGAGTTCGCGGTCATCCTGGCCAACCTCAGCGCGCCGGCCCTCGCCGAGATGCGCGCCCACACGATCCTCGACGCCCTCGCCCCGCCCATCCAGCTCGACGACATGCGCATCAGCGTCGAGGCCAGCTGCGGCGTCACGACGGCCAGCGGCGGCACCATCGGCGAGCTGCTGCGGCGCGCGGACGTCGCCATGTACCAGGCGAAACAGGACGGCCAGCGGGTCGTCGTCTACGCGCACGCCCGCGACACCGCCGACATCGGCACCCTCACCCTCGGCGGCGACCTCGCCCGCGCGGTCGCCGAGGGCCAGTTCGTGGTCAACTTCCAACCGATCGTCGACCTCGCCACCGGCCAGGTCATCGGCGCCGAGGCGCTCACCCGCTGGCTCCACCCCGACCGCGGCGACCTCGCACCCGACCGGTTCCTGCCCGCGATCGAACGCTCCGGCCAGCTCTCCGCCTTCGCCGACGCCGTCCTCGACCAGGCGCTGACCGCCGTCTCCCAATGGGCCGACGCGGGTCACGCCATCCCGGTGGCCGTCAACGTCTCGCCCCGCAGCCTGCTCGACCCGTCGTTCCCCGACGCCGTCGCCCGCCGCCTCTCCGCCCGCGGCGTGCCGTCCTCCTCGCTCGTCATCGAACTCACCGAGTCCATCACCCTCAGCAAGCTCGAGGTCGTCGACGACGTCCTCGCCGCGCTGCGCGACCAGGGCATCCGGCTCGCCCTCGACGACTTCGGCACCGGCTTCTCGTCCCTGGCCACCCTCGCCCGGGTCGCCGTCGACGAGCTCAAGATCGACCGGAGCTTCGTGGCCGCCATGAACGCCTCCGCCCCCGGCGCCGTCGTCCGCTCCACCATCGACCTCGGCCGCAGCCTCGGCCTGGTCGTCGTCGCCGAAGGCATCGAACGCGAGGACCAGCGCCAGCAGCTCTGGGAGCTCGGCTGCCCCGCCGGCCAGGGCCACCTCTTCGCCCGCGCCATGCCCGCCGACCGGCTCCTCGCCGCGCTGCGCCGCGGCCACGACGGCCAACCCGGCTGCCTCGCGCCACCCCTGCACGACACCGACACCGTGATCCGCCTGCCGCGCAACCGCCGGGCCCGCCGCGCCGGGCCGGCCGAGCCCGGGCAAGAATGGGTGCCATAGCCACGTTCTTCTCCCCCGCCCGGATCAGCGACGCCGTGCTCTACGGACTGTCGGCGGTGTTCGCCGTTTTCACCGCCGCCGCGTCGACGCTCCCGCCGCACCGGGCCTGGGGCGCCATCGCCTGGTGGGGCTACGCTGCGGCGTTCCTGGTGACGTTCGTCGTGCTCCGCCGCCTCCTGCTCACCTTCGTCGTCTTCGCGGCGGTCACGATCGTGCCCCTGGTCACGCAGGCCGTGCAGCGCACCGGCGGCCGCACCGATCGCGCGCAGGAAGAGGTCCTCGTCGTCGAGCAGATGGGCCGGCGACTGCTCGACACCGGCACGCCCTACCTCGACCGCCCCGACATCGCCGCACTCCCCGCGTCGGAGCGGTTGCTGGGGTATTCGCCGTACCAACCCGGCATGTCGATCTTCGGCCTCCCCCGGGCGTTCTTCGGTAACCACTGGTGGACCGACGCCCGCATCTGGTTCGCGGCCGCCACCGTCGTCGCGCTGCTCTGGACCCTGCGACTGCTCTCCGAGCTCGTCGCCCCACCCGGCCTCGTCCTCGTCGCCCAGTCCGTCGCCGTCCTGCCGATCTGCGCCCTCACCCTGACCACCGGCGGCGACGACCTGCCCGTGGTCAGCCTGTCCCTGCTCGCCATGGCCTTCACCGCCCGGCACCGCTGGGCCGCGGCAGGCGTCGCCATCGGCCTGGCCGGCGCATTCAAGCTGTTCGCTCTTCCTGCGGCGTTGGTACTGGTAGTGCTCGCCTTGCAGTCCGGCAGACGTAACGCCTGGACCTTCTCCGGCCTCGCGCTCGGGCTGCCCGTGCTGGCGATGCTCCCCGCGCTGGCCGTGGCCCCGTCCGCGTTCGTCGAGAACGTCCTGCGCTTCCCCGCCGGCCACGGCCTCGTCACCAGCCCCGCCCAGTCGCCGCTGCCGGGCCAGCTCATCGCCGCGTCGACAGACGCCGGACGGACCATCGCCCTGTCGCTCCTGGTCGCCGCCGGCCTCGCCATCGGCGTCTGGCTGGTGCGCCGCCCCCCGAAGGACACCCGAGCCGCCGCCCTCGTCGTCACCGTCGGCCTGACCGCCGCGATCATGCTCATCCCGTCGACCCGCTTCGGCTACCTGCTCTACCCAGCCGCCTTCGCCGCCCTCTGGTGGGCGCTGCGCCCGACGGCCGCCCCCGTTGATCGACCTGCCAATCTCTGGTCGGCATCCTCCGGAGCGGCGTAAACAGGAAGCATGGCCTTCCGGGACCGCCAAGAAGCCGGCGCCGCGCTCGCCGCGCGGCTCACCGGCTACGCCGACCGGGCCGACGTCATCGCCCTCGGCCTGGTCCGCGGCGGCATGCCCGTCGCCGCCGAGGTCGCCGGCCGGCTCCGCGTCCCGCTCGACGCCCTGGTCGTGCGCAAGCTCGGCGTGCCGTGGTCACCCGAGGTCGCCTTCGGCGCGATCGGCCCCGGCGGCGTGCAGGTCCTCAACCCGGAGATCCGCCTCGAACCGCACGAGATGGCCCCCGTCATCCGCCACGAAACCGCCGAACTCCGCCGCCGCGACCGCCTCTTCCGCATCGGCCGCGAGCCGCTGGACCTCACCGGGCGGGTCGCCCTCATCATCGACGACGGCCTGGCCACCGGCGCGACGGCCGGCGCGGCGGTCGCGGTCGCCAGGGCGCTGTCGGCCGCACGCGTGGTGCTGGCCGTCCCCGTCGGCGCGACTCCTGCGGTCCGGCGGCTGGCCCTCGTCGCCGACGAGGTCGTCTGCCCGTTGACGGCCGACTACTTCGGCGCGGTCAGCAGCTATTACGACGACTTCCGCCAGGTCCCTGACACCGAGGTGGCCCGCCTCCTGACCCGCACCTGAGCCGGTCCGCGGTCACAAAGCGGGCATTGACCAACGCCTGCCGATCGGCAGGCTATCCGCCCTCCCGGCAGCACTCCAGCTGGCGGTACCTGGGACCTCCACAGCGCCTGGCTGCTCCATGCGACCAGCGTGGAACTTCGATCAACAAAGGCGGGCGGCGGCCTGGCGGTGACCCGCACCCAAGTCCCACGCTGGAACCGCACCGAAGCCGCGCACGAGGAGCGGAACGGACCCGCTTCCGCGGCACCTTCCCGCATGATCGGCGTTCTCTCATCGCCGAAGTGCCGCGGGAGCCGACGGCGACCAGGCCGCAGTTGGGCGCGGGTGGCCTGTACGCGAGGAGTTCGAACGGCGGTCTTGCCGCTGTCCGCGTAACACGGAGAGACGCAGCGCCTCGCCGCAGCAACCCCGAGCGCAGACCCCGCCGCTGTTGCTCGCCAGCCTCGCGGCACGCAAGTCTCGCTGCTGGCCGCTGCCTAGATCGCCATGTCGACGAAGCGCGACAGATGCAACTGCGCGGCGACCGTGATCGTGTCGGTCGGGCCGTTTCGGTGCTTGGCCACGATGAAGTCGGCCTCGCCGGCGCGCGGGGACTCTTTGTCGTAATAGTCGTCGCGGTGCAACAGGATGACAACGTCGGCATCCTGTTCGATCGAACCACTCTCGCGCAGGTCAGACAGCTGCGGTCGCTTGTCGGTGCGCTGCTCGGGTCCACGGTTCAGCTGGCTGACCGCGACCACCGGGCACTCGACCTCTTTCGCGAGCAGCTTCAGGCCACGCGACAGGTCCGCGACCTCCTGCTGCCGGCTCTCCGTCCGCTTCGGGCTCGTCATCAGCTGCAGATAGTCGACGATGATCAGCTTCAGGTCGTGGCGCTGCTTGAGCCGCCGGGCCTTGGCCCGGATCTCCATGAGGTTCATGTTCGGCGTGTCGTCGACGAACAGCGGCGCCTCGCTGATCTCGCCCATCCGCCGGGCCAGCTTCGTCCAGTCGTCGTCCGACAACTGCCCGGACCGCAGGACGTGCAGCGGCACCCGGGCCTCGGCCGAGAGCAGTCGCATGACGATCTCGACCTTGGACATTTCCAGGCTGAAGATCGCGCTCGCCATGTTGTGCTTCACCGATGCCGCTCGGCTGAAGTCCATTGCGGCGGTGGACTTGCCCAGACCGGGTCGGCCGGCGACGATCACGAGCTGGCCGGGGTGCAGGCCGTTGAGCAGGCGGTCGAGGTCGCTGAAGCCGGTGGGGACGCCGCTCATGACGCCGCCCTGGGCGCCGACGGCTTCGATCTCGTCGAGGGTCGGCTGGAGCATCTCGGCGAGGACGGCGAAGTCCTCGCTGACGCGCTTCTCGGTGACGTCGTAAATGGCCTGCTGGGCGAGGTCGACGACGTCGTCGACGTCGCGGCCGCCGGGGCCGGCGGAGCCGTAGCCGAGCTGGACGATGCGGGTGCCGGCTTCGATGACGCGGCGCAGGACGGCGCGCTCGGCGACGATGCGGGCGTAGTAGGACGCGTTGGCGGCGGTGGGCACGGCCGCCATGAGGGTGTGCAGGTAGGCGGCGCCGCCGACCTTGGCGATCTCGCCCGCGTCGGTCAGTGCCGCGGCGACGGTGACGGCGTCGGCGGGCTCGCCCCGACCGTAGAGGTCGAGGATCGCGTCGAAGACGACCGTGTGGTTGGGCCGGTAGAAATCGGGGGATTTGAGGATCTCGACGACGTCGGCGATGGCGTCCTTGGACAGCAGCATGCCGCCGAGGACGCTCTGCTCAGCGGCGACGTCCTGCGGTGGGGTGCGCTCAAAGGTCTCGGCGCCGCCGGATGGGCGCTCAGATCGCTGTGGTTGATCCTTTGGCGGCTGCTGCCGGCGCGGCTCGGCCGGGACCGCGTCGTCCCACGGATCGCCGCTTTGCCTGTCTTCGGTGATCGACACTTGCCCCTCCAACGTCATACCCGCACCGACCAGTAGACCTCGTGGGTATGACAATTTCGCGGTACGCATGGAGCGCCCCGCGCAACCGTATGGAGCGACCGGCGTTCGGCAAAACCGACCGGTGGACAACCCTTGGGACAACCTGTGGACCACTGGCCACAATCGGGGGATCAGCTGTGCACAGCCTTGTGGATAACCCAGCAACCTGGATCCACAAAGGACGGCTGAGCTGGGACTTCTTCATCCACAGCCTGTGTGCGAAAAATAGTTCCCCGATCGAGTGACGTGACCGCCGGATGTTTTCCGGCTGGACGGACGATGGCGGGCACCGCACATGGGGGTGACGCTGCGGCCGTGGGTTACCCGGAGTGGGACAGGTCACGTGAGCCCGGCGAGGGCTACTACTCGGGTCGTCGTGATCGCACTCCCCGGCCGGTGCGGCGGCAGGAAGAGGAAGAGGACGAGTCCACCGACTATGCGGCCGCGTTCATCGCCACCGGTTGCTGGTACGTGGTGCCGCTGATCGGCTATGTGATCTGGGCGGCGACGCTGTCGTCGCAGCCGCGGCCCGGTTGTGTGGACGCGTTCGGGGTGCAGTGCCCGGCGCCGCGGGCAGAGGCGTTCACCAATCTGCTGGACGGCGTGCCGCAGCTCGCGGTGGCGCTCGCGCTCGGGATCGTGGTGGCGATGTTCCTGGGGTGGGCGACGTCCGGCTGGCGGGCGTGGACCATCGGTTTCGCCTCCGCGGTGCTGGGCGCCGGCATGGCCACGGTGATCTTCGCGGTGCTTGCGACGCAGTTCTGATTCGATCGGTTCCCGTCGAAGGGTCACAGCATCCTTGCGAGATGATCACCGATGCTCACGCTTGGGTCTCTGTCCGGTTACGCTCGGAGCCGATCACGGGCGGGTCGTCGTCTGACTGGCCAAACACCTTTCAGGGAGGCTTCCATGGTCAGCCAGTTCCGTGCCGTCGCCGTGGCCGTGATCGCCGCGTTGTGCCTGACGGCGTGCGGCGCCGCGTCCGATGACAGCGCCAGCCCCACCTACGACAAGGCGCAGACGATGAACCCGCAGGGTGGTCAGCCTGGACCGCCCGCGACCGGTGAGCTGGCCGATGAGGCCCCCGGTGAGCAGGCGGCGTCGAACCAGCCGGTGTCCACGTTCGCGGTCGACGTCGACACCGCCTCCTATGGCTACGCGAAGCGGCAACTGTTGTCGGGGCAGCGGCCGGCGACGAACACGATCCGCCCGGAGGAGTTCGTCAACTCGTTCCAGCAGGGGTACCGGCAGCCCTCCGGCGACGGCTTCGCCGTGTCGGCCGACGGTGCCCGGCTGCCTCGGACCCATCGCAACTCCAGCGACACGGCCCGGTTGCTCCGGGTGGGGCTGCAGACGAGAGCCGAGCCTGAGGGGCAGCGCCTCGACGCGTCACTGACGTTCGTCGTCGACGTGTCCGGTTCGATGGCCGAGCCCGGCAAGCTCGACCTGGTCAAGAGTGGCCTGCACACGCTGGTGGACCAGTTGCGGACCACGGACTCGGTGGCGCTGATCGCCTACTCGGACGAAGCCGACGTGTTGCGGCAGATGACGCCGGTGCGGGACCGGTCGGCGTTGCACGGCGCGATCGACCGGTTGCGGGTGGCGGGAAGCACGAACTTGGAGGCGGGTCTCCGGCTGGGGTACGAGACGGCGCGCAAGAGCTTCCGGTCGGGTTCGACCAACCGCGTGATCCTGCTGTCCGACGGTCTGCCGAATGTCGGCACCACCAACGCCACGTCCCTGGTCCGCGAGGTTCAGGAGGCGGCGGCGAAGCAGATCACGATGATGGGCGTCGGCGTCGGCAGCGACTACGGCGACAAGTTCATGGAGGAGCTGGCCGACAAGGGCGACGGCTACGTCGTCTACGTCAGCGACGCCGCCGAGGCCAGCAAGGTCTTCGTGGAGCAGCTGCCGGCAACGCTCGCGGTCCGCGCGTTGGACGCGAAGGCGCAGGTGGAGTTCGATGCCGCGGCCGTCGCGTCGTACCGGTTGATCGGCTACGAGAACCGCACGCTGTCGGCGTCGGCGTTCCGCAACGACCGGGTCGACGGTGGCGAGGTCGGTCCGGGTCATGCGGTGACCGCGCTGTACGCGCTGCACCTGCGCAGCGGCGCCGAGGGGCACCTGGCGGACGTTCGGGTGCGCTGGCAGGACCCGCGGACGCGGGAGCCGAGCGAGCAGACCCTGTCGGTGACGGTGGCGTCGCTGGAGCGTGAGTTCTCGGCGGCGGCGCCGCAGGTGCAGGTCTGCTACGCGGCGGCGTACTTCGCCGAGGTGCTGCGGGCCAGCCGCTACGCCGAGGAGGTCCAGCTCGATGATCTGCTGCGGCTGGCGGAGCGCCTGTCGGAGGGGGACAAGCAGGTCGCGGAGCTCGCGGACGTGATTCAGGCGGCAACGAAGTTCTACCGGTAGGGGACAGCACTGAGCCGGTGGCACCGCGCCGGACGCCGAAAGGGGGCCCGCTCCACCAAGCGGGCCCCCTTTCGTCTGCAGCTGGTGTTACTTGGCGGCCGTGACCTTCAGCGTGAAGGTGGCGGCAACCTCGGGGTGCAGCTTGATCTGCACCTTGTAGTCACCGACCGACTTCACGTGGCCCGGCAGCTCGAGGCGACGCTTGTCCAGGGACGGACCGCCGGCCTTCTGCACCGCGTCGGCGACCTCGGCCGGGGTGACCGAGCCGTAGAGCCGGCCGCCTTCGCCGGCACGGACGGCCAGCTTGACGGTGAGGTTCTCCAGCTGGGCCTTGACCTCGTTGGCGTGGCCCAGGTCGCGGATCTCACGGGCCCCGCGGGCCCGCTTGATCGTGACGATCTGCTTCTCGCCGCCCTTGGTCCAGCGGATCGCGAAGCCCTGGGGGAGCAGGTAGTTACGGCCGTAGCCGTCCTTGACCTCGACCACGTCGCCGGGGGTCCCGAGACCGGTGACCTCCTGCTTCAGGATGATCTTCATGTCAGCCTCCCCTTATCGCGCAGTCGCGGTGTAGGGGAGCAGGGCCATCTCGCGCGCGTTCTTGACGGCGCGCGCGATCTGCCGCTGCTGCTGGGCGGTCACGCCGGTCACCCGCCGAGCGCGGATCTTGCCGCGGTCGGAGATGAACTTGCGCAGCAGCGCGGTGTCCTTGTAGTCGATGTAGGCGATGCCCTCCTTGTCGAGAGGGTTCACCTTCTTCTTCGGTTTGCGCAGGGCCGCAGCCTTCGCCATTGCTCTTGCTCCTGATGCCATTAGAACGGGGGCTCGTCGTCGAAGGATGAGCTCGCCCTGCTGCCGCCGCTCGAGGCGTTCGCCGGCTGCGCGCTGGCCCACGGGTCGTCAAACCCGCCGCCACCACCGCCGCCGCCTCCGCCACCACCGGACGAAGCGCCGAAGCCGCCACCGCCACCGGAGCGCTGCATCTTCTGCACCTTGGCAGTCGCATAGCGCAGCGAGGGGCCGATCTCGTCGACCTCAAGCTCGATGACAGTGCGCTTCTCGCCCTCGCGCGTCTCATAGGTCCGCTGCTTCAGGCGGCCGGAGACGATCACGCGGGCACCACGCTGCAGCGACTCGGCGACGTTCTCCGCCGCCTGGCGCCACACCGTGCAGGACAGGAACAGCGGCTCGCCGTCCTTCCACTCGTTGGAGGCCTTGTCCATGAACCGGGGGGTGGATGCCACCCGGAACTTGGCCACGGCGGCTCCAGACGGAGTGAAGCGCAACTCGGGGTCGTCGGTCAGATTGCCGATGACCGTGATCGTGGTGTCTCCTGCTGCCATATTGAGTCAACTCCTCGCGCACTGGGGTACGGCCCACCTTGTCACAGGGGTATGACAATTCCCCGTGACGTGTGGCCGGCGAAGCAGGTCGATCTCGCCCGGATCCGCTTAGCGGACCTCGGGCCGGATGACCTTGGTGCGCAGCACGGACTCGTTGAGTCGCAGCTGACGGTCCAGCTCGGCCACCGACTCCGGCGATGCCTGGAGGTCGATGACGGCGTAGATGCCCTCGGTCTTCTTGTTGATCTCGTACGAGAGGCGCCTGCGGCCCCACACGTCGAGCTTCTCCACCGAGCCACCCGACGTCCGGATCACGTTCAGATACGTGTCGAGCGACGGTGCGACGGTGCGCTCCTCGAGACTTCCATCGAGGATCACCATGATTTCGTAATGACGCAAGACGTTCTCACCTCCTACGGGCTAAACGGCCGCGGTCCATCCGCGGCAGGAGGTCGTGCGTCGTCTGCCACCCGATAGGCGGCAGACCGAACTAGAGTACACGGGGCGTGGACATGCAAAGACCGCGGGGCGCGTCATCCGCTTCTCTGGGTGGGACCTGGGGAGGAACGACCACACCGGTGCGTTGGATGACGGCGCCCCGCGGAGCTACCTAATTGTACCTTAAGCGAAGCTAGTACGTGATGACCGCTGCGCAATAATAGCCCGAATTGCGGCGATTCCAACACCGACCACGCAGACCGTCGCGACCAGCGCCAGCAGCCCCGTGGGGGCGTTCGTGGCCGGACCGCTCGCGGCGACGGGCTCCTCGACGTATACCCGCTCGTCCGTCGAGGTACTCGCGTTGACGTTGGCCCCCGCCGCGGGCGACGCGGTCGCGTCGGGCCCGAGCAGCGACGGGTCGACCGGCTCGGTGCCGGTGCCGTCCGCCTCGCCGGTGCTGCTCGACGGGGTGGTCGACGGCTTACGGGTCGAGCGGCCGTTCGGTGAGGCGTTGATGGCCTGGTTGGCGGCCGCTGCCGCGGCGCCGGCCGGGCCGCTCGTGTTCGCCGGCTGGCCTGCCTGGCCGCCCTGACCGGCCTGCCCCGCGCCCTGCCCGGCGGCGGGTGCGGCGGGCGGCGCGGTGACCCCGACGGAGACCGGCTTGAACTGCTCGACCACGCCGACGCCGCAGGAGAACGTCATCGCGACGTTCACCGGGCCCTTCTTGAACACGACCGGCACGGCCTGGTTGGGCTGCACCGACGAGACGGCCTTGCCGTCGACCTTGAGGGTCGCGTCCTGGCCGAGCCGGTTGACGAAGTTGACCCGCGACTCGGCCGGCACCGAGACGCTGCCGGTGCTGGGCTCCGACTTGCACACCAGCAGGCTCAACACGCTCCCGCCGCTGAACTCGACGGTCGGGGTGGAGGGCGCGGCGTGCACGGGGCTGGCGCCCACGGTCAGGGCCGCGGCGAACAGCGCAGCGGCTGCTGCCGCCACGCGGAGAGCCGGTCGGTGTCCAGACAAGGTAGCCATCCAAGGTTGAGGATTGAGCAGGTGTTGTTCCATCGAGGTCACGCGATCACGGGCGACCTAGTTGCGTAACGACGCGGCCGACTGGACGGTGACGGAAGCCTGGCATTCCGGACCCTTCGGTCGGGTTACCACCAGGCCCCAGGCCCCGGGTCGCGCAAACTGTCGGTCCCACGTCGTAGGCTCTGCGGCATGCGAATCGGTGCTCACGTCGACCCCGCTGAGCCACTGGCCGAGGCAGCGGCGCGCGGCGCTGACCTGGTCCAGTTCTTCCTGACCGACCCGCAGGGCTGGGCCGATCCCAAAGACCGTCCGGACGCCGAGGCGCTCATCGCCTCCGACGTCGACGTTTACATCCACGCGCCCTATCGGATCAACGTCGCGTCGTCCAACAACAGGATCCGCATCCCCAGCCGCAAGCTGCTCTTCAGACATGCGGCGGGGGCCGCGAAGGTCGGCGCCAAGGGGCTGATCGTGCACGGGGGGCACGTGGAGAGCGCCGACGGCCTGGACGCTGGCTTCGACAACTGGCGCAAGACGTTCGCGTTCGCCGCCGACGAGGGCGGCTTCAAGACGCCGATCCTGATCGAGAACACCGCCGGCGGCGACAACGCCTGCGCCAGGCGCTTCGACGCGCTGGCCCGGCTGTGGGACGCCGTCGGTGAGTATGAGGTCGGGTTCTGCCTGGACACCTGCCATGCCCACGCGGGCGGCGAGGACCTGCTCGACATCGTGGAGCGGGTCAAGGGCATCACCGGCCGGATCGACCTGATCCACGCCAACAACTCCCGCGACGGGTTCGACTCGGGCCGGGACCGGCACGACAACCTGACGGCGGGCGAGATCGACCCGGAGCTCATCGTCGCGGTGATCCGGGCCGCCGGCGCGCCGGCGCTGGTTGAGACGCCCGGCGGGGCCGACGGGCAGACCGCCGACATCACCTACCTGCGGGAGCGGCTGGCGTGAGCAACGTGTCCGAGACCGAGAAGGACCCGGAGGCGGATCCGGCCACCGCGAAGCCCGAGGAGCCGGAGCCGTCGGCGGCCGCCCTCGAGTCGCCGGCCTCCGAGAACGGAAGGCGCGCGGGCACGGAGGCCGCCGCGGCCAGAAGCCTGGAAGCGAAGGCCATGGCGGCATCCGACACCACGGACCCCGTCAAGGCCGACGCCGCAGACCCTCTAAAGGCCGACGCCGCAGACCCTCTAAAGGCCGACGCCGCGGAACCAGTGAAGGCCGATGGCGCGGACCCCGTGAAAGCTGGCGACGCGGGACCGGCGAAGGCCGATGCCGCCGACCAGCGCGTGAGCCTGATCAAGGCCGGGGACAAGGCCAAGGACGAGGACCCGTTCGGCTCCTTTGCACCCGTCCCCGAAGAGGTGCCCGGCCGGGCCCGCAGGGTAGCGGCCCGCGTCGGCAACGCCGTCGGGGAGTTCCTCGGCCACGAGTGGACGATGGCGGCGGTCGGCTCGGTGCTGCTCGCCGCGTTCATGACCTGGCCGACCTTGCGGCATCCGGCGACCACGATCCCGCAGGACATCGCGGATCCGACGCTGCAGGCGTGGCAGATGTCGTGGGGTGGGCACGCCCTGCTCACCAACCCGGCGCAGCTGTGGAATGCCAACGCGTTCTTCCCCGACAAGTACAGCTACGCGTTCTCGGACACGCTGCTCGGCTACGCGCCCGCCGGCATGATCGGCAGCGGGCCGGTGGCGGCGCTCGTGCGGTACAACATCATGTACGTCCTGATCTTCGCGCTCGCGTTCTTCGGCGCTTACGTGCTGGCCCGGCAGCTCGGCGCAAAGCCGACCGGCGCGGTCGTGGCCGGTGCCGCGTTCGCCTATGCGCCGTGGCGGCTGGGGCAGGCGGGTCACCTGCACGTGCTGTCGATCGGCGGGATCGCGCTGGCACTGGCGATGCTCGCGCGCGGGCACGGCTTCTCGCTGCGTGACGGCTACCAGCCGGACCGGCGCCGGTGGGGCTGGGTGCTCGCCGGGTGGCTCGTCGCGGCCTGGCAGATCAGCCTGGGCTTCGGCATCGGCATCCCGTTCGTATATGCACTGTTGCTGATCGTGGTCGCGACCGCGGTGTCGTGGGGTTACCGGCACGTGCGGAAGTGGGCCGTCACCCGGCCGTTCGGCTGGAAGCTGTTCTTCGCCAACCTCGGCGGCGGGACTGTGTTCGCCGCCGTCGGTGCGCTGATGGCGTATCCCTACCTGCAGGTGCTGAAGGACCATCCGTATGCGCGGCGCAGCGAGGAGCTCGTCGGGCTGTTCTCGCCGCCGCTGAAGGGGTTCTTCATCGCGCCGCCGGAGTCGTGGCTGTGGGGCGACGCGTATGCGGCCGCCCGCGGCACGCTGAGCTGGGCGCCGGAGATGGCGCTGCTGCCCGGCTTCTTCCTGTACGGGCTGGCGTTCGCCGGGCTGTTCGTGTCGACGTGGCGGATCAAGCACCGGATCTGGATGCTGGTCGGCGTCGTGACCTCGGTCGCGCTGGCGATGGGGACGCACGGCTTCGGCAAGGGCGAGTTCGGCTACCTGGCGCTGTACCGGGCGCTGCCAGGCTTCGACGGCATCCGCACCTCGGGGCGCCTGGTGGTGTGGACGACGCTGTTCCTGGCGCTGCTCGCGGCGGGGGCGGTGAGCGCGTTCGCGGAGCGGGCGGTGGAGCTGTTCGCCGACCGGACGCAGACGGAGCGCGGCGACCGCGCCGGGTTCCTGCCCCGCCTGGCCACGCTGATCCCGGTGATGCTGGTGCTGTTCGAGGGCTCGCACATGACGCCGCACCCGGTGGTGCCGAACACGCCCGTGGCGATGAGCTCGGTGCCGGGTCCGCTGATGGTGCTGCCGAGCCACGAGCTGTTCGACATGAACGTCATGCTGTGGAGCACCGACGGGTTCCCGAAGATCGTCAACGGTGGCAGCGGCTTCACGCCGATGGACCAGCAGGAGCTGCGGCTCACGATGCAGCAGTTCCCCGACGCGGCGACCGTGGCGCTGCTGCGGGAGCGGGGCATCCGCACGGTTGTCGTGGTGCGCAGCCAGGCACTCGGCACTGCGTATGAGCGGGCGATCGACGCGCCGATCGACGGTCTGGGCCTGACCCGCACGGAGCAGGGCGACGTCGTGCTCTACAAGGTCGAGGCCGGCTGACACGAGGGCAGCAAAAAGGGCCGGCGGATCCCGCCGGCCCTTTTTGGCTGTTACAGCGACTTGACGAGTGGTGGCGGATCGGTCAGTGACGGCTCGACCTCGTCGCGGTTGAAGACCCCGCCGTCGGGATCCTCGCCTTCGTAGGTGTCCCGCACGACGTCCATCTCGGGGTGGCGGATGTCGCGGATCACGTAGCCGACCAGCACCACGAGCGTGACCAGCCGCAGGATCGAGGCGAGCACGAACACGCCCTCGGGGAACACCTGCCGGCCGGAGGCGCCCATGAGCTCGCCGTAGAACGACACGAAATACAGCACCTCGGCCGCCTGCCACGCGAGGAACGCACCCCATCGAGGACGGGCGAGCACCGCGAGGGGAATCAGCCACAGCACGTACTGCTGGGACCAGACCTTGCCGGTGATGAGGAACGCGGCCACGATCAGGAACGCGAGCTGTGCCAGGCGCGGCGGGATCGGCGCGGTCAGCCCGACGATCAGGATGCCGACGCAGCTGATCAGGAACAGGCCGAGATACAGCACGTTCAGGGTGGCGTGCTCCGGGTCGGTGTCGAGGTTCTGGAAGAACGGGAACCCGTATTGGCCGGAGCCGCGCGGGAAGTGCGCCCCGATGTACCAGAGGGTGCCCCAGTCGATGCCACGCTTGGAGTTGAACTCCCAGAACTTGGCCCACGAGTCCCAGTAGAGCACCGCGACCGGCACGTTGATCGCGAGCCAGGTGCCGGCGCCGACGCCGAACGTGGCGAGCGCTTCCTTCCACTTGCCGGTGCGCAGGCACAGCACCAGCAGGGCGCCGAGGATCAGGACCGGATAGAACTTCGCGGCCGTCGCCAGGCCGAGGAAGAGACCGGCGAGCAGCGGTCTTCGTCTGGCCCAGAACACGAGCGAGATGGAGGCGAGCCCCACACAGAAGAGGTCCCAGTTGACGGTCGCGGAGACGAACAGCGCGGGTGCCGCGGCGAACATCGCGGCGTCCCAGGGCCTTCGCCGGCGTATGGCGAGCGTGGCGGCGACCGCGGCGATGCCGAACGCGCTGAGCACGACGGCGTTGAGGTCGTAGAACGTCTGGCCGGGGTTGTCGATCCGCTCCTGCTGGCCGAGGGAGTACACGGGCAGGCCGAGCACGCCCATGAACGCGCCGGTCAGCACCGGATACTCGACCTGGTGGTCGGCGTAGGGGACCTGGCCTTCGTTGAGCCCCTCGGCGTAATACAGGGCCAGCACGTCGGTGTAGCAGAAGTACTTGTACTGCTTCATGTCCGCCCACGCGCCGTCGCGACAGGGGGACTTCTGCATCCAGGAGAAGCTGAGCATGGCGCAGATCAGCAGGAGGACCACTCTGGAGGGGGTCCAGAAACGGCTCGACGTCCGCACCGCGTGACTGCCCAGCGGCCCACCGATCGACTCGGAGAGGCCACCGACGAAGCGGTCGGAATTGGCGGGCTCGTCACTCAGGCGGCGCTCGGGTCGCACAGTCGGCGGCATCGCATCACCGTACCGTCGCGACCTCCGAGGCGGGTGCACCACCCGACGTGGTTTGCTCGCCGATGCGCCGGATCGGCAGTGCGAACAGCAGCACCACGGCGAGCAGCACGTACCAGTTCTCGATGAAGAAGCCGAGGATGCCCTCGCCCCACGGGTCGACGGGCAGGCCCTGGTCGTACAGCGACACCATGCCTACACCGACGGTGACAGCGATCAATACCGCCAGCCATCGCCGGCCCGCGTCGACGAGGACGACCAGCGCCGGCACGAACCAGTACAGGTGGTGGATCCAGGTGATCGGGCTGGCCAGGCAGCCGACGAAGCCGGCGATGGTGAGCCCGACGAGGTCGTCGCCGGCGAGCGCGGCCCGGCGGGCCCGCCACAGCCCGGCGGCGACCACGGCCAGCACCAGCAGCACCCACAGCCAGCCCGGCGCGTCATAGCGGGCGAGCAGGCCGCGCAGCGACTGGTTGGGGATGTAGGCCTTGTTGCCGATCCCGTCGCCCTTCCACAGGGTGTCGCTCCAGAAGTCCCACGACGCGCGCGGTGCGATCGCGGCGGCGAGCAGCGTCGCGACCGCGGCACTCACGACGGCCGTGATGCCGGCCCGGTATCGCCGGCTGACCAGCAGATACACGATGAAGATCGCCGGGGTCAGCTTGATCGCGGCGGCCAGGCCGATCAGCACGCCCGCCCAACGGCTCTCCCGCGGCAGCAGGATCAGCAGGTCGGCCAGGATGAGCAGGATCAGCAGCACATTGATCTGGCCGAAGCTGAACGTTTCACGGATCGGCTCAAGGGTGCTGAAGACGACGGTCGACAGGACCAGCATGAACGGCAGCGACCAGCCGTGCCGGCGAGCCACCGGGGCGACCAGCCAGTAGCTGGTGATGAGCAGGCCGGCGAGGGCGATGACGGCGTAGACGGTCACGGCCGCGTTCTTGCTCAGCAGCGCGAACGGGACCAGCACCATCGCGCCGAACGGCGGATACGTGAAGCCGAGCGCGCCCTGCGTGTCGTCGGGCTTGGTGAACGTGTAGAGGTCGTGCCCGTCGAGCCACCAGTTGACGGCCTGCCGGTAGATCGTGAGGTCGTAGAAGTGGTGCCGGATGCCATACCACCAGTGCGCATAGGCCACCAGCGCCACGAACAGCGCGAGCAACCCCCACCGGACGGCCTTCAGCCTGCCCGCTTCCAACGCAAACCCCCAACGACAGCGGCCACGGTCCCGGCGAACATACCGCCGTTACCGTGGCCGCACATCTTCGGCCCTACCCCGCTCAGCGCCTTCGGGTCGGCCCGACGGTCGGGATGATGCCACCGCCGTTGCCGCCGGGGCCCGGGCTCTGGCTGTTGCCGGGGCCCGGGTTGCCGGGGCCACCGCTCGGGATGTTCGGGTCGACCGGCATGCTCGGCTGCGGCGAGATACCGGTGCCGACCTCCAGGTTGCCGACGTTCTTCGGTCCCGGGAAGTTGATCTTCGGCTGCTTCATGATGGCCTCGGCCTTGTCCATGAAGTCCTGCCAGATCGGGCCGGGCAGGTTACCGCCGATGATGCCATTGCCTTTGCTGTCGACGATCTTCTGCTCCTCGGCCTTGTTACCGACCCACACCGCGGTCGCCAGGCCCGGCGACTTCTTGCCCGGGTCGTAGGCGGTGTAGCCGACGAACCACGCGTGCGCGTTGGAGGTGGTCTGGCCGAGCTGCCAGGTGCCGGTCTTGCCGGCGATCTGGCGGCCGTCCTTGAGCTTCAGGCCGTAGTGCTTCGGCACGCCCTGCAGGACGGTGTTGAGGTCGTCGGCCATCTGGTCGGTGAAGCCCGGGATGCGCTTCGGGTTGATCACCTCGCCGTAGGTCTTCTTGCCGCCTTCCCAGATTTCCTTCAGGAAGTGCGTCTTCGCCGCGACGCCGCGGGCGGCGAAGGTGGCGATGCCGCCGGCGTGCTCCAGGACCGTGATCGGGTACTGACCGAAGGCAACCTCGGTGTTGAAGTACCTCGGGAACACGTCGGTGCCCTTGTTGGCCACGAGGTCGATCTTCTTGGACTTGCCTTCGACGTTGGCCCACATGTCGGTGATGCCGGCCGCACGAGCGGTATCGATCACCTTGGCCGGGCCGACCTTCTCGGCGAGCGCGAAGAACGGCACGTTGAGCGACATGACGGTGACCTCTTCCAAGGTGCACCACTTGCCGTCGCCCGACTTGCACTTCGGCGAGGAGACGTTGCCCTCACCGGCATTCTTGACCGGGTTCTTCGCCGTTCGGCCGCTGGCCGGGAACTGCTGCGGCGAGTCGCCGTTCCAGTACGAGTCGATCGTGTAACCGTTGATCAGACCGGTCGCCAGCGTGTAGACCTTCATCGTCGAACCCGGTGGGTGGCCGCCGCAGCAGCTGTCCTCGCCATTGCTCAGCACCGGGTCGTTGTAGTAGCCGGCGAAGTCGCCGCCGTTGCCGCTGTCGCCGCCGTAGTAGGCCTTGACCGCGCCGGTGCCCGGCTCGACCGACACCAGGGCGGCCTGCAGGTTGCCCGGATACTTGTTGATCCGCGACTCGGGGTTGCGGCTCGCCTCCTGGACCGCGGCCTGCTGGAGCTTCTGGTCGATCGTGGTGACGATCTTCAGACCGCCGTTGGCGATCTTGTCGAAGTTCTTGCTGCCGTCGGCGTCGACGCCCTCGTAGAGCAGGGCACCGGTCTTCGGGTCGGTCAGCGCGGCGACCTCGTCGAGCACGTGGTGCACGATCAGGCCCTCGGGCTTGTCCATGCTGCCCTGGGTCTTGATCGCGTTGGCCCTGGACTCGGCCGGCGTGATGACCTTCGCCGGGTAGGCCATCTTCGTCTCGGCCTCTTCGGCCTTCACGAACTTCAACGAGATCATCTGGCTCTTGATGTAGTTGAAGCGGTCCATGGCCTGCTGCTTGTCGACGTTCGGGTCGAACGGGCTGCCCTTGCCGCCGGTGCTGTCGGGGCTCTTGATGATGCCGGCGAGGACCATGCCCTCCGCCATCGACAGGTCCTTCGCGGGCTTGTTGAAGTACGCGATGGAGGCGGCCTGGATGCCGTAAGCGCCGCGGCCGAAGTAGACGATGTTCAGGTACATCGTCATGATCTGGTCTTTGGTGTAGGACTGATTGAGCTTCAGCGCGATGACGGCCTCGCGCAGCTTCCGGGCGTAGGTGACGCCTTCGAGCTCGGCCCACTTACGGGCATACTGCTGGCTGATCGTCGAGGCGCCCTGCCGGTCGCCGCCGGTGACGTTGTTCCACGCCGCGCGGACGACGCCTTTGTAGTCGACGCCGTCGTTGGTGTAGAAGGTGTTGTCCTCGGCCGCGACGACGGCGTGCTGCACGTCAGGCGGGATCTGGTCGAACGGGATGACCGTGCGGTTCTTGTCCCCGATGCGACCCATCGGCGTGACGCCGTCGGCGTAGTAGATCGTGGTCGACTGCTCCATGGCCAGGTTCTCCGGCAGGGCGACCTGGTCGAAGTAATACGTGCCGCTGACCATGCCGATGCCGGCGATCATGATGAACGCGGCGATCGAGGCGATGACGATGTTGCGGCGCCGCCGGCGCTTGGCCCTCGCGCTACTGCTGCCCTTGCCCTTGCCCTGGCCGCTGTCACCGGGACCGCCGGGGCCGCCTGGACCGCCCGGGCCACCGGGGCCGCCCGGCCCGTCGCCGAAGCCTTCGGCACCCGACGGCATCGAGACGGACGCGCGGCCGACCGTGGCCCGGCCGACCGTCGCCCGGCCGGCGGGGGATCCGCTGCCGGGCACCGACGCCGAGCCCGACACGGAGGCGGAGCCGGAGACGGACGCGGAGCCCAGCACGGACGCCGAGCCCGACGCGCCCGGGACCGACGCCGATCCGGACGCGCCTGGCACGGAGGCACGCCCGGTGCGCGGCTCGTCGCCGCCGGGGCGGCCTACGCTCGCGCGGCCGACCGTCGCCCGGCCCGCGGAACCAGCGCTCGCGCTCGGCGGCGGAGGTGGCAGCGGAGGCGGGGGCGGCAGCGGGGGGCCACCGAAGGGGTCGTCACCGTCTGGTCCCGGAAAGGATCCAGGAACCTGCGCCCGGCCCGAGGGGGAGTTGGTCGGGTCACCGTAGTTCATTCGTCCCACCTTGCCGGTTGCGTCGTTGTCGCATGCTCCGTCGCCACCATGTCTGTGAGCTGAGGCACTCGTCTGTCAGGTCTCAAGTCTGCGGTCTTCGCGGTCAAGCGGCCGTGAGGCCACTGGCCGCACGGGCGGTGTTCACCGTCCGTGAGGGCATCGATGCAAATCGGCCCGCCGCGATTGCGGGCCAGGTTCACTCGGCCGCCCCTCCTCGGACCCGCGTCGATGACCGACTGGCGGCTCCATCGTCCGATCCGGCCGCAAGGCCGTCCCGCCCCAGCAGATACTGCTCCACGAGATGATTCCAGCCGCAGTCGCGGCAGACCTCCACCACGTAGACGTGAAACTCACTCAGCGTCATCGCCAGGAGTGGCAGCTCGGTCAGGCGGCGGGCCTGACCGGACGACTGCCGCAGCTCATCCCCATAGATGTAGTGCACATGGGTGAGGTTCTCCCGGCGGCACACCGGGCACAGCTCGTCCGTCGGCTCGCCGTGGAATTTCGCTGCGCTCTTCAGGTATGGCGACGCGTCGCACACCTCATAGGTGCCGACGCGCCCGGAATGCACCTCACGCAGCAGGGCGCGTCTCCGCAAGGAGAAGTCGACCACCTGACGCTGGGTACGCATGCGCCCGAGGGTACGCGGTCACGCGCCGCTCGGCGACATCGGTCACGATCGGTAACCGTCGGATAGACGATCAGCGCTGTGGCCCAGGCCACTTGGTCAGCGACGTTGCATCCGTTCGGTCATGGGCCTACCGTTGCGATGTATCGGACCGATACATCGGCCGGGTTAACGGAGGGAGGCTGGGAATGCTCGAACTGGCGATCCTGGGTCTCCTCCACGAATCCCCGATGCATGGCTATGAGCTCCGCAAGCAGCTCACCACCAAGCTGGGCGCGTTCCGGGCCGCGATCAGCTACGGCTCCCTTTACCCCACACTGCGTCGGCTCCAGACGGATGGCTGGATCTCCGAGGGTGCGCCGCCGGCGGGCATGCCGACGTCACCCGACGAGGTCCCGTTGTTAACCGGTAAGCGCGGCCGCGTGGTCTACACGATCACCGCGGAAGGCAAGGAGCGCTTCCAGGAGCTGCTCACCGCGGCCGGCCCCGAGACCTATGACAGCGAGGCCGGCTTCGGGGTCCACTTCGCGTTCTTCGCGCGCACCGACCCGGCAACCAGGTTGCGGATCCTCGAGGGCCGCCGCCGCCGGGTCGAAGAGCGCCGCGAGGGCATGCGCGACGTGCTGAGCCGGGCCGCGGAGCGGCTCGACGCCTACACCCTGGAGCTGCAACGCCACGGCCTGGACGCGTGCGAGCGCGAGGTCCGCTGGCTCGAAGAACTCATTGCGAACGAACGCAATGGCACCACCCCTCAACCGCCTTCGGCAGATCCGGAGCGGTCATCGTGAACAACAAGAAGGAGGCATCCGCGATGGGCTCCGTCCGCGTTGCCATCGTCGGTGTCGGCAACTGCGCCTCGTCCCTGATTCAGGGCGTGGAGTATTACCGCACCGCCGACCCGAATGACCGGGTACCGGGTCTCATGCACGTCAAGTTCGGCGACTACCACGTCGGTGACGTGCAGTTCGTCGCCGCGTTCGACGTCGACGCCAAGAAGGTCGGTCAGGATCTCGCCGCCGCGATCGGCGCCAGCGAGAACAACACCATCCAGTTCTGCGACGTGCCGCCCACCGGCGTGACCGTCCAGCGCGGACCGACCTTCGACGGCCTGGGCCAGTACTACCGCGAGATGATCGACGAGTCCGACGAGCAGCCGGTCGACGTGACCGCGGCGCTGCGCGACGCGCAGGTCGACGTTCTCGTCTGCTACCTGCCGGTCGGCTCCGAGCAGGCCGCCAAGTTCTACGCACAGGCTGCGATCGACGCGGGCTGCGCCTTCGTCAACGCGCTGCCGGTGTTCATCGCCTCCAACCCGGAGTGGGCGCAGAAGTTCACCGACGCCGGGCTGCCGATCGTCGGTGACGACATCAAGAGCCAGGTCGGCGCCACGATCGTCCACCGCGCCCTCGCCAAGCTGTTCGAGGACCGGGGCGTCGAGCTGCTGCGCACCTACCAGCTGAACTTCGGCGGCAACATGGACTTCATGAACATGCTGGAGCGCACCCGCCTGGTCTCGAAGAAGATCTCGAAGACCCAGTCGGTGACCTCGCAGATCCCGCACGAGATGGTGAAGTCCGACGTTCACATCGGCCCGTCGGACCACGTGCCGTGGCTCGACGACCGCAAGTGGGCCTACATCCGGCTCGAGGGCAAGTCCTTCGGCGACACCCCGCTCAACGCGGAGCTGAAGCTCGAGGTCTGGGACTCCCCCAACTCCGCCGGCGTCATCATCGACGCGCTGCGCGCCGCCAAGATCGCCAAGGACCGGGGTATCGGTGGCCCGATCCTGTCCGCGTCGAGCTACTTCATGAAGTCGCCGCCGGTGCAGTACAACGACCACGACGCCCACGAGTCGATCGAACAGTTCATCAAGGGTGAGATCGAGCGCTGAGCTCGTTCCTTATACCTGACGCGCAACGGCGAACGCCCCTTCCTCCGGAGGGGGCGTTCGCCGTCTGCAACTCAGAACAGCCTGTTGCAACTCGGAACAGGCCGAACCAACTCAGAACAGGCCGAACTCGCGCTCGATGCGGACCTTGGCCTCCAGCTCGAGCAGCACCTTCTTGCGCCAGATGCCGCCGCCGAAGCCGACCATCTTGCCGTCGGCGCCGACCACCCGGTGGCAGGGCACGATGATCGGCAGCGGGTTGCGGTTGCAGGCGACCCCGACCGCGCGGGCGCCGTCCGGCTCGCCGACCGCGGCGGCGATCTGACCGTACGTGCGCATCTCCGCATACGGGATGGCCCACAACGCCCGCCAGACGGACCGCTCGAACTGCGAGCCGCCCGGCACGGACAACGGCACCGTGAACGGCGCCGACTCGCCGGAGAAGTAGCCGGTCAGCTCCTCGACGGCCCGCTCGAGCACCGGGTCACCGCTGACCAGGGGACCCGCCGCGCCGCCGAAGCGGACCGCGCACACACCGGCGTCATCCACCGCGATTCCGACCGCATCGATCGGCGCTTGCATTTCCGCCCAACGCACACCACCAATTGTGCCCGAAAACGCGAGTGTCAGATTTGCGTCGCATCGATACCCTCCAGGTGCCAGCTGGGGCGGGGGGAGGGGGCCGGCGTTGGATGTGCTGTTTCTGGTCATCGGTGGGCTCGGGATTCTCGTGCTGGCCGTGTCGCTGTTGCTCGGCGACCTCTTCCATTTTGACGTCGACCACCCGGACGCCGGCGGTGTGTTCTCCCTGCCGGCGGTTGCCGGGTTCATCGGCGCGTTCGGCTTCGGCGCCGCGATCGTCTCAGCGCTCGGCGTGCCGGGGGGCACGACCGTCGCGGTCCTCGGCGGGTTCGCCGCGGCGCTGCCCACTGCCTGGCTGGCGACGCGGCTCGCTCGGATGGCGATGAACATGCGTACCGACGCCACACCGACGCAGCGGGACATGATCGGCACCACGGGCGTCGTGGTCACCCCGATCACCGTGAACGGTTTCGGCGAGGTGCGGATCTCCCTCGGCGGGCAGCCGGTGAAGCTCAACGCGCGTGCCGATCACCCGATCGCGCTCGGCACGCGCGTCCTCGTGGTGGAGGCGACCAGCTCCACCAGCGTGATCGTCGAAGAAACCCCTTTATAGAAGGGACGGACATATGGATACGGTCCTGCTCATCGCAATCGGTGGCGCGGTCCTGCTGATCCTCTTCCTGATGCTGTTCGTCGTGTCGCGGATCAAGGTCGCCGGCTCCAACGAGGCATTCATCATCACCGGCCGCAAGGGCAAGTCGGTGCAGGGCCTGGACGGGTCCCGCTCGACCGACCTGTCGGGCCAGAAGGTCGTCATGGGCGCCTCGGTGTTCGTGGTGCCAATCGTGCAGAAGCTGCAGGTCCTGGACCTGTCCAGCCGCCGCATCCACGTCGAGATCACCGGCGCGGTCAGCAAACAGGGCATCCGCGCCAACCTGCAGGGCGTCGCGATCGTCAAGGTCGGCGGCACCGAGGACGCGATCCGGGCGGCCGCCCAGCGGTTCCTCAACCAGCAGCAGGGCATCGACCTGTTCACCAGCGAGGTCCTCGCCGGTGCGCTGCGCTCGATCGTCGGCCGGCTGACCATCGAGGAGATCATCCGCGACCGGACCGCGTTCGCCAGCGCGGTGGCCGAGGAGGCCGAGCACTCGCTGACCAACCAGGGGCTCGTGCTCGACACGTTCCAGCTGCAGGACATCTTCGCCGAGGGGTCCTACCTGCAGGACCTCGGCCGTCCGGAGGCCGCCCGGGTGCTCCGCGACGCCGCGATCGCCGAGGCGCACGCCCGCCAGGCCGCCGAGTCGGAGCGGCTCAAGGCGGAGGAGGCCATCGCCGAGGCGAACCGGAACCTGTCGCTCAAGCAGGCCGGCATCCAGGCCGAGATCGACGCCGCGAAGGCCCGGTCGGCCGCGGCCGGCCCGCTCGCGCAGGCCGAGCGCGAGCAGATCATCCTGGCCGAGCAGCAGAAGGTGGCCGAGCGCAACGCCGAGCTCAAGCAACGCCAGCTGGACACCGAGGTGCGCAAGCCGGCCGACGCCGAGCGGTATCGGGTCGAGCAGGAGGCCGAGGCGGCGAAGAACGCCGCGATCTTCCGGGCCGACGCGCAGCGGCAGGCGGTCATCGCCGCCGCACAGGGCGCGGCCGAGCAGGCCCGCCTCACCGGTGAGGGTGAGCGGTCGCGGCGGGCCGCGCTGGCCGAGGCCAACGCGATCGAGGGCGCCAAGGAGGGCGAGGCGGAGCAGCGGCGCCGGGTCGCGATCGCCGAGGCGCTGGAGCGTGAGGGTGTCGCCGAGGCGTCGGCGATCCTGGCCCGTGGCCAGGCCGAGGCCGAGGCGATGAAGCTCAAGGCCGACGCGTTCGCCACCTACGGCGAGGCCGCGATCCTGGACCTGCTCGTGCGGGTGATGCCCGACGTGGTCCGGGCGGCGAGCGAGCCGATGGCCAACATCGACAAGATGACCGTCATCTCCACCGACGGCGCGTCGTCGCTGACCAAGTCGGTCGCCGGCAACGTCGCCCAGGGGCTGCAGCTCAGCAACGACCTGACCGGTATCGACCTGGCGAAACTCCTCGGCAGGCTCAGCGGCATGGCCGTCGACGAGCCGGTCAACGGCCGGGCGGCGGTCGAGCCACCGAAGTCCTGACGGGTCGCTGAACGCTCGGCGGAGATCGTGTCACGGGTCTTCGCCGAGCTTTGGCGGGTGCACCTGCCTGAACGAGCCGTAGGCTTTTGCCGTGTCCACCGTCACCGCAGGCGCCCATCCGCAGTCCCATTTCGTGCGGGCCGTGCTGCGGCAACGTGGCTTCCGCCGGCTGCTCGGCGTGCGGATGGTGGCGCAGATCGGCGACGGTCTCTTCCAGGGCGCGCTGGCCGGCACGGTGCTGTTCAACCCGGAGCAGCGGGCCGGCGGGATGGCGATCGCGGCCGGTTTCGCCGTGCTGTTGTTGCCGTATTCACTGATCGGCCCCTATGTCGGGGTGTTCCTCGACCGGTGGCGGCGGCGCACGATCATCTCCCGGGCCAACCTGCTGCGCACGGTCCTGGTGCTGCCGATCGCGCTGTACATCTGGCAGGGCCACGAGTCGCCGGTGCCGTTCCTGCTGGCGCTGGTGGTGACCGGGTTGAACCGGTTCTTCCTGGCCGGGCTGTCCGCGGCGACCCCGCACGTGGTCGACGACCACATGCTGGTGACCGCCAACTCCTTCTCGGCGACGCTGGGCTCGCTGAGCTTCTCCGTCGGCATCGGCACCGGTGCGGCGTTGATCAAGACGGTGCTGGCCACCTCGTTCCACGGCTATGCCCTGGTCGCCGCGATGGCCGCCGGCTTCTACCTGGCCTCCGCGCTGCTCGGCCGGTCCTCGTTCACCGCCGACGAGCTCGGCCCCGACGCCGCGCAGCAGACCAAGGGCTCGATCCGGCAGGCGGTCGGCGACGTCAACCGCGGCACGGTCGCCGGGGTGCGCCACCTCGGGGCGAAGCGCGGCGCCGCCTATCTGGTGCTGGTGCAGTCCGTGTTCCGGCTGCTCTACGGCGTCGTGCTACTGGCCTGTCTCCTGCTGTTCCGCACCGTGTTCAACACCGGTGACGAGGTCAGCGACTCCTTCGGTACCATCGCCAACGCTTTTGCCGCGGGAGGCGTCGGCATGCTGCTGGCGTCCTTCGTGACGCCGCCGATCGCCCGCCGGATCGGGGGCTGGCGCTGGGTGACGGCGGTGCTGGTGGCCACCGGCGCGGCGATCCTCGGCTTCGGCCTGCCCTTCGACCCGGTGCTGCTGCTCGGGGCGGTCTTCGCGACCAGCCTGGCGGCGCAGGCGATCAAGATCGTCACGGACACGTCGCTGCAGCACGAGTGCGCGGACGAGTTCCGGGGGCGGGTGTTCAGCATCAACGACACCGCGTTCAACATCATGCTGGTCGCCGGCATGTACATCGGCGCGCTCACCCTGCCCTACACGGGCCGGTCGGCGGCGGTGCTGAGCGTCGTCGCGCTGGGCTACGTGCTGGCCGCGGCCGCCTATGGGGTGCTGGGCGGCCGGTGGGCCCGCCGGGTCGGCGACGACATCGCGCAACCCGACGGGACTCCTGCGGCGCTGGTCAGCCGCTAGACGTGCGCTTCGCGGTGGCCTGGATCTGGGTGGTGCTGAAGGTCAGGCTGTCACCGTTGCAGGTGTACTTCGCCGGGTTGTCGTCCGCCTCGAACGCGTCGGTCTGGCTGTAGCCGATCGACGGCGCCGTGGTCAGCGTGTTGCCGCTCGCCTTGACGTTGGAGTAGACGATGCTGCCGCTGGCCGTCTGGATGTCCGAGTTCACGGTCGCGTTCACGGTGATCGTGATCGGCACCTTCTGACCCTGGATGGTCGGGCTGCCGCTGAACACGCTGTCCTGGTACGTCTCGGTGAGCGTGCCCTCGGGCGTGAACTTCAGCGTCGAGCCGTTCTTGGTCAGGCTGATCGACACGCCACCCTCGACGCCATCCATCGCGGCGGTCTCGGTGTAGGTCGAGGTCTGCCAGGTGCCGACGAGGCACTTGTCGATCTTCGACTCCGTCTTGGCGCTCGCACCGGTGGAGGCGCCGGTGGTCCGGCTCGGGTCGGCGACGTTCTTCGTGTCGTCCTTGCGCAGGGCGACAACCGCGACGATCGCGATCACGAGCACCACGACCACGCCGGACAGCGCGATCAGCGGCATCATGAACTTGTTCTTGCGCGGCGGGGTCGGTGTCGCACCGTACTGCCCGCCGTAGGTGGTCGGCGGGAACGCCGGCGGCCCGCTGACCGGCCCGGGGTAGCCCGGGCCGCTGGTCTGGCCCGGGTAACCGGGACCGCTGGTCTGACCGGGGTAGCCGGGGCCACTGACCTGCTGATCGGGGAACGAGGGTCCAGAGCTTTGGTAGCCGGCATAGGGCCCGCCGCTGTACGGGTCGCCACTGTAGGGCGTTCCGCTGACCGGCGGTTGCGGCGCCTGCGGGACGCCTCGATAGGTGCGGCACTGCGTGCAGTAGCCGTTCATATCAATACCCATGCCGCCGCAGGTAGGACACGGCTGCATGTCTGCCTCCAGGGTTCAGGGGTGGCCAGCCCAGGTGCTTTGGTGCGGCCGAAGGGGGGATCGTGTAGCGACGGTAGCTGACCCCGTCTACGTGTAGAACCGACCGAATCGCCACATGCACGACGCAGCGGTGGTCAGAGTTCCGACAGCGTTGAACCGCTCACGGTCCCTCCAGGAGAATGTGGGCGTGCCTCAGCCGCTGGTCGTCGTCTTCGCCGGAACGTCGTGGGACGGGGTGACCGGTTCTGACCGGCTGCTCTCCGCCGCGCTCACCCCTCATGCTGACATCCTCTGGGTCGATCCGCCGATCTCTGCGGCAACCCCGGACCGCTACCGCTACGGCGCCTCCCGCCTGGGCGTCGCCCCGCAGATACGTCAGGTGTCCGACGGTGTGACCCGGCTGACCCCACGGGTGCTGCCGCTGCACACCCGCCCGTACATCAAGGTCAGCACCGCCGCCCTGATCCGCTCGCAGAGCCGTTGGGCGCTGCGCAAGCTCGACCGCCGGCCGGTCGCGGTGGTCGCGTGCAACCTCGTCGACGTGCTGCGCAGCTGGGGACCGGGGGTGTCCAAGGTGCTGTACGGCACCGACGACTACGTCGCGGGTGCGGAGCTGATGGGGCACGACGCGGCGCGGGTCGCCGAGGACGAGCGCCGCCAGCTCGACAACGCCGACCTGGTGGTGGCGGTCTCCACGGTACTGGCGGAGCGCTGGACCGGGCTGGGCGCAAAGCGGGTCGTGCTGATCCCGAACGGGGTACAGACGTCGGCGTACCGCATCCCGGGCGAGCCGGCCGAGCTGCCCAAGCCGCTGGCCGGGCCGGTCGCGGGGGTGATCGGCCAGTTCTCCGACCGGACCGACTTCGAGCTGCTCGCCGCCCTGGCCGACGACGGCGTGTCGCTGCTGCTGGTCGGGCCGCACGACGCCCGCTGGGAGCCGGACCGGTTCCCGGCGCTGACCGAGCGGCCCAACGTGGTCTGGGTCGGCCGGCAGCCGTTCGAGGCGCTGCCGTCATATCTGCGGCACATCGACGTGGGGGTCACGCCGTATCGCGACACGCCCTTCAACCGCGCGTCGTTCCCGCTCAAGACGCTGGAATACCTCGCCGCCGGCAAGCCGCCGGTGAGCACCGACCTGCCCGCGGTGCACTGGCTCGACTCCCCGCTCGTGCGGATCGCGAGCACTCCGAAGGCGATGGTGGCCGCGGTACGTGACGCCGCCGCCGAATCCCAGGATCCGGTTCAGGTGGCGGCCCGGCAGGCATTTGCCGAGCAGCACTCGTGGGCGGAACGGGCTAAGGCGTTGGCCGCAGCACTACCACTTTGAGCTGTATGTAATCGTATGATCACATAATGTCATCACCTCCACCGCCTTTGTCTGCTTCGTCACCGGATCCCGATTCCACCGACCGCGCCCGGCGCAGATTCGAGCTGGAGTCGGGGCCACCGGCGCGACCTTCCTTGCCATCCCGCGCGTACGAACCGCCGGCCTCGGAGACGGATGCCTACGCCGACTTCGAGTACGGCGACGGGGGCTACCGGCACTCGGCCCGTGCCGACGCGCCGGACTTCGAGCCGCCGCGGCCCGGAGCGCCGCGGCCGCCGGAGCTGGCCGAGCCGCTGCCACCGTCGGCGCCGGATCCGACCCTGCCCGCCTGGCTGCGGCCCGCCACGCCCGCGGGGGACGTGCCGGACTTCCATCCGCCGGGTGAATCGGCGTTCGCTGCCGGCCATGACGAGTCGGACTCCGCTGCCGACGTGCCCTCAGGTCCCGGTCGTGGCCCCGCTCCCGGCCCCGGCCCCGGCGCTGGCTCTGGCGCTGGCTCTGGCTCTGGCTCTGGCTTTTCTGCCGCGGCCGGGCCGGTCGGTGGCGGCGTGCCCTTCGGCGCGGTGCCGGTCCAGCGTCGGAAGCGGTGGGTCCTTCCCGTCGCCGGCGGGATCGCCGCGCTGCTGATCCTCAGCGGCGCCGGCACCGTCCTGCTTTACCTGCGGGGCAGCAACGACCCGGTCGACACCGCGGCGGGTCCGGTGGTCTCGGTGGCGGCGTCGACGGCCGAGACCGCACCCCAGGCACCGCCGGGCACCGACGCCGGCACCAGTCGCGGCCCGGCGGCCGGCCCGACCGGCGGCGGGATGCCCCCGGCGGGGACGGGCGTGCCGTGCGCGTACTCGCCGGCCGACCGCGGCGGCGGCGATCCGCGCCTGGTGGCGACACCCGCGCCGCGCGCGACGGTTACGGGAAAGCCGACCGCGACCCTGGAGACCAGTCTCGGGGCGATCGGCATCCAGCTCTACGCGGACAGGGCACCCTGCACCGTCAACTCGTTCGTGCACCTGGCCCGGGACGACTTCTACAGCGACACGCCCTGCCACCGGCTGACCACCGAGGGCCTGTGGGTGCTGCAGTGCGGCGACCCGGGCGGGACCGGGACTGGGACGCCGGGCTACCAGTTCGGCGAGGAGAACCTGCCGACCACGCTGCCGCCCTACCCGCGGGGGACGCTCGCGATGGCCAACGCCGGGCCGAGTACCAACGGCTCGCAGTTCTTCATCGTCTACAAGGACAGCGACATCCCGCCGGACTACTCGGTGTTCGGGCAGGTGACCAGCGGACTGGACCTGCTGGACCGGATCGCCGCCGCCGGCACCACCACCGGGGGTGCCGACGGTCCGCCGACGCTGGCCGTGCAGATCACGGAGATCAGGGTTTCGTGAGGCCCTCGGCGGCAGCCCAGCGCAGCAGCTCGGCCTCGGCCTCGTCCCGGTCGAGCGGGCCGCGCTCCAGCCGCAGCTCCTTGAGGTGCCGCCAGGCCCGGCCCACGACGGGGCCCGGCGGCACCCCGAGCAGTTCCATGATCGCGTTGCCGTCGAGGTCGGGCCGGACGCGGGCCAGGTCCTCCTCGGCGGCGATCCGCTCGATGCGGGCCTCCAGCGCGTCGTAGTCGGCCGCGAGCTGCGCCGCCTTGCGCCGGTTGCGGGTCGTCACGTCGGAGCGGGTGAGGCTGTGCAGGCGCGTCAGCAGCGGCCCGGCGTCGGTGACGTAGCGGCGCACGGCCGAGTCGGTCCACTCGCCCCGGCCGTACCCGTAGAAGCGCAGGTGCAGCATGACCAGCTCGGAGACGTCGGAGATCACGTCCTTGGGGAACTTGAGCGCCTTCATCCGCTGCTTGGTCAGCCGCGCGCCGACGACCTCGTGGTGGTGGAAGCTGACCCCGCCGTCCGGGCCGACCGCCTTGGTCGCCGGCTTGCCGACGTCATGCATCAGGGCGGCCATGCGCAGCGTGAAGTCCGGCCCGTCGGCCTCGTGGCCGATGGCGTTGCGGACCACGATCAGCGTGTGCTCATAGACGTCCTTGTGCTGGGCGTGCTCGTCGATCTCCAGCTTCAGGCCGGTCACCTCGGGCAGGAACGTCTCCGCCAGGCCCGTGTCCACCAGCAGCCGCAGCCCGGTGATCGGGTCGGCGCCGCACATGAGCTTGACGAACTCGTCGCGGATCCGCTCCGCGGTGATCCGTGCGAGGTCCGCGGCCATGGCGACCATCGCGGCCCGGACCTCCGGCGCGACGTCGAACTGCAGCTGTGCGGCGAAGCGGGCGGCCCGCAACATGCGCAGCGGGTCGTCGGCGAAGGAGTCCTCGGGCGCGCCAGGCGTGCGCAGGACCCGGTCGGCGAGGTCGGTGAGCCCGCCATACGGATCGGTGAACTCGTGCCCCGGCACGGACACCGCCATCGCGTTGACCGCGAAGTCGCGGCGGCGCAGGTCGTCGACGAGGTTGTCGCCATACCGCACGATCGGGTTACGGCTCACCCGGTCATAGGCGTCGGCGCGGAACGTGGTGACCTCGATGCGCAGCCCCCGACGGGCGAGGCCGATCGTGCCGAACTCCTGACCGGTCGTCCACACCGCCTCGGCCCAACCGTCGATGATCCGCAGCGTCTGCTCGGGCAGTGCGTCGGTGGTGAAGTCCAGGTCGTCGCCGAGGCGCCCGAGCAGCGCGTCGCGCACCGAGCCGCCGACGAGGTGCAGCTCGTGCCCGGCCGCTGCGAACCGGCGGCCGAGCTCGTCGGCGACGGGGGAGACGCGCATCAGCTCGTGCACGGCACGGCGCTGGGCGTCGGTGAGGGCGCGTGTGGTTTCGGACATCGGTCGGTGAGCCTATCGCGAGGGCATGAGCGGTGAGCAAGGAGCGGACACCGAGGGTAGTTGCCGTGTCGGCGTCAGGTCGCGCGATTTGTCGGCACAACGGTGGGGCGGGGGAAGTGTCAGGGGGTGCCACTATGGTCTGTGCTGCGAGCGGAAGCACGGCCGAGTTGGGGTGTGGCGGATGGACCCGGCAGACGACGGGCGCTGGAGCAACGAGCCGACCGCGGTGCTGCGTCCGGTCGGTGAGGGCACCCACCGGGCGCCCGATCCGCTCGGAGAGCTGCCGACCCAGCCGCTCGACCCGCGCCTGACCGATCCTCGCCTGGTAGACCCCCGCCTGGCAGATCCCCGCCTGGCCGACCCTGCCAACGCGCCGACGGTGCACCTGCCGCTCGTGACGCCCAGGCCCCAGATCGTGGCCGACGCGCCGATCGTCGAGGAGACGGCGCCCCCGCCGGGGCTCGGCGACGACGAGAGCACCGGCACGGTCGTGCGCAACAGCAGCACGATGGCGATCCTGAGCCTGGTGAGCCGGGCCACCGGCTTCCTGCGGGCGGCGGCGATCGCCGCCGCGATCGGTGGTTTCGCCGTCGGCGACGACTACACGCTCGCCAACAACCTGCCCAACCAGATCTATGAGCTGCTCCTCGGCGGCGTGCTCGCCAGTGTGCTGATCCCGACGCTGGTGCGGGCCCGCAAGGAGGAGCCCGACCGCGGCGAGGCATATGCGCAGCGTCTGCTGACCCTGGCGGTGGTCGCGCTCGGCGCGGCGACGCTGCTGGTGGTGCTGGCCGCGCCGCTGCTGACCGCGATCTACACGCTCGGCAACGACAAGGTCACGGCGACCGACCGCGACCTGATCACGTTGCTGGCCTATCTGCTGCTGCCCGAGATCTTCTTCTACGGGTTGGCCGGCATCTTCGCGGCGATCCTCAACGTGCGGGGCCACTTCGCCGCGCCGATGTGGACCCCGATCCTCAACAATTTCGTGATCATCGCCACTGCCGGCGTGTTCATGTTGCTGCCCGGCCCCAAGGTCCTGGACCCGGCGTCGATCACCCTCGCCCAGGTGCTGGTGCTGGGCATCGGCACCACGCTCGGCATCGTGATCCAGTCGCTGGGGCTCTGGCCGGCGATGCGCAAGATCGGCTTCCGCTGGAAGTGGCGGTTCGACTTCGGCAAGCTCAACCTCCGGGAGCTCGGCAAGCTCGGCTCCTGGATGCTGCTCTATGTCGGGGTCAATCAGATCGGCATCACGGTCGTGATGGTGCTGGCGAAGAACAACGCCCTGCGTGGCGGCGACGGCCCGGCCGTCTTCAACAACGCCTTCCTGATCTTCATGATGGCCCACGGCATCGTCGCGGTGTCCGTGATCACCGCCCTGATGCCGCGGATCTCCTCCGCCGCGGCCGACGGTCGCTTCGGCGACGTGACCGACCAGCTGTCCCAGGGCACCCGGCTGGCCTCGGTGATTCTGATCCCGGCCGCCGCGATCTATGTGGTGCTGGGCCAGCCGCTCGCGGTGACGCTGTTCGACTGGGGGCAATACGACTACGACACGGCCCTGGCGACCGGCTGGGTGGTGAGCGCGGCGGGGCTGGGTCTGCTGCCGTTCGCGCTGAGCCAGATGCAGACCAGCGTGTTCTATGCGATGCGCGACACCCGCACGCCCGCGCTGGTCAACATCGGCGGAGTGGCGGTCCGGCTGCTGCTGGACGTCGCCTTCTACTTCATCCTGCCGATCGCGGCCGTCACCGCCTCGCTGATGGTCGGCACGGCGCTGTCGTTCGTGGCGGCGCTGGTGATGGGCTATTGGCTCCTGCGGGTGCGACTGGGTCGGCTCGGCCTCTCGAAGATCGCCGACACCCTCGCGCGACTCGCGGGGGCGGCCGCGGTCGGCGGCGTGCTGGCATTCGCCGTCTCGTGGGGCTTCGGGAAGGTGCTCGACCCGGGCAAGCTCCTCGGCGTGGTGCAACTCGTCACAGGAGGCACGGTCCTTCTGGTGGCCTACGCGGTCGTGGCGATGGTGCTGCGCGTGCCGGAGGTTCGCCAGTTCGCCGGTCTGATCAAGGGCAGGCTCGGCCGATGACCCAGACCGCATATTCCCGCGCGCACGCGCCCGCGAGACGGATCGACGACCGGACGGCCGAGAGTGGTGTCCTGGAGGCCGGTTCGCCCCTGACGGACGGCCGTCCGGGGGCCGGTCAAGCCGATGAAATGTGGGTGAAAGGTATATGACCGCTATGTCCTGGCATGGGTGATCAATTGGCATCGGGCCGGGTGGTCCGGAGAAGATGACGTGTCGGAACCCGTAGAGCTGACCGGTAAGGTCAACCTCGACGCCCCGCCGGAGCGCTTAGGCTTAGTGACTGCGACTCGCGTTACAACGAACGCTTCAGGTGAGCACACGGATCGGAAGGGAGGACGGGTGGCTGAGCTCGACGAAGGGCTGGAGACCTCGGGGGGAATTCCGCAGGTCCTGACCTTCGGCACCCCATCCGTCGGTGAAATCCTTGCCGAGCGATACCAGCTCGAAGAGCACATCGGCAACGACTCATTGGGTCGCCAGCTGTATCGCGGGATCGACGTGATCCTGCGGCGGCCGGTGGCGGTCGTCCTGCGCTATCCCGGTGGGGAAAGCGCCAAGGAGATGCTGGGCGCGGCCGTGGCCGCCAGCCGGATCGTCCACCCGCACCTGGTCGGTGTCTATGACGCGATCGACGAGGGTCACCGGGCCTATGTGGTCCGGGAATGGGTCGACGGGATCGCGCTGCGCGACATCGTGGCGTCGGGCCCGCTGGATGCCGGCCGCTCGGTGGCGATCGCCTGGGCGGTCACGGACGCCGTGGCGTCGCTGCACGGCACCGGGATGGCGCACGGCAACGTGCACCCCGGCACCGTGCTCGTCGCGCACGACGGGCGGGTCGTGCTGACCGACGCCCGGGCCGACGACCTGGCCACCCCCGAGACCGACATCCGCTCGATCGGTGCCGTGCTCTATTGCGCGCTGACGGGCTACTGGCCGCACCGTGAGGCCGGCACCTATTCGGTGCCGGACGGCGTGCGGGACAGCTCCGGCGCGCTCGCCGCGCCGCGGCAGGTCCGCGCCGGCGTGCCGACGCATCTCGACTCGCTCGTCACCGACCTGCTCAACCCCGACCTGCCGTTGCCGTCGGCGGAATCCCTCGCCGGCGAGCTCGCGTCGTTCGGGCAGTTCGAGGACGGCGACCTCGCCGATGCCGGCTCCGGCGGGGACAACGCGCTCGACTTCGAGGCGTTCGACTCCGCCTCGCAGTCCACCGCGCCGCCGCGGCCCGCCGGGCGGAAGCTGGCCGTCGGTGTGGTCGGTCTGCTCGTGCTGGCGCTGGCGGGCACCCTCGCCGCCGCGAAGGTGCTCGGTGACCCGACCGTGCCAGGCGAGACCACGCCGTCGGCGACCAGCAGCGGCGCGCCGCAGCAGGCCAAGCCGGCCGGACAGCCGACGGTGCTCAAGATCGACGGGTCGAAGGTCCGGATCGTGAGCCCGAAGGGCCAGCAGGACAACGCCGATGACGCCGCGAAGACGGTCGACGGCAACCAGGCGACCGCGTGGAGCACCGACCGCTATTCCAACAAGGCCAACTTCGGTGGCCTCAAGGACGGCATGGGTGTCTGGATCGACCTCGGCGAGCCCAAGCAGATCGTCTCTGTGCAGGTTGACCTGGCCACCCCCGGCGCCAGCGGTGAGCTGCGCTCCGGCACGGCCGATCTCGGCAGCGGCCAGGCGCAGGACCAGCAGACCGTCGATCAATACAAGCTGATCGAGGGCACTGCCAAGGACGGCATGGGCCCCAACAACCTGTATGCGGGCCCGGCCGAGCCGACCCGCTATCTGCTCGTGTGGATCACGAAGTTGCCGAAGGAAAGCAGCAGCGGCCGCTACCGGGTTTCCATCGCGGAGATAACCGTTCGAGTCCAGTAGCCCCCACAAGTCGCTCGCGGTCGATAGGGTGCCAGCCGTGGAGGCGGAGCCAGGCGTGCGTGAAACGCCGGATGACACCGCCCTGCTGCATGCCCACGCCGCGGGCGACCCTTATGCGTTCGCCGAGATCGTCCGGCGGCACCGGGACCGGCTGTGGGCGGTCGCGCTGCGGACGCTCGGCGACCGTGAAGAGGCCGCCGACGCCCTCCAGGACGCGTTGCTGTCGGCGTTCCGCGCCGCCGGCAACTTCCGGGGCGACTCGGCGGTCACGACCTGGCTGCACCGCATCGTGGTCAACGCGTGCCTCGACCGGATCCGGCGCCGGCAGTCGAGGCCGACCGTGCCGTTGCCCGAGACCGACATCACACCAGCGCCGGTCACCGACCGCGACACGGCCATGGACGTGCAGCAGGCGCTGCAGCAACTCGCCGTCGAGCAGCGCTCCGCGCTCGTGCTCGTCGACGTCCAGGGGTATTCGGTGGCCGAGGCCGCGGTGATCCTCGGTGTCGCGGAGGGCACCATCAAGAGCAGGTGTGCGCGCGGTCGCGCCCGCCTCGCTGTGATGCTCGGCCACCTGCGGAACCCCGTCGGCAACGGCGGCGTCCCATCACCGAACAGCGCTGAGGCAGCGACTGGGGCCGCCGCGACCAGGAAGGAGGGCGGCGCGTGACGACTTTCTCCGACGCCGACTTCGACCTGCTCGCCGATTTCGTCGGCGGGGCGCTCGACGGCACGCCCGAGGCCGACGAGGTGCGCCGCCTGGTCAGCACCGACGACGGCTGGGCCGAGGCATACGGCGCGCTGGTGACGGCCGAGGTGGCCGTCCGCGACGAGCTGACCGCCCTGGGCGCCGAGCGGCTGGCCATGCCGGCGGACGTGGCGCACCGGCTGGACGCCGCGCTGGAGGCGGCCGTGGTCGCACCGCCGCCAAATGCTCCCGTGCTGGATCTCGACCGGGCCCGCGAGGCCCGCAGGCACCGCCGGCAGCGGTGGGCGGTCGGCCTGGCCACCGCGGCGGCCGTGCTGATCTGCGGCGGGATCGGCGTGAACGTCGTCATGCGGGAGCAGACCGGCAACCGCGACACCGCCACCTCCTCGGCCGACGGCGGCAACGGCGAGGCGGCCCCGCAGCTGGCACCGTCCGCGGGTTCAGATGGCACCAGGGCGTCCGCGCGGACCGATGCCGCACTGGTGGCCTCCGGGCAGGACTACGGGCCGGGCACGGTCGCGCAGCTGGCAAAGGGGTCGCCGCCGGCCATGATGGCCGGCGAGGGCAGCGCCGCGGCCGACCAGAGCAAATCCGCGAAGCCCAACCCCGTGCCCGAGGAGCTGCGCCGCCTGCAGGACCCCGCGGCCAGGGCCGCCTGCCTCAACGCGGTGGTCAGGGAATACGGTGGGCAGGTGGCACTGGTCGACTACGCCCGTTTCGAGGGACAGCCGGCGCTGGTCGTCATCGTCGACGGCACGCGACTCGGCGCCGGCAAACGGCTGGTCATCGCGGTCGGACCGGACTGCGGCATCGGCGCGGCGATCGCGGACGAGCTCTACCGTGGCATTGCCTGACCGTAGTGGTGATGTGGCACACGCGTCACCCCGCAACGGGAATCATCGGTTCGTAGGATGACGTTTTGCTGGCACAGGCTTAACTCGAGGAGTCGACAGTGGACGAGGTCCGCAACCTGATCATCGTGGGGTCCGGCCCCGCCGGGTACACGGCTGCCGTCTATGCGGCCCGGGCCAACCTCAAGCCGCTGGTGATCGAGGGTGTCACGTCCGGCGGCGCGCTGATGACGACCACCGAGGTGGAGAACTACCCCGGCTTCCCCGACGGCATCCTCGGTCCCGAGCTCATGGACAGCATGCGCAAGCAGGCCGAGCACTTCGGGGCGGAGTTCATCACCGACGACGCGACCCGGGTCGCGCTGGAAGGCGCCGTGAAGCGCGTGTGGGTCGGCGAGACCGAATACAGCGCGCACGCCGTCATCCTGGCCACCGGCTCCGCCTGGCGCCCGCTCTCCGTCCCTGGGGAGCAGGAGCTGCTCGGACGGGGCGTGTCGTCCTGTGCCACCTGTGACGGCTTCTTCTTCCGCAATGAGGACATCGTGGTCGTCGGCGGCGGCGACTCGGCGATGGAGGAGGCGACGTTCCTCACCCGGTTCGCCAAGTCGGTGACGATCGTGCACCGGCGGGACTCGTTCCGCGCCAGCAAGATCATGGCGGAGCGGGCACTCACCAACGAGAAGATCAACGTCCGGTGGAACAGCGTGGTGACCGAGGTGCTCGATCGGGGCGGCCGCGTCGGTGGCCTGCGGGTGCAGGACGTCAACACCGGCGAGGAAGCCGACCTCGAGATCGCCGGCGTGTTCGTGGCGATCGGCCATGACCCGCGCAGCGAGCTGTTCCGCGGGCAGGTCGAGCTGGACGACGCGGGCTACGTGAAGGTGGCCGCGCCGAGCACGCGCACCAACGTCGAGGGCGTCTTCGCCGCCGGCGACCTGGTCGATCACACCTACCGGCAGGCGATCACGGCCTCCGGCACCGGTTGCGCGGCAGCGCTGGACGCCGAGCGCTACATCGCGACGCTGTAGTTCAAGACGAGCTTGAGTAGTAGAGGGAGTGCGTATGGGAGCCATCCAGCCGGTCAGCGACAAGACCTTCGAGGCTGACGTCCTCAAATCCGAAATTCCGGTTTTGGTGGACTTCTGGGCTGAGTGGTGCCAGCCGTGCCGGAAGATCGAGACGATGCTGAACGAGATTGCCGTCGGTGACCTCGCCGACAAGGTGAAGATCGTCAAGGTCGACATCGACAGCAACCCGGAGACGGCCCGCGCCTACCAGGTGCTCTCCGTCCCGACGCTCACCATCTTCAAGGAAGGCGAGCCGTTCCGGTCGGTTGTCGGCGCGAGCCCGAAGAGCGCGCTGGTGCGCCTCATCGAGTCGGCGCTCGAGCCAGCCTGAGCTCCGCCACAAGCATTGACGCGCCCCGCCTTCGGCCAAGGCGGGGCGCGTTTTGTACAAAGGCCGCGTGATGACGCGTCCCTCAGCCGTGAGCGGTACGCTGCGGTGCATTCGCAGGCACTTTCAGGAGGACCACATGCGGGCAATCCGGCGCGGGGCGCGGGGAGCGGCAGTTGCCGAGATCCGCAGCATTCTTGTCGTGCTGGACCTGCTGGTCGACGCTCCGCATACCGACACTGACCCTGAGTTCGACGCCGACACGGAGCGTGCGGTCCGCGCGTTCCAGCAGAACCACGGCCTGACCGTCGACGGCGAGGTGGGCGACGAGACCTGGCGGTCGCTGGACGCGGCACGCTGGCGGCTCGGACAGCGGGCGTTGTTCCACACCGTCGGCGACCCGTACATCGGCGACGACGTCCGACAGCTGCAGGAGCGCCTGTTGGAGATGGGCTTCAACCCTGGCCGCGCCGACGGCATCTATGGCAGCCGCACGGCGCACGCCGTCGCCCAGTTCCAGCGTGAGGTCGGGCTGCGACCGGACGGTGAGTGCGGACCGGCGACGGTCGGCGCGCTGCGCCGTCTCGGCCGCAAGGTCATCGGCGGCCGGCCGCAGCTGCTCCGCGAGGCCGAGACGTTCCGCGAGTCGGGTCCGACGCTGCTGGGCAAGCGCATCGTCATCGACCCGGGCCACGGCGGACCCGACTCCGGCAACGTCGTGCCCGACGGGCCGCTCCGGTGGGCGGAGGCAGACCTCGTATATGACCTCGCAGCCCGCCTGGAAGGCCGCCTGGCGGCCGCAGGCATGCGGGTGAACCTCACCAGGGGTCCGCAGCCCACAGCGGCTCTCAGCGACCGTGACCGGGTTCAGCTGGCCAACGAGCTCGGCGCCGACCTGCTGATCTCGATCCACCTCGACGGCCACCGCAACCCGGAGGCCGAGGGCGTCGCCACGTATCACTACGGCACCGTCTCCGGCCCGACGTCCATCGTGGGCGAGCGGCTCGCGAAACTCGTCCAGCGCGAGATCGTCGTGCGCACCGGGCTGCGCGACTGCCAGACGCACGCGAAGACCTGGGAGCTGCTGCGGCTCAGCCGGATGCCCGCGGTCAGGGTCGACGTGGGCTACCTGACGTCGCCGACGGACCGGGAGCGGCTGATCGACCCGGCGTTCCGTGAGCGGGTCGTCGAGGCCATGATGGCCGCGGTCCAGCGGATGTATCTGCCGGTCGAGGCGGACGTGCCGACCGGCTCGATCGACGTCAGCCTGCTGCGGGCGCTGACCAACTCGAACTCGATCTGACCGCTACCTACGGCAAAGGGGCCCTTTCCAGGGCCCCTTTTGCGTGCGGCTTCAGGGACGCATGCTCCGCGTCGCCGGGCGCACCGGCAGCACCGGCCGCAGCAGCGACTCCGGGCTCATCGACCCGAGCAGCTTCTCCAACGCGTACTCCACGTCCGACTTCCACGACAGTGCCGTGCGCAGCTCGAGGCGCAGCCGGGGATAGCGTGGATGCGGGCGGACGGTCTTGAACCCGATCGCCGTGAAGAAGTCCGCCGGCGCGAGACAGCCCTGCTCGTTGCGGCCCGCCTCGTCGACCTCGCCGAACTTCGCGTCGCCGAACGCCTCGATCGCCTTCACGCCGCGCTTCGTCAGGTCCCGCGCGACGCCCTGGACGAGCATCCGCCCCAGCCCGCCGTCGGCGAACGGCTGCACCACGTGCGCCGTCATCAGCAGCACCGCGTCGGGGGAGACCGGCGACGTGGGGAACGCCATCGACCGCGGCACGTACGCCGGGGGAGCGAACATCACGAACCCGGCCGGCATGCCGTCGACGTAGACCAGCTTGCCGCAGGAGCCCCACTCAAGCAGGGTCTGCGACACCCAGGCCTCCTTCTCGAGGCCCGGGTCGCCGTTGGCACAGGCCCGGTCGGCGGCGACCGGATCAAGCTCCCAGAAAACGCAGGCGCGGCACGACCGAGGCAAGTCCTCGAGAGTGTCAAGCGTCAGGCTTACGAGACGTCGCGACATTGGCCCATCTCCGCGCACTGCTTACGTACGGTCAACCGTCCTGATGGTACGCACCCATCCGCGGCCATGGGAGGCATCCGGGCAGAGTTCCTCACCCGGCGTCGCCTGCCCTGCTCAGCCGCCTCACCAGCACCGTGTGCCGCGACGGCGTCACGGTGCGTCCGGTGCGTCCGGTGCCGTGTTGCCGGTCGCATTGCCGGTCGCGGTGTCCTTGGTCAGCGTCGGCGCGGCGGGGTTCTTCTGGGCCGGTGCCGCTGCGGTGTCGGCCGCGGGCGGCGCGACAACCGTCGCCGTGTCCGTGCCGCCACCACCGCCGGCGGCGGGAACACTCGCGGCCGGCTCCGGTGGTTCCACGTGTATCCCCGCGTCGCCGAGCGCGGCATCCGGGTCGACGGTCCGGACCTCGTCGCGGAACCTCGCCGGCGCGGTCCAGTTGATCCGCGGCGGTTCGGCGAGCGGTCGGCCGCCGAACTCCGCGAGCCACGCGGCGACGAGCGCCAGGTTCTCCCGCCACTGGTCCTCGGGGATCGGCGGCAGGATGTCGTCCCACAGCGCGAGGAACGTGCCCTGCAACTGCAGTCGCCCATACGGCCGAGCCAGGAACCACAGGTGCAGGTGCGCCGCGCCGTCGCCCCACCGGTTCACGTGCACCCGCGCGACACCGTCGAGGGAGCGGATGGCCCGCTCGAGCCGCACCGTCATCACACCGAGCTCGGCAGCGAGCATGTTCGGCAGGTCGCCGAGGTCCAGGTGTGACCGCGACTCGAGGATCAGCACAGCCGGCAGCCCGGTCGGCCGGTCGAGGCTCCGGACGCGCCACCGGTCGCTCACCCAGATGTAGGCCTCGTCCGGCGCACCGCACGCCCGGCACTCGGACGGGTTGTCGCCGTGCCTCGGCGGCTCGATCGGCACGGGATCGAGCAGGCGCTTCACCCGGAGGTCACCCTCGAACGGGAACGTCGGCCAATAAGTAAACGAGGGCAGCTGCGATGGCGTCTCGGGCACGTGCCCGACCCTAGCCGAACCCGGCGCCGGTGTCCGCACCCTGTGGACAGTGCACCCAACGGAACCTTCGTCCACAGGCACCCAAGCCCCCTACCACGTGGTTTCACGTGAAACGGCGGGCCTGTGGATAACCCCTGTGGATAAAGTTCGCTCAGCGCCATCCTGAGAGCAAAGCGAAACGGCCGGACTTTTGGCGTCCGGCCGTTCTGATTTGCCTTTTCCGCGTTGGTACGGCCAGCGAACGCCGCTCGGTCCTCGCTTCGCCGTCTGGCGGGCCGTTCTGCGCTCCCGCCGGCGCTCACGACGCCGCTGACGCTACTGCTCGCGCTGGCCTCGCTGGTCGACGCCGATGATCCCGACGATCCGCTCCAGGTCGTCGACGGTCGCGAACTCGATCGTGATCCGACCCTTGCGCTGACCGATGTCGACCTTGACGCGGGTGTCGAACCGGTCCGAGAGCCGATCCGCGAGATCCGACAGCGCCGGCGCGTGCGGCTTGGCGCGACGCTGCGGCGCGGCCTTCTTCGCCGTGGTGCCCTCCGACACCGCGAGCGAGACCATCTCCTCCGTCGCCCGGACCGACAGCCCTTCGGCGACGATGCGGTGCGCGAGCGTCTCCTGCTCCTCGGAGCTGTCGAGCCCCAGCAGTGCGCGGGCGTGCCCGGCGGACAGCACTCCCGCGGCGACCCGGCGCTGTACCTGTGCGGGGAGGTTCAGCAGGCGGATCGTGTTGGAGATCTGAGGGCGGCTCCGGCCGATCCGCCGCGCCAGCTCCTCGTGCGTCGCACCGAACTCCTCGAGCAGCTGCTGGTATGCAGCCGCCTCTTCCAACGGGTTGAGGTTGGCGCGGTGAATGTTTTCGAGCAGGGCATCGCGGAGCATGGCGTCGTCGCGGGTCTCGCGGACGATCGCCGGGATGACGTCTTTGCCGAGCGCCTGGGCGGCGCGCCAACGACGCTCGCCCATGACGAGTTCGTACTTCTTCGTCACGCCGGCGCCGGACCCGTCGTCGCCGACTTCGATCGCGTCGGGGAGCTCACGGACGACGATCGGCTGGAGGAAGCCGACCTCCTGGATCGAGGTCTTCAGCTCCTCGATGGCGTCGTCGTCGAAGACCTGCCGGGGCTGCTTCGGGTTCGGCACGATCGAGGTCACCGAGATCTCGGCGAAGCGCGCACCGGGGACCGGCGCGAGCTGCTCCACCGGCGCTGCGGTCACGCCGTTCGTGGGGGCGTCCGTCGTGGCCGGGGGAGTCGCCAGCGCGGTGGCGGTGCCGCCCGCCGCGGTCTCGGCCGGCGCGGCGGTGGGGATGAGAGCGCCCAGCCCTCGCCCGAGACCTCCACGTCGGTTGGACTTCATGCCACTCCTCCAACCTGCGCATCATGCGCACCGCGCAGCGCGATCTCCTGCGCCGCCTCGAAGTAGCTCACCGCACCGCGGGAGCCCGGGTCGTACGTCATCACGGACTGGCTGTAGCTCGGCGCCTCGGACACCCGGACGTTGCGGGGGATGACCGCGTTCAGGCACTTCGGCCCGAAGTGGTTCCGCACGTCCTGCTCGACGAGGTCGGCGAGGCGCGTACGCCGGTCGTACATCGTCAGCAGCACCGTCGAGATGTCGAGCTTCGGGTTCAGGTGCGACCGGACGAGCTCGATGTTGTTCGTGAGGGCCTGCACGCCCTCCAGCGCGTAGTACTCGCACTGGATCGGGATTAGCACCTCCTCCGCGGCGACGAGCGCGTTGACCGTGAGCAGGCCGAGCGACGGCGGGCAGTCGATGAAGATGTAGTCGTAGTCGCTGCCGCCGGCCTCGATGGCTCGCTTCAGGCGCGACTCACGGGCCACGACCGAGACCAGCTCGATCTCGGCGCCCGCGAGGTCGATCGTCGCGGGGACGGCCCAGAGGTTCGGGATTCCCTCGACCTGCTGGGTCACCGCGTCGAGCGGGGCGCCGTCGATGAGGCAGTCGTAGACGTCCGGCACACCGGAGTGGTGGGGGACGTTGAGACCGGTGGAGGCGTTGCCCTGCGGGTCGAGGTCGATCACCAGGACGCGGTTGCCGTGCAGTGCCAGAGCGACGGCGATGTTCACCGCCGTGGTGGTCTTACCCACCCCGCCCTTCTGGTTCGCCACACACATCGTGCGCCGCCGTGGTGGGCGGGGCATGGTGATCTCCCCGCTCGGGTTGAGGATCTCCACGGCGCGCTTGGCCTCCTGTGCGAGCGGGGGGTCTTCGGTTTCACGTGAAACGTACGCGTCAGTCATTGCGCCCTCGGTATCCGCGGTGACGACGGACGGGTGTGGCCGGGGGGACGGAGTACTCCGTCGCTCGGACCTCATGTCGGCTCTCGTCTCGGCTTTCGCTTCGTCTGCAGCGGATTGTGAATCGGCGCTGGGCACGACCGGTTTTCCGCCCCGGCCGTAAACAGTACCGGTAGTTGCACGATCGACTTGCCCGCTGGCATGAAACTCCACCGTGGCGCCGCGTGTCGCGCCGGCGGGATTCTCAGCGCGCGGCTGGGGGACTGCTCGGGCGGGTGGGCGGACCCCCCAGCCCTCCATTCCCTCGGCGCTGCGCGCTCCCGCCGCTGGCATTTCTGGTCTGGATCCTGGCCCGGTTCCCGGGGCGGAATCCGCCCCAGAGCCGTTCCTCGACCCGGCGCCCGGCTTCGTTTCACGTGAAACATGAGGGCCGGCATCGCCGTAGTCCGGGCTATCACCGCTGTCGCGCACCATGTCAGTCCTGTCCCGCTCGGAAAGATGTGCACTACCGGCCGTCAGCGACGCGGTGCCCACCTCCGGAACACCGCCCGACACGAAGTCTCGACTGGCCGCGGTGACCGGCGCCGGGAACGCAAGAACGGCGCGCGGCCAGCCTACGGCGCACAGGCGGCCTGAGCTATGGCTCTTGGGCGCGTCGTCGGTCGTGTCACTCTCAACCGGCCGTAGAAAGACCAAAAAGCCGTCGACGCGGCGAAGAAGACCGCCGAGTCGCTTCGCCGGCGGCATCGGCCAGCCGCTGCCACAGTTCCTGATGTCCATTGTCGAACCCCCGCGTTCCCCCGTGTCCGGGAGACGCTTTCGGCCCGTCCCCCGGTTTACCGCCCGCGCTTGCCTTTTCGGCGCTGCGCGATTTCCCGTTCCCGCACGATCTCGACGACCGTCGTCGGCTCGGCGAGGACGGCGTCCCCGCACAGGCGTACCGACGGCGTGCCCGCCCCGAGCCGGCTCAGGGCCTCCGCATGTTCGGCGATCTCGGCCGCGGCGGAAGCGCCCTTGAGTGCAAGCAGTCGCCCACCGACGGCGGTGAGGGGGAGACACCAACCGGCAAGCCGGTCCAGCGGTGCGACTGCTCTGGCGGTGACGACATCGGCGAGGGGAAGCTTCCCGACGCACTCCTCGGCCCGCGCCCGGACCACGGTGGTCCGCTCGAGGCCGAGCGCCGTCACCGCTTCGGAAAGGAACGCGGTACGTCGTGCGAGCGGCTCGACCAACGTGACGAACAGGTCGGGACGAGCCACTGCCAGCACCATACCGGGCAGTCCGGCGCCGGAGCCGACGTCGACGACCGTGGCGCCCGACTGAATCAGATCGCCGAGGACTGCGCAGTTGAGCATGTGCCGTTCCCAGATCCGCGGCGCCTCCCGCGGTCCGATCAGCCCTCTGATCACCCCGTCGGTGACGAGCAACTGAGCGAATCGCTCGGCCAACGGAAGCCGATCGCCGAACACCTTCTCGGCGGCCGGCAACACCTCATGCGGAACAGCACCATCCATGCGGTCAAGCAAATCACGACGGCTCGGCCCGCCGGCCCGCCGGGCGACGCGCCACCCGGCCGAGGGCGGTCTCGGGCCGCTGCTCCTGCGCGGCCCGAGACCGATGTTTCACGTGAAACGGCGCTCGGCGGCGGTGACGGCGTTACGGAAGAGCATGGCGACGGTGGTGGGACCCACGCCGCCGACGCGCGGGGTGATGGCGCCGGCGACCTCGGCGCAGGACTCGTCCACGTCGGGCAGCAGCCGGCGGCCCTCGTAACGGACACCGCCACCGATGACGACGGCACCGGGCTTCACGTGCTCGGGTTGGATGATGCCGGGAACACCGGCGGCGGCGATGAGGATGTCGGCGCGCCGGGTGTATCGCGGCCAGTCCGCAACGCCGGTGTGCACGACCGTGACGGCGGCATTGGCGGTCGGCCGCTTCTGCGAGAGCAGCATCGCGAGCGGGCGGCCGAGCGTCGCGCCGCGGCCGAGAATCACGACCTCCCGACCGCTGACGGGAATCTCGTAGTGCGCGAGGAGCGCCTCGATGCCGGCCGGCGTGCAGGGGAGCGGTCCGGGCATGCCCGCGGCGAGACGGCCCAGGTTCAGCGGGTGCATGCCGTCGACGTCCATGTCCGGGTCCACCCGCTGCAGCGCGGTGTCGTAGTCCAGGTGCCTCGGCGTCGGGTACTGGATGAGCAGACCGTGCACGTCGGGGTCGGCGTTGAACCGGTCGATGACGGCGTGCAGGTCGTCCTGCGTGGTGTCGGCGGGCAGGTGCTCGTGCGGCGACGCGAACCCGAGCTCGCCCGCCTGGCGCTGTTTGATGCGGATGTAGCCGGCGCTCGCGTCGTCATCGCCGACGAGAATCGTCGCGAGGGACGGGACGATGCCGCGGGAACGCAGGGTCGCGACGCGGGTCGCGACGTCGGCAAGGATCTGCTCGGCCACGGGAGCCCCGGGCAGCAGCACGGCGGTGGTCGTGGACATACGACTCCTCGACGTGAGGACCCAGGCGGTCGACCCTCACTACTCGAGCTCCCCGATGGTCCGTCCCATCCCGGTGCCGCCAGTCGCGTCTGCCTCCATTGTCCCCGATCCCCGAACCGCCCGCCCAGCCGGGGACGAAGCCCACCCCGCGGTTCGCCGGTCACCCGCGGCAGTCTGCCCCGGGCCCGGACAGCAGAAAGCGGGGCGCCCCCTGAGGGACGCCCCGCCAACAGCAGCAAACAACCAGCAGATCAGCGACGGCAGATCGGCGGGACGACCGTCAGGCGACGGGCCGCACCACGATCCGCCGGGCCGGCTCGACGCCTTCCGACTCGCTCTCCACACCCGGGAGCGCGTTGATCACGTCGTGGACGCACTTGCGCTCGAAGGCGCTCATCGGCTCGAGCCTGACGGCCTCACCGTATTCCTTCACCTTCTCGGCGGCGTTCTTGGCGATCGCGCCGAGCTCCTTGCGGCGCAGGGCCCGGTAGCCGCCGACGTCGAGGAGGAGACGGCTGGGGGAGCCCGTCTGCCGGAAGACCGCGAGGCGGCTCAGCTCCTGCAGCGCCTCAAGGGTGGCGCCGCGCTGGCCGACGAGCGCCTGGAGGCGGCGGCCGGAGCCGTCGCCGCCCTCGACCACCTCGACGACGGGACGACCGCTGACGACGAGCTCGTCGATGTCGCCGTCGTAGTCGAGGATGTCGAGGAGGCCCTCAACGTAGTCGGCCGCAATCTCGCTTTCCCGGAACAGGTCGGCCGCCGCTCGGCCGTTGCCGCCGGCGGCCGCAGGCGCAGCGTCGCCGGCGTCGCCGGCGTCGTCGCCATCGCCGGCGTCGTCGCCGTCCTCGACCTCTTCGAGGTTGGCGTCCTGATCCAGAGCGTCGCCCTTGGTGCCGCGCGCGTCGAGATCACTGGTGGTGTCGGTCACGAAACTCATCTCCGCTTGTTTGGGGCGCCGAGGCGCCGTCACAGGTCGTCGGTGAGGGGTGGTGGTGCACAGGGAGCGCCCCGCGCCGGTCCAGGTTGAGGGGTGGACCGGCGGGGTCGCGTCAACCCGACTGCCGCTTCGCGGCGCCACCCTTCTTCGGGTTGATCGGCTTGGCGCCGGGCTTCGGAGCGAGGGCCCGGCCGTTGGTCTGCTTCGCGGCGGCGGCAGCCGCGGCCTGTGCGGCTGCGTCTTCCTTGGCCTTGCCCAGCATGGCCCGGAAGGCACCGGCCGGCTTGGCCGCCGGAGCGCCGCCCTTGGTCAGGGACGTGGTGCCCGGCTTGCCGCTGCCCTTGTACGGCGTGGTGTTCGCGGTGGCGCTCGCCGGCGGCGGGTACTTGTGCAGGACCCAGTACTGCTGGCCGAGGGTGATCGCGTTGTTGGTGACCCAGTAGATGATGACGCCGATCGGGAAGTACCAGCCGGAGGTCAGGGTGAAGAACGGGATGCCGTAGAGCATGAACTTCTGGATCATGCGCTGCTGCGGGTCGCTGTTCCAGCCGGTCTTCATAATCATCTGACGCTGGGTCAGGTAGGTGGTCGTGATCATCAGCGCGACCAGGATGGCGGCGACAATCTTGACGGTGGTCGAGTTGGCCTCGATCTTGGCGAGGTCGGAGGCGCTGCTGCTGAACTTCGCGACGATCGGTGCGTCGAAGAGCCGGGCGTCGACGGCGCCCATGAACTCCGGGATGCTCCAGCCGTACAGCTCCATCTGGTGGTTGGAGGTGCCGGGCTTGAGGTGACGCAGCACGTGCAGGAGGCCGATGAAGACGGGGATCTGCAGGAACATCGGAAGGCAGCCCATGAGCGGGTTGACCTTCTCCTCCTGGTAGAGCTTCATGACCTCCTTCTGGAGGGTCTCCCGGTCGCCCTTGTGCTTCTCCTGTAGTTCCTTCATCTTCGGCTGGATCGCCTGCATCGCACGCTGCGACTTGATCTGCTTCACGAAGATCGGGAACAACACGACGCGGACCGAGATCACCAGGAAGACGATCGCGAGAACCCACTGCCAGTTGGTGCCGAGCGTGCGGTGGTCGGGCACGACCTTGTCCCACACGGTGTGCCAGAACAGCATCACCTGCGAGATCAGCCAGTAGATCCCGCCCATCAGCTTGCTAATCACGACACTGCTCCAGTCACGTCGACTCGGGCTCGGGCGAGACTCCCCGGCGCGGTGGCACCGGATCGAACCCACCGGGGTGGAATGGGTGGCAGCGCAGCAGCCGCCAGGTCGCGAGACCGATTCCCCGGATCGCGCCGTGAGTGCCGACCGCCTCCAGGGCATAAGCGCTGCACGACGGGTAGAACCGACAACGCGCCGGCAACGCCGGGCTTATCCAACGACGGTACGCGACGATGGGAGCGGCAACGACCCGGGCTCCGACGTTCATCGACGTCCCTCCCGGCTTCTCGGACGGCGCGCGGCCGTCAATGCTGTCTCAAGGTCACGGCCGAGATCCTCGAAGCTCGCCGTCGCCGAAGCGGGCAGCGCGCGGACGACGATCATCGAAGCTTCAGGCAGGGTGGCCATGTGCGATCGGATCAGGTGACGGAGCCGCCGCTTCACCAGGTTTCGGACGACGGCATTGCCGACAGCCTTCGACACCACGAAGCCGGCCCGCGCGGGCGCGGCACCATCACGTGCGACACCCGTGGCCGCCGCCGAGACCGAGTCACCATCGCTGGTTACCCCACCGGCGCCCACCTCACCCACAACCGCGTCCGAGGTGAGGCCGTCCACCGCACTCGCATCAGACACGACGAAGCCGGCGCGTGCAGATGGTTGATCTGCTGGCGCCGGCTCGACAGTCGACTGCAGGAAATGCACCACGAGGGCTCCGCGACCGGCGCGGCGACCGTTGCGAATGGTGGCGGCGAAGTCTTCACGCCGCCGCAAACGCTGAGCGGCCGCTAACACGCTGCCTCCGAAGGGCCCGCGTCGGCTCAGGCCGAGCCGGCCGCCAGGCGGTCGCGCCCCTTGGCGCGGCGCGCCGACAGGATCGAACGGCCGGCACGGGTGCGCATGCGCAGCCGGAAACCGTGGGTCTTCGCACGCCGGCGGTTGTTCGGCTGGAAGGTGCGCTTGCTCACGTCGGGCTCCGTCTTCGTAGCGGCGTAGGGCTGGTCACTGGAGTTTATCAGGGAAAGCTTGTCCAGCCGAACCAGGGTACGCGCGGCCCTACAGACCGTCAACGATGGCTAGGAACGCCCCGAAATCCACAGGTTGCTTGTGGACAACGGTTGAGTGGTTGTGGACAACGCTGTTAACGTGCCCGGTTGCCGGTAGACACCGCGACGACCGGCAACGGGATACAAAGGACTTTCCGCAACCAATCGGATGCGCCACAGGGGGCACGGCACCGCATCCGACCTGCAAAACCTCCACAGCTCGGTCGAACACCGCCAGGTCGACACGGGGCGAGAGGGAATCAGGACGATCCGTCCACGGCACATGACTCGTTGATACACAGGTTGTGGAAAACCTGTGGACAATGGGGGCCGGGACGGGCGGAACTTCCGGCGCACGGTCCACTCGCGGTGGGGGGCGACGATGGGGGTGCGCGAACGGTGACTGACACCGACCTCGCAGCGGTGTGGCATGCGGCGACGGACGAACTCGCAGACGAGATCGTCTCGGCGCAACAGCGTGCCTATCTGCGGCTGACGAGGCTACGGGCCATCGTCGAGGACACCGCGCTGCTCTCCGTGCCTGACGCGTTCACCCGCGACGTCATCGAGTCGCGCCTCCGCCCGGTCATCACCGAGGCGCTGTCCAGGCTGCTCGGCCGGGCGATCCAGGTCGCCGTCACGGTCCGGCCGCCGGAGGACGCACCGCCGCTGCCGGCGCCGTCCGCCTCGCACTGGTCCAACGGCACCGCCGGCCAGCTGACCGAGCCGACCTCGGCACCTCCGTATCAGGGGCAGCCGCAGTACCAGCAGCCACCGCAATATCAGCAGCCGCAGTATCAACAGCCCCAGTATCAACAGCAGCCGTTCCAGCCGCAGCACGGTCAGCACGACCAGTCCGGGCAGCGCGGGCCGCAGGGGCAGCACGGTCAGCACGACCCGCAGGGACAGGGCCAGCCCGGCCAAGGTCAGCAGCCGAACCACGGTCACCTGAACAGCGGGCAGCGCGGGCAGCAGGCGCCGACCGCCCGCGAGGGCAGCGACCGCCTGTTCGACCTGCCGACCGAGACGGGCTGGACGCCGGCGGATCGGACCGAGCACTCCGGCACCGCGTTCGAGGCCGCCCGCGACGAACGGTTGCGCCGCCCACCACAGCAGGACGAGGACCCCCTGCCGCCGCGCCCGCCGTCGAACCCTGGCACCGGCCGCGACGACCGGCGCAGCGCGCACACTCCCGCGGGAGACTCGGCCGGGAACAGGCTGAATCCCAAGTACACCTTTGAGACCTTCGTCATCGGCTCCTCGAACCGCTTCGCGCACGCCGCGTCGGTCGCTGTCGCCGAGTCGCCGGCCAAGGCGTACAACCCGCTGTTCATCTACGGCGACTCCGGGCTGGGCAAGACGCACCTGCTGCACGCCATCGGCCAGTACGCCACGATGCTCGGCAACGCCCGGTTCGTGCGCTACGTGTCGACCGAGGAGTTCACCAACGACTTCATCAACTCGCTGCGGGACGACAAGACACAGGCGTTCCAGCGGCGGTACCGCGACGTCGACATCCTGCTGATCGACGACATCCAGTTCCTGGAGACGCGGGAGCGGACGCAGGAGGAGTTCTTCCACACGTTCAACACCCTCCACAACGCCAACAAGCAGATCGTGATCAGCTCCGACCGCTCGCCGCGGCAGCTGGCGACGCTGGAGGACCGCCTGCGGACCCGGTTCGAGTGGGGCCTGCTCGCCGACATCCAGCCGCCGGACCTGGAGACCCGTATCGCGATCCTGCAGAAGAAGGCAGCACAGGAGCGGCTGTTCGCGCCGCCGGACGTGCTGGAGTTCATCGCGTCGCGGGTCGCCTCGTCGATCCGGGAGCTGGAAGGCGCGCTGATCCGCGTCACGGCGTTCGCGAACCTGACCCGGGCGCCGGTCGAGCTCGGGCTGGCCGAGGAGGTGCTGCGGGACTTCATCCCCGACGGCTCCGGGCCGGAGATCACCGCAGACCAGATCATGGCGTCGACCGCGGACTACTTCGGGGTCAGCCTGGAGGACTTGCGCGGGCACAGCCGGTCGCGGGTGCTCGTCAACGCGCGACAGGTCGCTATGTATCTGTGTCGCGAGCTGACGGACCTGTCCCTGCCGCGGATCGGCCAGGCGTTCGGCGGCCGGGATCACACCACGGTCATGCACGCCGACCGCAAGATCCGGCAGCAGATGGCGGAGCGGCGCTCGCTGTACAACCAGATCGCCGAGCTGACGAACCGCATCAAGCAGACGACGTAGGGGTCACAGCGCCTCCCAAGGGGGCCGGACGGGCGTAGTACACCGCCTGTCCGGCCCTCTTTGCGTGCGCCGGCGGGCTGTGCACAACCGGGGACGTGAACGAGACTCGCCAAGTGCCTGTGGACAGCGCTGTGGGTTACTTCGCGACCCTTGGTCGATATGCGAGGAATGTACTGTCCACCGGGGTTGAACACAGGCTGTGGACAGCGAAGGTTATCCACTGTTTCCACAGGCCACCGACCTGGGATCCGGGCGCTTATGCCCATAAGTTGTCCACAGGTTCGTCCCCAGGAAGTCCACAGGGTGTGGGCATATACCCCCACGGGGTTTGTCCGAGTTATCCACACACTTTGTCCACACAGCCTGTGGATAACTTGGTTTGTGCCAACTCTTCGACACGCTCGGCAACGAGACGGTCACAAGTGACCGGACGACTACGCGTTGCACACAGGCGCTGTCCACAGTCTGTGGATAACTCCTGGGGAGGACGTGTGGAAGAGGTGTGGACACATCCGAAGAGTGATCGAAACGTCGACAGAACGTGAGGGCGGCTCGGGACGAGTTATCCCCAGATGGTGGACGAACCCTGTGGATTACCGGTGGATAGCCGGTGGACAACGCCTGTGGACGATCACTTATCCACAATCCACAACCTTGTACACAGGGGGTTATACACACTCCATACCCAGAGACATAAGTGGTCTGAGCTGCTAAAACGAGGGTTGTCCACAGAATCCACAACACCTATGACTACGAAGTAAATCTCTTTAATAGAGAGAAAAAAGCAATCATCAGCAAGTGGATAAGTTCTTGGTTCGAATTTTGGAGGGGTCGGTGCACGGCAGCGCTGTGGAAGCCCTAAGGTTCGATGCAGCACCACGCTTGAGACGAGTCGACGCGGGAGGACCGCGATGAAGTTCCGAGTCGAGCGCGACGCGCTCGCCGATGCCGTCGCCTGGACAGCCAAGAGTCTGCCCAGCCGCCCTTCTGTGCCGGTGCTTGCCGGTGTTCTGCTCAGAGTCGGTGACGGCCGCCTGCAGGTGTCCGGCTTCGACTACGAGGTGTCCAGCCAGGTGACCGTCGAGGTCCAGGCGGACGCCGACGGCGCGACGCTCGTCTCCGGGCGACTGCTCGCCGAGATCACCAAGTCGTTGCCGGCCAAGCCGGTCGACGTCGCCGCGGTGGGGTCGCACGTCGAGATCACGTGTGGCAGTGCCCGGTTCACCCTGCCGACGATGCCCGTCGAGGACTATCCGACGCTGCCGGAGATGCCAGAGCTGGCGGGCACGGTCGACGCGGCCACGTTCGCCGGTGCCGTCTCGCAGGTCGCGATCGCCGCCGGCCGGGACGACACGCTGCCGATGCTGACCGGTGTGCGGATCGAGCTCGAGGGCAGCAAGCTGACCCTGCTCGCCACCGACCGCTACCGGCTCGCCGTCCGCGAGCTCGAGTGGCGGCCCGACGAGCCCGACATGAGCCTTGCCGCACTCGTGCCGGCGCGGACCCTCGACGACACCGCGAAGACGCTCGGGCCCGTCGGTGGTCTGGTGTCGGTGGCGTTGTCCCGGGGCAAGCTCGGCGAGGGGATGATCGGTTTCGCCGGTGGCACCCGGCGCACCACGTCCCGGCTGCTCGACGGCGACTTCCCGAAGGTGCGGGCGTTGCTGCCCGACACGCACAACGCCCAGGCCCGGATCCGGGTGTCCGCCCTCAACGAGGTGGTGCGGCGCGTCGGCCTGGTCGCCGAGCGGTCCACCCCGGTGCGGCTGTCGTTCAGCGCCGACGGTCTCGTGGTCGAGGCCAGCGGCAGCGAGGACGCGCGGGCCAGCGAGGCGATGGACTGCGCGTATGAGGGCGAGCCGATGACGATCGCCTTCAACCACCAATATCTGCTGGACGGTCTGAAGGCGCTCGACGCTCCGATCGCCGTGCTGTCTTTCACTGACCCGAAGAAGCCTGCGGTCATGTCCCCGGCCAAGGATGATGGAGAAATCGTCCCTGGATACTGGTACTTGATCATGCCGGTTCGCATCGGCAGCTGAGTTTCGGAGGCACCAGAAATGCAGCTCGGTCTCATCGGCCTGGGCAGGATGGGCTTCAACATGCGCGAGCGGCTTCGGGCCGCCGGGCACGAGGTCATCGGCTACGACCACCACCCAGACGTCACCGACGTGTCATCCCTCAAGGAACTGGTCGAGAAGCTCGCCGCGCCCCGCGTGGTGTGGATCATGGTCCCGGTGCAGTACACGGAGCCGACCATCGACGAGCTCTCCGGCCTGCTGTCCTCGGGCGACATCGTCATCGACGGCGGCAACTCCCGCTTCAGCAACGACCGGCCGCGGGCCGAGCGGCTGGCGACGAAGGGTCTCGGTTACCTCGACGTCGGCGTTTCCGGCGGCGTGTGGGGCCGGACCAACGGCTATGCGCTGATGGTCGGCGGCGACAAGAAGCACGTCGAGCAGTGCATGCCGATCTTCCAAGGGCTCAAGCCCGACGGCGAGTTCGGCTTCGCGCACGCCGGCCCCGTCGGCGCCGGGCACTACGCGAAGATGGTCCACAACGGCATCGAATACGGCATGATGCACGCCTATGCCGAAGGCTACGAGCTGCTCGAAGCCTCCGAATACGTCGAGAACATCCCCGAGGTGTTCAAGTCGTGGCGCGCCGGTTCCGTCGTGCAGTCGTGGCTGCTGGACCTGATGGACCGGGCCCTCGACGAGGACCCCAACCTTGCCGGCCTGCGCGGTTACGCCGACGACACCGGCGAGGGCCGCTGGACGGTCGAGGAGGCCATCCGGCTGGCCGTGCCGATGAACGTGATCGCGGCGTCGTTGTTCGCTCGGTTCGCGTCCCGGCAGGACGACTCGCCGGCGATGAAGGCCGTGGCCGCGCTGCGCAACCAGTTCGGCGGCCACGCGGTCAAGAAGGACTGAGTTTGTACGTCCGGGGTCTCGAGCTCGTCGACTTCCGCAGTTACGAGCGGGTCGTCGTCGAGTTCGGGCCCGGGGCGTGCGTGCTCGTCGGCGCGAACGGCGTGGGCAAGACCAACCTGGTCGAGGCCCTGGCGTATGTGGCCAGCCTCGAATCGCACCGGGTCGCCACCGACGCGCCGCTGGTCCGGTTCGGCGCGAGCCGCGCGGTGGTCCGCTGCGCTGTCGTCCACGACGAGCGCGAGCTGCTCGTGGAGCTGTCGATCGAGCCCGGGAAGGCCAACAAGGCGCGGCTGGGTCGCTCGCCGGTGACCCGTACCCGCGACATCCTGGGCGCACTGAAGCTTGTGCTCTTCGCGCCGGAGGATCTGTCGCTGATCCGCGGCGATCCGAGTGAGCGCCGTCGGATGCTCGACGAGTTGCTGGTGGCCAGGCAGCCGCGCTTCGCCGGGGTCCGCTCCGACTACGACCGGGTGCTCAAGCAGCGCAACGCGTTGCTGCGCAGTGCGTATCTGGCCCGCAAGACCGGCGGCAGCCGCGGCGGGGACCTGTCGACCTTGGACGTCTGGGACACCCACCTCGCGCAGCACGGCGCGCAGCTGGTCCGGGCCCGGCTCGACCTCGTTGCCGCGCTCGGCCCGCACGTGGCGAAGGCGTATGCGGCGGTCAGCGCCAGCCGGTCCGACGCCCGCATCGCCTACAGCCCGTCGTTCCCGGTGCCGGCGCCGGCCGCGACGCAGGCCGACACGCAGGCCGGCATCGAGCAGGCGCTGCTGGCCGCGCTGGGGGAGGCCCGCAAGCAGGAGGTCGAGCGCGGGGTGACCCTGGTGGGTCCGCACCGCGACGAGTTGACGCTGACGCTGGGCGAGCTGCCTGCCAAAGGGTATGCCAGCCACGGCGAGTCCTGGTCGTATGCGCTCGCGCTGCGCCTGGCGGCCTACGATCTGCTGCGGGACGACGGCGTGGAGCCGGTGCTGGTGCTGGACGACGTGTTCGCCGAGCTTGACGTGGGCCGCCGGGACCGGCTCGCCGAGCTGGTCAGCGGCGCGAGTCAGGTCATCGTCACGTGCGCGGTGGACGACGACGTGCCGCGTTCGTTGCGCGGCGCGCGATATGAGGTAGGCGGAGGCGAAGTGCGACGTGGCTGACGACAGGAAGCCCGGTGCGCGAGGCGGCTCAGCGCCTGGTGGTGCGGGGGCCGGGGCCGGAAGCACCGGCGCCGGGTCTGCGGGCGGCGCCGGGCCGGTCGGGGAGGCTGGGAAGAGCGGGCCGGAGCTGGCCCGGGCCGCGGTCGACGCGGCACTCGCGAAGCGCAGGGCGCAGCCGCGCCGCAAGGCCAACACGGATCCGGCGACCGGGGAGCCGCGCCGGCGGCGTGGGTATACGGGGCCGGGACCCGATCCGAGGGACCCGCAGCCGTTCGGCACGTTGCTCGAGCGGATGATGAAGGCGCGCGGCTGGCAGAAGCCGAAGGCCGAGGCGACCGTGTTCGGCGAATGGGAGCGGGTCGTCGGCGCCGACATCGCCGCGCACTGCCGGCCGATCAAGCTGGAGGACGGCGAGCTGACCGTCGAGGCGGAGTCGACGGCGTGGGCCACGCAGCTGCGGATGCTCGCCGGCCGGCTCATCGCCCGCATCGCGGGTGAGGTCGGTCACAACGTCGTCAAGAAGCTGCACATCCAAGGGCCGAGCACGCCGTCGTGGAGCCGCGGGCCGATGCGGGTGCGCGGGCGGGGCCCGCGCGACACCTACGGCTGATCGTCTTGCGGCTGATCGTCTTGGAAGTCGGCGTCTACGGTTGTCTCAGAAGTCGGCGTAGACGGCGAACCCGCGGTTGGCGCAGCGCCGGTAGAACTTCGCGAGCACGTCGAGCTCGGCGATCGTGTAGCTCCACTGTGGGGCGTTGCCGGTGTCGTCGCGCAGCGCGTCGAGGCGGCTCTGCAGCCACCGTAGCTGCTGCTCGGCCAGGCGGGAGCCCTCGAGGGCCCGGCGCAGCACGGTGCTCACCGTCTCGAACGTGATCTCGTCGCCGAACTCCTGGTGGCCGTTGACGAAGCGCTCGAGCCCACCGGCGATCCAGGCGCAGTCATCAGGGCTGATCACCGGATCCTCGTCCTCGGCCGCGGCGTCGGTGGCGAACAACACCCCATTGAGACCGAAGAGCAGGTCGACCAGCTCCGTGTAGCCGGTCACCCGCACCGTGCCGGTCTTCGCCACATGGTCCGCCAGCGCGGCCGCAGGCCCCGCGTGCAGCGGCAGCTTCTCGGCGAGCCCGGCGAAGTCGACGAACTCGGCCGGCGCCACCGGGTCATAAAACCTGCCGGTGCGTGGCCACTGCACGGCGACGTTGTCCAACCCCATCGCGGACCCCTCGCTCTCACACTTACCCCGCCCCGCGGCGGGGAACATACGGCACGAACGGCCGCTTGCGCGACCCCCGCAGGTGCCGAACCCGGTGACGGACTTGCAGCGCTCGCCGTGCCGCCCATCATCGCCCGTCGGAACCCCTTCCGCGTAGGGGGACCTTCAACCCGTACCGTTCGGGCCGCTACGGCGACTACAGTGCCGTCCCGATGCGAAAATGTCGCACGCGCACAGTAGGATTGCCGCAGGAGAGCGAAGGCTCTGAGAACCAGCCGACACAACCCGCGTGCACGCGTCCGCGGTGTCGGCCCGCCGGTAGTCGCGGCGCCCGCTCGGCGGGGCGCAGGACACCGGCGTGCCTGCGCCGCGACTGTAGTGCTCGCACGACTCCGCACGAGACCCGGGGCGCCGAGCGGCGCGGCCGGCCAGTGCGAGAAAGCGACCGAGGGTGGCAATAAACAAGCCCGAACAGTCCTACGACTCCTCATCGATCAGCGTGCTCGAGGGGCTCGATGCGGTCCGCAAGCGGCCAGGCATGTATATCGGATCGACCGGCGAGCGCGGCCTGCACCACCTGGTGTGGGAGGTCGTGGACAACGCCGTCGACGAGGCCCTGGCGGGCTACTGCGACACGATCGAGGTCTCGCTCCTCGAGGGTGGCGGCGTGCGGGTCGTGGACAACGGTCGTGGCATTCCGGTCGACATGCACCCGAAGGAGAAGCGGCCGACCGTCGAGGTCGTCCTCACGATGCTGCACGCCGGCGGCAAGTTCGGCGGCGGGGCATATGCGGTCTCCGGTGGTCTGCACGGCGTAGGCATCTCGGTCGTCAACGCGTTGTCCACGCGCATCGACCTGGAGATCCACAAGGACGACTTCGTCTGGCGGCAGACCTACCGCAACACCGTGCCCGAGCCGCTGCAGAAGGGTGAGCCGACCGATCGGACCGGCACCAGCGTCACGTTCTGGCCCGACGGCGCGATCTTCGAGACGCTCGACTTCAACTACGAGACGGTCTACCGGCGCATCCAGGAATATGCCTTCCTCAACCGGGCCCTCAAGATCACGCTGCGCGACGAGCGCGCCGATGTCCCGGAGGAGAAGAAGGAGGTCGTCTTCTGCTATGAGAACGGCATCGCCGACTTCGTGCGCCACCTCAACGCCACGAAGACGCCGATCCACCGCTCGGTGGTGGAGTTCGGCGCCGACGGCGACGGCATCTCGGTGGAGATCGCCATGCAGTGGAACGAGTCGTATGGCGAGAGCGTCTACACGTTCGCCAACACGATCAACACGCACGAGGGCGGCACGCACGAAGAGGGCTTCCGCAGCGCCCTGACCTCGGTGGTGAACAAGTACGGCGCGGACAAGAAGTTCCTCAAGGGCGACGAGAAGCTCACCGGTGAGGACATCCGTGAAGGCCTGGCCGCGATCATCTCGATCAAGCTGACCAACCCGCAGTTCGAGGGCCAGACGAAGACCAAGCTCGGCAACACCGAGGCGCGCAGCTTCGTGCAGAAGGTGTGCAACGAGTGGCTGGTCGACTGGTTCGACCGCAACCCCGCCGAAGTCAAGATGATCATCACGAAGGCGTCGCAGGCCGCGCGGGCGCGCCTGGCCGCCTCGCAGGCGCGCAAGCTGGCCCGGCGCAAGTCGCTGCTGGAGTCCGGCTCGATGCCGGGCAAGCTGGCCGACTGCCAGTCCAACGACCCCCGGGTCTCCGAGCTGTTCATCGTCGAGGGCGACTCCGCCGGCGGCTCGGCCAAGCAGGGCCGCGACCCGCGGGTGCAGGCGATCCTGCCGATCCGCGGCAAGATCCTCAACGTGGAGAAGGCGCGCATCGACCGCGTCCTGAAGAACAACGAGGTCCAGGCGCTGATCACCGCGCTCGGCACTGGCATCCACGACGAGTTCGACATCGAGAAGCTGCGCTACCACAAGCTGATCCTGATGGCCGACGCCGACGTCGACGGCCAGCACATTCAGACGCTGCTGCTCACGCTGGTGTTCCGGTTCATGCGGCCGCTGATCGAGCTCGGCCACGTGTATCTCGCGGCGCCGCCGCTATACAAGATCAAGTGGAACAAAAAGGGCGATGACGCGCAGTATGCGTACACCGACCGGGAGCGCGACGGGCTGATCACGCTGCGCCAGCAGAGCAAGCCCAACGCCAAGCCGGACGACATCCAGCGGTTCAAGGGTCTCGGTGAGATGAACTACCCCGAGCTGTGGGAGACCACGATGAACCCGGAAACTCGCATGCTCCGTCAGGTGACATTGGACGACGCTGCAACCGCCGACGAGCTCTTCAGCGTCCTGATGGGCGAAGACGTGGAAGCGCGCCGCTCGTTCATCCAGCGCAACGCCAAAGACGTCCGGTTCCTCGACATCTGATTCGCGGCTGACAAGAAAAGGGATAAAGAGTGACGGAACCGACTTCCACTCCGGAGAATTCCGACGAGGGTGGTTCTGCGGTCGCGAGCCGGATCGAGCCGATCGGCATCGAAGTCGAGATGGCAAGGTCCTACCTCGACTACGCGATGAGCGTCATCGTCGGGCGGGCCCTGCCGGATGTTCGTGACGGCCTCAAGCCCGTGCACCGCAAGATCCTCTACGCCATGTTCGACGGCGGCTACCGCCCCGACCGCGGCTACGTGAAGTGCGCCCGCGTCGTCGGCGACGTGATGGGTAACTACCACCCGCACGGCGACGCCTCGATCTACGACGCCATGGTCCGCATGGCGCAGAGCTGGTCGCTGCGCTACCCGCTGATCGACGGCAACGGCAACTTCGGTTCGCCGGGCAACGACCCCGCCGCCGCCATGCGGTACACGGAGGCCCGGCTCGACCCGCTCGCCATGGAGATGCTGCGGGACATCGACGAGGACACCGTCGACTTCGTCCCGAACTACGACGGCCGGGCCCAGGAGCCCACGATCCTGCCGTCGCGCATCCCCAACCTGCTCGTCAACGGCAGCACCGGCATCGCCGTCGGCATGGCGACCAACATCCCGCCGCACAACCTGCGGGAGATCGCCCAGGCCGTCCAGTGGTGCCTGGACCACCCCGAGGCCGACGAGGCCGAGACGCTCGACGAGCTGATCAAGATCGTCAAGGGTCCCGACTTCCCGACCAAGGGCCTCATCGTCGGCACGTCCGCGATCATCGACGCCTACCGGACCGGCCGCGGCTCGATCCGCATGCGCGCCGTCGTCGAGGTCGAGGAGGACACGCGCGGGCGGACCATCCTCGTGGTCACCGAGCTGCCCTATGCGGTCAACCCGGACAACCTCGCCGAGCGCATCGCCGACCTGGTCAAGGAGGGCAAGCTCGCCGGCATCGCCGACATCCGCGAGGAGTCCTCCGGCCGCACCGGCATGCGCCTGGTGATCGTGCTCAAGCGCGACGCGGTCGCCAAGGTGGTGCTCAACAACCTCTACAAGCACACGCAGCTGCAGGAGACGTTCGGCGCCAACATGCTGGCGCTGGTCGACGGCGTGCCCCGCACGCTCAACCTCGCGCAGTTCGTGCGGCACTACGTCACGCACCAGATCGAGGTCATCGTCCGGCGCACCGCGTATCGGTTGCGCAAGGCCGAGGAGCGCGCGCACATCCTGCGCGGCCTGGTCAAGGCCCTCGACATGCTCGACGAGGTCATCGCACTCATCCGGCGCTCCCCGAGCGCCGAGGAGTCGAAGAACGGCCTGATGAGCCTGCTCGACATCGACGACATCCAAGCCGTCGCCATCCTCGACATGCAGCTGCGCCGGCTCGCCGCTCTGGAGCGCCAGCGCATCTTCGACGAGCTGGCGAAGATCGAGATCGAGATCGCCGACTACAAGGACATCCTGGCGACCCCGTCCCGGCAGCGGCAGATCGTCTCCGAGGAGCTCGCCGAGATCGTCGCCCGTCGCGGTGACGACCGGCGGACGCAGATCATCCCGTTCGACGGCGAGGTCTCCATGGAGGACCTCATCGCGCGCGAGGACGTCGTGGTCACGATCACCCGCACTGGTTACGCGAAGCGCACCAAAGTCGACCTGTATCGCTCGCAGAAGCGCGGCGGGAAGGGCGTCTCCGGTGCGACACTGAGGCAGGACGACATCGTCAGCCACTTCTTCGTCTGTTCCACGCACGACTGGATGCTGTTCTTCACGAATAAAGGACGCGTCTACCGGGCAAAGGCCTATGAGCTGCCCGAGGCAAGCCGAGTCGCGAAGGGCCAGCACGTCGCCAACCTGCTGGCATTCCAGCCCGACGAGCACATCGCACAGGTGATCGAGATCCCGAACTATCAGGTGTCGCCGTATCTGGTCCTGGCCACCAAGGACGGCCTGGTCAAGAAGACCAAGCTCGAGGAGTTCGACTCCAACCGGTCCGGCGGGATCATCGGCATCAACCTGCGCGAAGAGGACGAGCTGGTGGGCGCCGCGCTGCTCGGCCCGGAGGACGACCTCCTCCTGGTGAGCAAGCAGGCGCAGGCAATCCGCTTCACCGCCAACGACGACACGCTGCGCCCCATGGGCCGGGCGACGTCGGGGGTGATCGGAATGCGATTCGCCGAGGGTGATGAACTGCTGGCGATGGAAGTAGTGCGCGAGGGGATGGATCTGGACGTTCTGGTCGCCACCGACGGTGGTTTTGCCAAGCGGACCCCCATCGAGGAATATCCGGTGCAAGGACGCGGCGGCAAGGGCGTCCTCACGGCTAAAATCACGTCTCGTCGCGGCGGTCTGGTGGGCGCCGTGGTGATCGATCCGGATGACGAGCTCTTCGCCATCACCTCAAATGGTGGCGTGATCCGGACTCCCGTGAAGCCTGTACGACGTACGAGGGATCGGAACACAATGGGGGTCAAGCTCATGGACCTGCCGGAGGGTGTGACCATCGTCGCGATCGCCCGTAACGCCGATGAGCCCGACGAACAGGACTAGTTGATGACAGACACACAGGCGAAGTCGGGGACCGCCTCGGCAGCAACCGATGAGGCCAAGCAGGCCGGAGAGGCTGCCATGACGGGATCTGACTCGGGGGCGCCTGCCGCCGGTGGGGACGCCGGTGCGGTCAACGGGACCAACGCGCCCGGTGAGACCACCATCGGCGGCACGCCGAAGTTTCAGCGTGCCCCCGGTATGGTGCCGCCACCTGACTCGTTGACGGTGCCGATCCAGTCGCCGCCGCTGGTGGCGAAGGGCAAGGCAGGGGTCGTCACGCCCCCGCCCGTGACGCTCGGCTCGGCCGCACCCGGAGCGCCCACCAGTGGCGCGGCGACCGGCACGGCCAGCGTCGCGGTTGCCCGCGCCTCGGTGCGCCCGACCAACGCGGGCGCCACTCAGGCGCTGCACGCGCCTGCGGCCGCGCCGGCGGCGAGCGGGTCCGCCCGCGTCACCGAGGCCGTCCGCGCCGCTCGCAAGACGGTCAGCTCAGCGGTCGGCCGCGGCCCACGTCGGGCCCGGCTGCACCTGAAGCGCATCGACCCGTGGTCTGTGATGAAGTTCGCGTTCGCGGTCTCGTTCGTCCTGTTCGTCGTCGTCATCGTCGCCACGTCGGTGCTTTACCTGGCCCTCGACGCGATGGACGTCTTCAACAGCGTCAACAAGGCCCTCGCCGACATCGTCAGCTCCACCGGCGGCCAGGCCGACAGCACCTTCCGCATCACCGCGAAGGGCGTCATCGGCGGCGCCGCCCTGCTCGGCGTGGTCAACGTGGTCCTCTTCACCGCGCTCGCCACCCTGGGCTCCTTCATCTACAACGTCTGCGCCGACCTGGTCGGCGGCATCGAACTGACGCTCGCAGAGAAGGACTGACCTGCTGTTTTCCCCACGGCGAGCCGGGCGGCTCGCCGTGGGGGGAACCGGTTTGAGGCTTCGGTGCCGGGTGCGGTAACCTTGGCCGTCGCGCTGATACGCCGCTTTTCGCGGGGATCGGTGTAACGGGGCTATAGCTCAGTCGGTTAGAGCGCAGAGCTGATAACTCTGAGGTCGCTGGTTCGATTCCAGCTAGCCCCACATGTGGAAAAAGGTGCTTCTGGTGGTCGCAGTCGTCGGTGCCGCTGCCTACGTCGCCAAGCGCGTCAAGACCGCAAGCGAAGAGCGCGCGCTCTGGCACGAGGCGACCACCGCCCCGGACCTGCGCTAGTTTATATCGAGGGGTTCCCCCTCGCCTGGGGGCGTAGCTCAACTGGCAGAGCACCGCCTTTGCAAGGCGGGGGTTAGGGGTTCGAGTCCCCTCGCTTCCACCAACAGCATATGCGCAGGTCAGCCCCCATTTCGGAGCTGACCTGTCGCCCTTCTGGTCCCCGCCTCAACGTCCGCAGGTCGTGGACCGTCCAGGGCGCTTACGGCGCAACGGTTCTGCGGCCCGCCGGGCTTCCTGAATAGCCGATGGAAGCGAGCCACCTGCCGGACGCCGCCTTTTCCTGTAGCGGCGTTCTCGGCGAGCGGGCCTTGAAATCGGCGAGTTTACGGATGCCGTCGAGCTCCCCGAACCCAGTCGTGAGGACAGCACCGATCCCGGCTTCCTCCGCCATGACGAAGACGGAGACGTCCCCAGTCGGCGACAGTGTGCAGAATTCCGGCATACCAAACCCACCGCCGAGTGCACCGGCGGCACCGGCCCCCATGAGGTCCCAGGTCTCGGCCAGCCTGACGCGCGCCCACCACCAGTCGCGCGCCTTCGCATCGATCGCGACGGCGACCAGAAATTCACGGTCCTCCTTGAACAGGCCGCCCGCGCCGGCGAGATCGAACCAGCCCTGGTTCGCCTTGCCGATGAATCCGGCTCACCTCTTGCGGTGAAGAATCTCGGCCGCGGCCCGGCCACCGGGGGGGACTTCCCAAGGCCAGGGTTGCCAGTGCCAGCGGAACAAGCGGACACTCCGCCTCCGCCAGCCCTAGGAAGATCATTCCAGCGGGAGTGAGCCGACCGTGGTGATCCATTGTCACACCCTCCGAGGAATGCTCGCGTTGCTGAGACGCGCGTTCCCGGCCTACAAAACCGCCGGGACCTCATGGGTTGGTTCGGAACGCTCGTGCTCGCCAAGCCGGTCACCGGGAACCTTGAAGCGTTCGAGGTATGGGCTCACGAGGCCGGCCGGACCCCGGCGGCAGAGAGATCCTGCCGGTCATCGATCCGCACGACGAGGCGAATACGAACAACTGACATCACGCTGGCCGGACCCGCGAGCGAGCCATCGCCGAGGCGATTGACCGCGGACGCAGGGGTGACCCGGCGAACAAGCCGGCACACTCCCAAGTCACACGATTTTTCAGCGGCAGTTGTTGTGGAAGGTGGCGTGGTTCGACTGCAGGGCGGACGGGCTCGTCACCTGGATCCAGAAGACTGTGGTGCGGCTGCCCTCGCTGAGGTTCGCCTTGACGATAGCGGCGGTCACAGCTATTCCGTTCGCCGCGTGGTGTCCCGTGAATTCGCCGCTGCGGACCAGGCCGGTGCCCGAGTACACGTCGAATTCCGCGCTCGTGACCGTCGCCGTCGGGAGCGGGGAGACGTACGTGGGGAACACAAAAGCGGTGCTTGGACTAGACGCCGCCGCGGACGTCGGTGCGGGCATGGTTGCGCTCGGCGGTGGTGGAGCGGCGGTGGGCACGCTCGCCGTCGGCGAGGGCGGCGCCGCGACACTCTCACCGGGGAGGGCCGCGTCGCTGTCCGAAACGCTGCCAGCAGTGCAGCCCGTCACGCCGAGCAGCAAAGCGACAACCAGCAAAGGGACCGGCAGCGACAAGTGCCTTCTGAGCATCGTCGGACCGTAGAGGCGGCACGTCGCAGGCTCGTGACGGCGAGGCGAACACCGGATGGCGAGCCCCGCCGTCAAAACCGCCGTCAAACCGCCGTCAAACCGTCGTCAAAACGGCCGTCAAACCGCCGTCAAGCAAGAGCTCAAGCCGGCTGATACGTGAGGTGGGCGACGCCGGTCGGGAAGGTTTCCGAGGCGGCGAGGCGCAGCGGCACCCGCCCGCCGTTGTCGTCGAAGAGGCGCTTGCCGGCGCCGAGCACGATCGGGCAGATCATGAGGTGCAGCTCGTCGAGCAGGCCGGCGATGACCAGGGACCGGACCAGGGTGGCGCTGCCGGTGATCGTGATGTTGCCGGCGGGCAGGTCGGACCGCTGCTTGAGGTCGGTGAGGGCGGCGGCGTCGAGCAGTGTGGCGCCGGTCCAGTCGACCGAGGTCAGGGTCGTTGAGGCGACCAGCTTCGGCGTGTTGTTCATGAAGTCGGCCACCTCACCGGTCTGGCCGGGCCAGAGCGCGGCGAACTCCTGATACGTGTGCCGGCCGAGCAGCAGCGTGCCGGTGGCGTCGCGGCGGGATTTGATCGACTGGCCGACCTCGTCGCAGTAGTAGTCGAAGCTCCACTGCTCCGGCGAACCGATGACGCCGTCCAGCGACATGTGCAGCCCGGCGACGATCTTCCGCATGATGTGCTCCTTCAGGTAGGTCATCCTCTACTGGTGCGTCGAACGATCAGCGGCGGCTTCGACACGGCAGGCGGAAAATTCCTGGCACGATCATCTGCATGCCTTCGACGCTGCCGACGCACCCGCTCGCGGTGCTGCCGCTGAAGTTGTGGCGCCCGCGCTGGTTCGACGGGGTGGCGATGGTCGCCGGGGCGGCGGCACCGGACACCGCGTACGCGTTCGACCGGATGACGTACAGGGGGCGGCAGCTGCCGGTACCGCGGCATGCCGTGCACGAATGGGGCTATTCGACCGAACATCTGCTGGGTGCGGTGTGGTGGAGCGTGCCCGTGGCGCTGCTCATCGCCTGGCTCATCCGGCTGGGTGCGCCGGTGGTCGCCGCGCATCTGGGCCGGCCGGACGGGTGGGCGCGGGACTACGGCGTTCTCGGGCGGGTGCGGCACCGGTGGTGGATCACCGTGAGCTCGGCGGCCATCGGTGTGGCCAGCCACCTGCTGTGGGATCTGTTCACGCATCCGGGGCCGACGGAATATTGGTTCTACATTCGCCAGACCAGCGATTACTCATCATTGCTGTTGATGCCGTTGTTCATCTGGTACGCGGGAAGCCGCCGCCTCCTTCGCCAATGGCACGGGGCGCCGCCGACCGTCGGGCGGCTGCCGAGGCTGTTCTGGCCGACGGCTGCGGTGGTCTTCAGTTGCGGCGCGTCGGTGACCTGGCACCTGGGATACCACGGCCCGCACATTGTCGGCGTCCGGCTGATCACGTCGCTGATGCTCGGGCTGCTGGCCGGCGCGGCCGCGGTGGCCGTCGCCACCCGGTCGGCCCGGGTCGACGAAGACCGGAAGGTCAGCGTGGGCCAGGCGCCAGGCCGAGGCCGGGCGCGATCACGGGCGGGGGAAAATGGGCCATGACCACCATCTACGTTCCCTACCACCTGGACGAGCGGCTTGACGGGCTGGTCGATGAGCCGGCGGACGCGACCGTCACCGCCGAGCTCCCCGAGGACGCCGACATCTGGGGACGGCTGGCGGTGCTGTACGAACGGGTCGCCGACGAGGTCAGCAGGGCCGACTCGCCCGTGGTGATCTCCGGGGACTGCACCGTTTCCCTGGGGACGATGGCCGGCCTGCAGCGCAGCGGCATCGATCCCGCGATCGTGTGGTTCGACGCGCACGGTGACGTGCAGACGCTGGAGACCACCACCTCCGGATACATCGGCGGGATGCCGTTGCGGCTGCTGGTGGGGTACCGGCCGGAGCTCATCGCGGATCGGCTCGGCCTGCGCGCGCTGGACGAGCAGCGGGCGGTGCTCGTCGACGCCCGGGACCTCGATCCGGCAGAGGTGGACTATCTGCGAGCGTCGGGGATCCGGCGGTACCAACTCCAGGATCTGGAACTTCCCGAGGGACCTCTGGTGGTGCACGTGGACCTGGACGTCGTGGACGGCGCCGAGCTGCCGGGACTGCTCTTCCCCGTGCCCGGCGGACCGTCGATGCGGGACGTGCTGGCGAAGGTGGAGGCGATCATCGCCACCGGCCGGGTCGTCGCGGTGGACCTCGCGTGCACGTGGCGGCCGGGCAACGGCGCCGAGGCGCGGGCGTTCGTGCAAACAGTCTGTAAAGGCTTCCGTAAGGATCCGAACAATTTTCGGACTCAACGTGATCACTGAAATGCGGAGTGTACTCGTGTCGCGCGAATCCGTGGGACGAATACCCGAACTGAGGACCCATGAACCGCTTATCTAGGGAATATTGGTACCCGTGAGAGGACGGCACGCAGCGGCGGACCTGAGAAGTAACGGGTTCGTCGCACTCGCGGCCGGCATGATCCTTCCCCTCGTCGTCATCGGTGCCGTCTATGGCGGCTATCAAGTGATGTCGTCGACGGGGTGCTCGGGCACGGTGCGGCTCTCAGTCGCGGCGAGCCCGGAGATCGCGCCGGCCATCAAGGATGCCGCGGCCCGGTGGATCAAGACCGAGCCGCAGGTCGACAACGAGTGTGTCGCGGTCGATGTGGTCGCCGTGGGCGCATCCGAGGTCGCCGCGGCGATCGCCGGAGAGCACGGCGTCAGCATCAACACGCTCGGGCAGGCCGACGGCAAGACGCAGGTGCCGCACGTATGGATCCCGGACTCCTCCATCTGGCTGCAGCGCATGCGCGCGGCCCGCGAAGACCTGGTGCCACAGGTCGCGCCGTCGCTGGCGCGCAGTCCGATAGTGCTGGCGGTGCCAGAGCCGACGGCAAAGTCACTCGGCTGGCTGGAGAACAAGCTCACCTGGAAGCAGGTGCTGCAGCAGATCGTCGGCGACACCCGGATCACGCCGGGCATCGTCGACCCCAACCGTGACGCCGTCGGCATCTCCACGATGGTGGCGATGGCATCGGTACGCGACCAGTTCGGCCCCGAGGGCGATGCGCTGACGGTCGGCGCGATCAAGGCGCTGACCACCGGCAAGTCGGAGCAGCAGTCGGGGCTGATGGCGCGGTTCCCCCGCGACGCCGACCCGCGGACGCTGTCGACCGCGGTGACCCTGGCGCCGCTGTCGGAGCAGGCGCTACACGCGTACAACGCGACCGGACCCGCGGTGCCGCTCGTCGCGGTCTACCCCGATCCGGCGCCGATCGCGCTCGACTACCCGTTCGCCGCGATGCCCCGCCTGTCGCCGAACCGGGCCGCCGCCGCGGAGCAGTTCCGAGGTGTGCTGTCCGGGCCCGACTTCCGCAACCTGCTATCCACCCACCAACTGCGCGCCAACGACGGCACCGTCGGCTCCGGCATGACCCTCGGGCCCAGCGCGGCGAGCAGCAGCGCGGTCACCCCGGTGCCGGACGCCAAGGTGATCAACGCGGCGCTGCAGATGTGGATCGAGATCACCCAGCCGTCGCGGATGCTGGCGGTCCTCGACGTCTCCTCGGCGATGAAGCAGACCGTGCCGTCTGCGGGCGGCCTGAGCAAGGAACAGATCGCTGTCCAGGCCGCGTTAGGCGGCCTGGACATGTTCCCCGAGAGCTGGGCCGTCGGGCTCTGGTCCTTTTCGACCGGGCATCAGCAGCTGGTGCCGATCGGCCCGCTGAACACCCAGCGCGACCAGCTCCGCGGGGCGCTGGCCGGCCAGAAGCCAAACCCCAAGGGCGGCAGCGCGCTGTATGACACCGTGCTCGCGGCATACCAGTCGGTGCAGCAGGGCTGGGACCCCACCCGCGGCAACTCGGTCGTGGTGATCACCGGCGGACGCAACAACAACCCCACCGGGATATCGCTCGACACGCTCGTCGGTTCGTTGAAAAAGGCCGAGAATAAAAGCCAGCCGGTGCAGATCATCATCATCGGCGTCGGCTCTGAAGTGAACCAGGGCGAGATGCAGAAGATCGTCGACGCCACCGGCGGTGCGGTCTTCATCGCACAGGACCCGTCGATGATCGGAGACATCTTCATGAAGGCGCTCGCATTGGACGACGGCCGTTGATCGGGAAGCTCGAAACGGTGCCGGCCCTGTCGGCCACCGACCTGCTGGCCGCCCCCGTCGCTCTTGCCGCCGCAGGGTTGCACGACCCGGACATCCTGGTCGCACCCATCGATCCCACGCTCGCTGACACGGCGGAGTTCTGCGCGGCGTACGACGTCGGCCTCGAGCAGTCCGCGAACTGCGTCGTCGTCGCCGGCAAGCGCGACGGCGAGGTCCGTTACGCGGCCTGCGTGATCCTCGCGACCACCCGCGCCGACGTCAACGGCGTGGTCCGCAAGCGACTCGACGTGCGCAAGGCGAGCTTCGCGCCGATGGACGACGCGGTCTCGCTGACCGGCATGGAATACGGCGGGATCACCCCCATCGGCCTGCCCGCCGGCTGGCCGGTCCTCATCGACGCTCGCGTCGTCGAGGTGCCGCTGGTCATCATCGGCAGCGGCCTGCGCCGCAGCAAGATCGTGCTACCGGGAGCGGCGCTGGCCAGCCTCGCCACCGCCGAGGTCATTTCGGACCTGGCGCGCTGACGCTGACGTCGCTCTATGTTGTTGCACGTGAAACGGTGGCCTCGCGGACCTGGCGCTGCAGCCGGTTGAGGATCGCCATGCCGCCCCGCACGCGCAGGGGGCTGATGGCCGTGGCAAGCCCCATCCGCTGATACAGGTCCGACGGCACCGCCAGGACCTCCTCGACGCTGGCACCGTCGAGCCCCTCGCTCAGGATGCCGGCGAAGGCCCGGGTGGTCGGCGCCTCGGGCGGGCAGTCGAAGTAGACCTCCACCTGGTCCTGCGGCGTGACGACCGCCTTGAGGAAGAACGGCGTCTGGCACTCGGGCACCTGCTCCATGCCCTCATGCCCGTCGAACGACGCGGGCAGCGGCTTCACCGCGTCGGCGAACTCGAGCAGCATCTCCAGCACCACCTCGCGCGGCGCCGATGCGAAATCGTCCACGATGGCGGCAAGCTTGTCAGGCATCTCCACACCTACCAACTTAGCCCGCACAACGCGCAGGGACCGGCCGTGGCCGGTCCCTGCGCGGCGCTGACGTCAGTTGTTCGGGGCGGCCTTGCTGATCCCGCCGAGCACCGAGTCGGGGTCGATCTCCTCGGCCAGGTCGCCGATCGACACGATGCCGACCAGCCCCTGCACGTCGTCGCAGACGAGGACGCGGCGGACCGCCTGGTCCCGCATCAGCAGCGCCGCGGTGTGGATGGAGTCCTCCGGCCGGACGGTGACGAGGTCGCGGGTGACGATCTCGCCGATCGTCGTCGCCGCGGGGTCGCAGCGCTCCGCCACCGCACGCACGACGATGTCCCGGTCGGTGACCACACCGGTCAGGCCCGGACCGTCGGCGACGACGATGTCGCCGATGTCTTGCTCGCGCATGGTGCGGGCGGCTTCGGCGAGGGTGGTCTCGCTCGGGAGATACACCACGTTGGTCGTCATCACGTCACGGACGGTCTGCATCGTCATGGTTGTCCTCCCAGATGTTCGATATCTGTTTGTTACCCCCGGGTGGAAGGGCTGAACCAGGTGTGGCGTGCGGCAAAGTCGCTTCCAACGCTCCGGGTGCCCTGAAAGGATGCGAAGCAAGGCAGCAGACCATGGGGAGGTTGTGCGGTGGCGGGGTGGACGAGCTACGTAGCGGTCGGTGACAGTTTCACCGAAGGCATGGATGATCCGAGACCCGACGGCAAGGGCTACCGGGGCTGGGCCGACCTCGTGGCAGGGTGTCTCGCCGCAGACCAGCCGAACTTCCGCTACGCAAATCTCGCGGTGCGGGGCCGCCTGTTCGACAACATCGTCGCCGAGCAGGTGCCGCTCGCCACGGCCATGAAGCCCGATCTGATCAGCTTCGCGGGCGGCGGCAACGACGCGCTGCGGCGGGGATTCGACCCCGAGGTGCTGGTCGCGCGGTTCGACAAGACGATCGAGCGGCTCAGGGCAACCGGCGCGGACGTGATCCTGTTCCGCTGGGCGGACCTGACGGGGCGGATGCCGGGCGGCAAGATCCTGCGCCCGCGGGTCGACGCGCTCAACACCGCGGTCGACGGCATCGGCGCGAAGCACGGCGCGCACGTGGTGGACATGTGGGACGACAGCGAGTTCCTCAACCCGCGGCTGTGGGGGATCGACCGGCTGCACCTGTCGCCGGCCGGGCACCGCAGGGTCGCCGGGCACGTGCTGACGGCGCTCGGCGTGACCTGCGAGGCGTCGTGGCTGGCCGCGCCGCCGCCGCCGGAGGACCTGTCGTGGATGTCGCGGAAGGCGGCCGACGCCCGCTGGGCGACCTCGCACCTGGCGCCGTGGGTCAAGCGACGGCTGACCGGAAAATCGTCCGGAGACATGGTGACTGCCAAGCGGCCGGAGCTCGCGCCGCTAGATTGAAATCATGTCTGCGACAAAACTCGTCACCACCGAGTGGCTGGCGAAGCGACTGGAATCCGGTGACACAGCAGGGCTTGTCGTCGTCGAGTCGGACGAGGACGTGCTGCTGTATGGCACCGGCCACATCCCGGGCGCGGTGAAGGTCGACTGGCACACCGAGCTCAATGATCAGATCACCCGCGACTATCTCGACGCGGCGGAGTTCGCCGCGCTGTGTGAGGCCAAGGGCATCGGGCCCGACGACACGATCGTGTTCTACGGCGACAACTTCAACTGGTGGGCGACCTACGCGCTGTGGGTCTTCTCCCTGTTCGGCCACCGTGACCTGCGCATCCTTGACGGCGGGCGGGCGAAGTGGATCGCCGAGGGCCGGGCCGTCACCAAAGAGGTGCCGGACCGTGCCAAGACCAACTATCCGGTGCCCACCCGGGACGACGCGGGGATCCGCGCGTTCCGTGACGACGTCCAGGCGCACATCGCCGCGGACCGTCCGCTCGTCGACGTCCGCTCGCCCGGCGAATACAGCGGCGAGCTGCTGCACATGCCCGACTATCCACAGGAGGGCGCGTTGCGCGGCGGGCACATCCCCGGCGCGGTCAGCAAGCCGTGGAAGCAGGCCACGCAGGAGGACGGCACGTTCAAGCCGGTCGACGAGCTGCGCAAGATCTACGCCGAGGAGCTGGGGCTCGCGCCGGACGACGACATCATCGCCTACTGCCGCATCGGCGAGCGGTCCTCGCACACCTGGTTCGTGCTGACCCACCTGCTGGGTTACCAGCACGTCCGCAACTACGACGGCTCGTGGACCGAGTGGGGCAACCTGGTGCGGGTGCCGGTCGTTAAAGGCAGCAGCCCGAAGTAGTGACAGAGAACGGCGGCCCACTGCAGGGGGCCGCCGTTCTCGAACCGCTACTCGTTCTCGGGTGGCAGGCTGACCAGGTAGTCGACCACCTCGGAGAAGCGGGCGCTCGCCATCGCGACGCACAGGTCCGCGGCACCGTAATACAGCCGCAGCTCGTCGCGTGCCTCGTCGTGGACGAGACCGGTAGGGAAGACGACGTTGGGCACGTCGCCGACCCGCTCGTATTCCGCATCCGGCCCCAGCACCCAGCTCGGCGTCCGCCGGATGATCTTCGTGGGGTCGTCCAGGTCGAGCATGATCAGGCCGACACGATACAGCGACGTCGCCACCATCTGCTTGACGCCGTGGTAGACGCACAGCCAGCCGTGCGGGGTCTCGATCGGCGGCGGCCCCATGCCGATCCGGGTCGCGTCCCACCAGGGGCCGGAGCGCGACTGCATGACCGGCTCGGGGGTCGTCCACGCCTGCAGGTCGACCGACTTCGACAGCCACACGTCGGCGCGCGCCGACAGCACGGACACCGGCCGGTGGAACAGCACGTAGTTCCCGTCGATCTTGCGGGGTAGTAGCGAGGCGTTCTTGTCCTCTGGCGGCATGACGATCCCGAGCGGCTCCACCGACTCGAAGTCCTCGGTGCGGGCGAGGGCCACACACGGGCCGCTGGGCCCGTATGCGGTGTAGGCGATCACGTAACCGCCGAGCTCGTCGACATAGGTGACGCGGGGATCCTCGACGCCCCAGCAACTGTGCTGGTCCGTCGGGTCGTCGGCGATGAGCGGCTTGGCGTCGACGACCCAGTTGGTGCGGCCGTCCTTGCTACGGGCGACGGTCAGGTGGGAGATGCCACGTCTGTCCTCGATCCTGCAGAGCAGGACCGTGTCGCCGTTGTGCAGGCAGGCGCCCGGGTTGAACACGCTGTTGATCGGATAGGGCCAGTCCCCTGCGGTGAGCAGGGGATTTGTGGCTTCGCGGTGGAACAGCTCCGCGTCAAAGTGCATCGGAATGGCCCTCCGTGGTGCGCGAGCGGGGCGGCTGGGCGGTCGCGCTGAAGCCGGCTGAAGCCCGTCCGACCGCCCGGTTGCCCGTCGGCGCCTTGTTCGGCGTCGTCCGGGACGGTCCGGTGACCGGCAGCGATGTCGGCACTGGCGTCGTGGCGACCACCGGATGGGGCAGAGCAGCCAGGCCGGCTTTGAGGAGGCTGAGCAGCGCTTGGTAATAGGCTAGCGTGGACTCAGCGCCCTGGTTCCCATTTGGTTCAGTAGCGGACAAACCGTCATGGCAGGCGCCCGTCGCGTCGACGTAGAGCCGCGCGCCGGCCCGGTTCCGGCCCAGGAACCAGGAGTAGGCCCACCCCGCCAGCCGCGCCGACGACGGGTCGGCGGTGTGCTGCCAGGCATCAACCATCGCCTCGGTGATCGCGGCCGCGTCCAGCGGCTGCTCGTCGCCGTCGTCGGCGAGCCAGACCGCCGGCGGCTCGCCCCGCCGGTGCCACCGGTTGCCGACGCAGCGCAGGGTGCCGTCGGCCAGGCCGACATGCTGGGCATACCAGTCGAGTGCCGCGATCGCGCGGGCCGCCACCGCGTCGTCCTCCAGCAGCGCGGCACCGAGCAGCATCGCCTGGGGCAGCCGGGCGTTGTCGTAGGTCAGCTCCGGCTCGAACCAGCGCCACGACGGGTCCACCGCGGAGGTGGTCAGCAGCGCCTCGTCCAGCCTGTGCAGCAGCGGCGCGGCCTGCTCGTTGCGACCGGCGCGGGCCAGGCCGATCAGCGCGTACGCGGCGGTGCGCAGGCCGATGTCGGGCAGCTGATGGGTGCGCGGGCCCAGCTCGTCGAGCAGAGCCGCCGCCGGCCGACGGATGTCGTCGGGGACGGCCGGCGTGCCGACCAGGACGCCGAGGGCCCAGACCGCCCGGCCGACGTGGTCGCCGTGATGCGGCCAGTCCTGCCACGTACCGCCGTAGCTCAGCACGTTATGCATCGCGCCCGACGGGTCGTAGGCCGCGGTCAGGAACCGGATCGACTGGCGCAGCCAGCGGGTGGCCTGCGTGGTCTGCTTGGTGTCGATGCCGACCGCGAGCAGGTCCGCCGCGACGATCGCCAGCCGGGCGACGTCGTCGACGCAGTACCCCGACGCCAGCTCCGGATTGGACCCGCGGGAGAACTGGATGATGCCGATCTCGTCCGTGAGCCGGTCCAGGTGCGCGAGGTTGAGCACCGGCGCCGCGGCGGTCGAGTGACCGGGGCGCGCCGTCGCCGCCTGCGTCTGGCGCACCACGTCGGCGACCAGCTCGGCCTCCCGCGCGGCGACCGCCGGCCAGGGCAGCCACGCCGCGCACGCCTCCGCCACCGACTTCGCGGCCGCGAGCGCCCGGCCGTCGGTGAGCAGGTCGTTGATCTCGACCGCGAGCGCCGCGTCGTCGCCGATCGGCACCACCCGTCCGGCGCCACCGGCCAGCATGTCCTCCGCGTAGCTGTACGACGTGGACACCGCCGGCAGTCCGGCGCCGAGCGCGAACGTCAGCGCACCCGAGCAGATCTGCTCCGGTTGCCGGTACGGCGTGACGAACAGCGTGCTGGCGTGCAGGATCGCCGACAGCTCGTCGAGCGCGAGGAAGGCGTCGACGAAGTGCACGTTGTCGGTCAGCCCCAGCAGCTGGACCTGCGCCTGCAGGCTGTCCCGGTAGACCTCACCGTCCCGCCGCTTGATCTCCGGGTGGGTCGCGCCCGCCACGACGTACTGCGTGTCCGGGTGCTCCTTCACCACCGCGGCCAGCGCGTCGATCGCGATGTCGATGCCCTTGCCCTCGCTGAGCAGGCCGAACGTGGTGAGTGTCGGCTTGCCCGCGACCTTCTCGAGCAGCTCGCGCAGGTCCGGGCGCAGCGTCGCCGGGTCCGGCGGCTGGCGCATCGCTTCCGGCGCGCCGTGAGGGACCACGACCAGCTGGTGACCGGCGGCCACGCCGGTGCGGATCGCGACCCGCCGGGCGGTCTCGGTGAAGACCGTGACCCTGGCGGCCCGTGCGCACAACGCGCGCAGCGTCGCCGCCTGGCCCGACGAGGGCCGCGTCAGCACGGTGTGCAGCGTCAGCAGGTAAGGAATGCCGCACGCGTTGAGCGCGCGGGTCAACTCGAGCAGGTGAGAGCCGTCGGTCCCGCCGAAGATTCCATACTCGTGCTGGATCAGCACGACCTGGACGCCGGACTCGCGCAAGGCGCGGGCGGCGGCGGAGTAGTCCTCGATGCGGTCCTGGTTGATGGTGACGACGACCTCGTCACCGTAGCTGTGCCCGTCACGGTCGATGGCCACGACGACTGTTTCCAGATCGTCGGTGGCGACACCAAGTGCCTCACGCAGGTCCGCGGTGTACGTCGCGAGCCCGCAACGGCGAGGCAGATAGGTCGACACGATACCGAGGCGATAGGTCGCGGCAGGGTGTGACATGAGCACATTGTTACCCCGGGCCACGGCAAAAAACCTTGATACGCCCGGATGGGGCTCTGGGGCGAATGTGCTGCTCAGTCCAGCTTTATGGAAACCCGTCCGGGCATGATCGATTGGGTGAAAAAAGATTCGGAGATCACGTAGGGTGTTCAGATCCAGTCAGGTAGCGGTTCACGGCGCTCAATCCATTGCTGTGGCACGCCGATCGTCCCGCGGGCGGCATCGTCGCCGACCCCGGTGTGCGCCGCGATGATCCCACCCGTGATCGCGCACATCGAGTCGGTGTCGCCGCCCGCCTGCACGCAGGCCTCCATCGCCCTCGGATAGTCGTCGAGGTGCGTCGCGGCGACCCACAGCGCGAACGGCACGGTGTCCTGCGCCAATGCGTGGGAGCCGTTGCCGAGGTCCGCCGCGACGTCCCTGGGATCGGACTTCTCCGACATCCGCACGGCCCGGCCGATGCCGTCGCGGACGTCGGAGGGCGGCAGCTGGTTGAGCACCATCCGCAGCAGCGAATCGCGCGGGGTGTGCCGGGCGGTGAGCGACGAGGCCAGGGCCACCGCCACCGCGCCGGACACCCCTTCCGGGTGCCGGTGGGTGACCTCCGCCGACAGCGCCGCCTGCCGGACCGCGACGTCCGGGTCGTTGGCGAAGAACGCCCCCAGCGGCGCGACCCGCATCGCCGCGCCGTTGCCGGAGGAGCCCCGGCCGGAGAACAGGGCGCCGGCCGCGGTCCGCCACGGCACGCCGTCGCGGATGCTGGACAGCAGCGAGATCGAGCCGCGGCCGTAGCCCCGGTCGGCGCTCCACCGCTGCGCGAACGTGGTCGCCAGCCAGCCCTGATCGACCCGGCCGTCCCGGCGGAGCCCCTCGAACAGGGTGCAGGCCATCTCGGTGTCGTCGGTCCAGCGCCACGGCGCCGGTGGCGGTGCGAACACCGCGCCGTCCTCGAACGGCGGGTGCATCTCGAAGGGTGCGCCGAGCGCGTCACCAACGGAGAGTCCGGTCAGGCTGTCGAGTGCGGCGCGGAGATCCACCTGCCGAAAATAGTCGATGGCAGGCGGGAACGACGCCTCCGGATCGCGGCTCGTGCTGGACATGAAGCGTCGTGAACTGCTCGGGCTGGGTGGCGTCGTCCTCGTGGCCTCCTGCGCGTCGACCGGAACACCCCGCCGGGTCGAGCCCGGTGAGCTGCTCACCGTCGCCGTCGACGACGGCCTGACCGTGATCGAGTCCGGCACCGGGCGCCGGGTCGTGGCGCCCGCGGCGACCCTCGCGACCGCCGACGGCCGGCGCCTCGTCAGCGCCGTCGCCGAGTCGGGCACGTCGCGCGTCGTCACCCGCGACGCGGTCACCGGCGAGATCGTCGCGCAGGCCACGGTGCGGGGTGGCGGCCGGGTGGCCGCCGTCGCGCCCGACGCCGGCCTCGTCGCGCTCGTCGACGGCGACCCGGCCGGGCGGCGGGAGACCACGATCGTCGTGGCCGGGCCGGCCGGCGAGCGGCACCGGCTCACGCTGTCGGGGTTCGTCCAGCCGGAGGCGTTCTCCTCGACCGGCACGAGCCTCTTCGTGCTCGACATGCTGCCGCCCGAGCACCCCGACCACTACCGGGTGCGGGTCCTGGACCTGGCCGCGGGGCAGGTCACCGCGTTGAACCTGCCGGGTGAGAACGCCGGGTTGAAGGTCCTGGTGCCGGCGGGTGCCGAGGAGGAGATGCGCGGCGAAGGCCGGCAGGCGGTGTTCGACGCGAAGCGGGAGCGGCTCTTCACCCTGTACAGCCACCAACCGGATCACCAGCACGTCCGGGACCTGCTGCACCCTGAAGCTCAGAACGGTGCTCGGGACGGCAAGCCCGACGTGCACGCGTTCGTGCACACGCTCAGCGTGGCCGACGGGTGGGCGGTCTGTGTCGACCTGCCGTCGTCGTTCGGCACCGGGGCGGTCGAGGGCCTCACGATCGCCCAGCACAACGACGAGGTCTGGGTCGCCGACGCCGGCAAGGGGGTCCTCGCGGTCATCAACGCCGACGCCCTGGTGGTCGTCCACGAGCAGTCCTTCCCCCCGTTGGCGGGACGGGCGCGGCTGGCGGTGTCCGGTTCGGCGGCGTACCTCGCGGCGGGCCGACAGGTGCACGTCTTCGACGTCGGATCGAAGGAGGTCCGGGCGACCTGGGCCCTGCCCGCCGAGGCGAGGGGCGTCGCGGTGTCGGGTTCGCACCTGTACGTGGGGCAGCCGGGCGCCGTGCAGCGGCGGGATCCGGCGACCGGTGCGACCACCTCGACCGTTGCGGTGCCGGGTCTCACCGCGGTGGAGCGCGTCATCGGGTGAGAACGGGGCGGAGAATGTCGGTGGGGCGCGGTAGCGTGCGCCCGTGGATCGGACGTTCCAGGTGGACCTGCGCGGGGTTGTGGACCTGCTCAGTCACCACCTCTATGCGAGCCCTCGCGTCTATGTGCGTGAGCTGCTCCAAAATGCCGTCGACGCGATCACCGCGCGGCGCGCAGCGGCCGGTCCCGGGGATCCGCCGGTCCCGGCGCGGGTGCGCATCGACCCGCCGGACGTGACGGGCGACGGCACCCTGCGCGTGTCCGACACCGGCATCGGGCTGACCGAGGAGCAGGTCCATCAGTTCCTGGCCACGATCGGCCGCAGCTCCAAGCGCGACGACTTCGGCTTCGCCCGGCACGACTTCCTCGGGCAGTTCGGCATCGGCCTGCTCTCCTGCTTCCTGGTCGCCGACGAGATCCGGGTCCTGACCAGGGCGGAGGGCAGCCCGACGGTGCTGTGGCGCGGCTTCGCCGACGGTCGCTACAGCGTCGCACTCGCCGGCGAGGACCGCCTGCAGGTCGGCACGACCGTGACGCTCGTGCCCCGCCGGGACACCGGCCAGTGGCTGCTGCGGCGGACCGTGACCGAGCTCGCCACGCTCTATGGCTCGCTGCTGCCGGTGACCGTCGAGGTCGGCGACGTCGTGATCACCGGCGACGGCCTGCCGTGGCGGCCCGGCGGCGAGGACCGCCGGCAGCGGCTGATCGCGCACTGCCAGGAGGTCTTCGGCTTCACTCCGTTCGACGTGGTGGAGCTGTCGGTGCCCGAGGCGGGGCTGACCGGGGCCGCGTTCGTGCTGCCCACGCCGGCCAATCCGGCGGCCCGCGCCGGCCACCGCGTCTATCTGAAGCGGATGCTGCTCGCCGAGGGCGCCGAGGGCGTGCTGCCGGAGTGGGCGTTCTTCGCCCGGTGCGTCTTCGACGCCGGCGAGCTGCGCCCGACCGCGAGCCGTGAGTCGCTGTATGAGGACCAGCTGCTCGAATCGACCCGGGAGGCGCTCGGCGAGCAGCTGCGCGGCTGGCTGGTCCGGCTCGCCACCCGCGACCCGCGGCGGCTGACGGAGTTCCTGGAGATCCACCACCTCGGCGTCAAGGCGCTCGCGGTCCACGACGACGAGATGCTGCGCCTGGTCGAGCGCTGGTGGCCGATGGAGACCAACACCGGCCGGATGACCCTCGCCGACTTCCGTGCGGCGCACGGCCTGGTCCGCTACACGGTCCAGGTCGACGAGTTCCGCCAGATCGGCGCGGTCGCCGCGGCCCAGGGCATGCCGGTGGTCAACGCCGGCTATGTCTATGACGCGCAGCTCATCGAGCGGCTGCCGCTCATCGAGCCGGGCGCCCTCATCGAGCGGCTCGAGCCCAGCGACCTGACCACCCACTTCGACGCGCTCGAGCCGGGGCTGGAGCTGGCCCGGCGGCCGTTCGTGGCCCGGGCGCAGCGGGCCATGGACCGGCTCGGCTGCGAGGTGGTCCTGCGGTCGTTCGACCCGGCCGGCATGCCGGCGATGTATCTGGTCAACCGTTCGGCGATGTTCGCCGCAGAGCTGCGGGCGACCCGCGAGCGGGTCGACGAGGTGTGGGCCGACGTGCTCGACGCGCTCGCCCGCACCGACGACGAGGACCGGCCCCAACTGGTGCTCAACCATCGCAACCCGCTGGTCCGGCGGGTCAGCGAGCTGGCCGACGAGGACCTGGTGCGGCTCGCCGTCGAGGGGTTGTATGGCCAGGCGCTGCTGCTCGGCCACCACCCGCTGCGGCCGGCGGACGCCGCACTGCTCAACAGCTCATTCCTGGGTCTGCTCAACAAGGCGGTCGCACATGAAGACTGAAGACGAGCTGTGGAGCCTGCTGCGCGAGGCCGACCACATGCCCTATGGCAGCGGGCAGATCGCACTGGTCGAGCAGATCGTGCAGCACGCCGACGCCGGCGGCTTCGACGAGCTGCGCTTCGCCGCCCGGATGCAGGCCACGACGGCATATGTGCACGGCGGGGAGACCGCCAAGTCGTTCGTGACGTTCTCCTGGTGCCGCGCCGAATATGACGCCCATCCGGACCGCTTCGACCGGCACGCCGAGAGCCTGCTGCTGTGGCAGTTCAAATACATGGTGTCGGGGCTGCTGAAGTTTCCCGAGGTGCCGCTCGGGCGCACCCGTGACGTCCTCGACGACATGGAGCGCCGCTTCCGGGCCGGCGGGCACAGCCTGCAGGCCGTCTATTCCTATCGGCACGCGGTGGCCGCGCACGTCGGCGACCCGGCCGTCGACGAGTGGTATGAGAAGTGGTGCGCGACGCCCCGCGACGACAACTCCGACTGCGTCGGCTGCGACCCGACCTCGAAGGTCTATCACCTGGTGTCGGCCGGTGACGACGAGGCGGCGGTAGCGCTCGCCCAGCCGGTGCTGGCCGGCCACCTCACCTGCGCCGAGCAGCCGCAGTCGATCCTGACGTCGCTGCTGCTGCCCTATCTGCGCACCGGCCGGCTCAGCGAGGCCGCCGACGCGCACCGCCGGGCCTATCGCAGCCTGCGTGGCAACCTGGCCGACCTGCAGCGCATCGGCGAGCACGTGGTGTTCTGCGCGCGGACCGGCAACGAGACCCGTGGCCTGGAGATCGTCGAGCGGCACCTGAGCTGGCTGGACAAGGCGCCGCACCCGCAGGCCGACATGTGGTTCTCCGCCGCGGCGGCGCTGCTGCTCGGCCGGCTGGGCGCCGACGTGCTGGTCGGTGACACACCGGCGCCGGAGCTCGCCGAGCGGCTCGCCGCCCGGGCGCGGGCGTTGTCGACGCGGTTCGACGCGCGCAACGGCACCGCCAACATCGGCCGGCTCATCGAGGCCAGGCTGCAGGCGGAGCCGATCGTGGAGCACCTGCCGCTCAGCGCCGTCGCCCGCACGCTGAAGGCGGCCGTCGCCGTCCCGGCACCCCCGCCGGCGCGGCCGCTGCCGAGCGACCCGGTCGAGCTGCTCGACCGCGCGGAGGAGCTGTTCGACGAATACCGCTTCACCGAGGCCCGCGCCGCCTGGCAGCGCTTCGACGAGCTGCACCCCGAGCCGCCGTTCGCGCTCGCGGTCCGGCGGGTCGAGGGCCGCGGCCGGATGGCGGGCGTCGATCACGAGCCGGAGCAGGCCGAGGCGGCGTTCCGGGAGGCCGCCGCCGGCCACCGCACGCTCGGCGACGAGCTGGCCGCGCTGGTCGCCGAGGCCCGCGCGATCCTCGCTCCGGACGCCGAGGAGCGGCAGGAGGAGGTCCTGGCCCAGCTGACCGCGGTCACCGAGCGGATCGTCGCGATCGGCGACGCCGACGCACGGGCCGAGGCGCGGCTGCGGCTGGAGTATCCGCTGCTGGCGCTCGACCGGCTCGGCGACGCGCTGGCCGCGGTCGACGCGGCGCTCGCCGAGGAGCCGATCCGGCCGGCGCTGCGGGCCGAGCTGGCCGGCCGGCGGGCCCGGTGCCTGCTGGTGCTGGAGCGCTTCGAGGAGGCCGCCGCGGCCGCCGTCGACTGCCGGGAGCAGTATGGCCGGCTCGGCGACCCGCCGCCGGTCGCGCTCGCGGCACTGATCCACGGCCACGCGCTGGCCAACCTTGAGCGGTTCGACGCCGCGGTCGAGGCATTCGACGCGGCGCTCGGTGCCGCCGTCGAGCGCGACCCGCGGCTGTCGGCGCTGGTCGGCCGGGCCCGGGCCAGGCTCGCCGCCGGCCGGCCGGCCGAGGCCGTCGACGACCTCGTCGAGGCGATCGCCGATCACGTGGCGCACGGCGAGGACGGCCCCGCCGCGGTCCTGCGCTTCGACCTGGCCGGCGCCTATGACCAGGCCGGTCAGCTGCTGGACGCGGCCGAGGCGGCGGAGAGCGCGATCGACGTGCTCGACCGGATCGGCGCCCAGGACCACGCCGACCGGACCCGGTATCTGCTGTCCCGGATCTACCGGGAGCTCGACGAGCCCGACCAGGCGCTCGCGCTGCTGGAGACCCTCGCCGGCAACCTCGACGGGTTCGACAACCTGCAGTCCCGGGGGCAGATGCTGCAGGAGGCGGCCCAACTGCTCTACCGGGCCGACCGCGACGCGCAGGCCGCCGAGCGGTTCGCCGCGGCGGCAGCGGCGTTCGAGGCGGCCGGGGTGGTCCAGGCCGAGCTCTACAACCGGCGGATGCGGGCCCTTGCGCTGCGCTGGGCCGGCAGCATCGACGACTCGCTCGCCGCGCTCGCCGAGGCGGATGCCCTCGTCGAGTCGCTGGCGCTGACGGTCGACAAGTCCGAGGCGTGGCTGGTGTGGCACCGGGCGATGCTCGACTGCGACGCGGCCCGCGTGCATCTCGGCGCGGGTCAGGGCGACGAGGCCCTGACCCGGATCACGGGCGCGGCCGGCAGGCTGCGTGACATCGGCGCGTTCGGCGATGCCCTCGAGGCGGACCTGCTGCACGCCGAGCTGCTCATGCGGTCTGGTGATCCGGCACCCGCCGAGCCGTTGCTGCGGTCGGTGCTCGGCACGGCGCCGACTGGCTCGCAGGCCGGCCAGAACGCGGCCTGGATGCTGGCCGAGGCGCTGGAAGCCATGGACCGCCCGGCAGAGGCCGCCGAGATCCGTCAACTCCATCTCGAGCAGTGATGAACTTAACGATCGTTCAGCACATGTCTTGACACAAGGTTAGGCTTTGCCCATGACGCTGGAACAATCGGCCGTCCGCCCTCCCGCGCAGAGCCGTGGCGCCGGCCCCGCCGGACAACGCCGCCGCTCACGACGCGAGGAGATCCTCGAGATCGCTGTGGGCCTGTTCGCGACCCGCGGCTACCACGGCGTGTCGATGGACGACATCGGTGCGGCCGCCGGCGTGACCGGTCCGGCGCTCTATCACCACTTCGCCGGCAAGGAAGCGATGCTGGCGGCCGCCCTCATCCCGGTCAGCGAGCAGCTGCTCGCCGGCGGGCAAGCCCGCATCGCCGAGTCGTCCGGCGACGCGGCCGCGGCCCTGGTCGCGCTGGTCGACTTCCACGTCGAGTTCGCCCTGGCCAACCCGGCGGTCATCGCCCTGCACCTGCACGAGCTCGACCGCCTGCCCGAAGACCCGCGGCGGCAGATCCGCCGCCTCCAGCGGCTCTATGTCGAGGAGTGGGTCAGCACGCTCACCGTGCTGCGCGCCGAGCTGGACGCCGGCGAGGCCCGGGTCCTCGCGCACGCCGCCTTCGGTCTCATGAACTCCACGCCGTTCCTCGGCGGCGAGGTCGACCGGGTCCGGCGCGCGGAACTGCTCCGCGCGGCGACACTCTCCGCGCTCCAGGGATGACCCTCCGGGTGACCCCACAGGGTTATCCACAACCTGGCCACGTTCAAACCCACAGAGTTATCCACAGGAGACGCTCCGCATGCTGAGTTCTCTGCTCGTCGCCAACCGCGGAGAGATCGCCCGACGGATCATCCGCACGGCGCGCAGGCTGGGGATCCGCACCATTGCGGTGTATTCCGAGGCCGACGCCGGGCTGCCGTTCGCCGGCGAGGCCGACGAGGCGGTGCTGATCGGCCCGGCCAACCCCGCCCAGTCGTATCGCAACACCGAGGCGATCCTGGCCGCGGCCAAGTCGACCGGCGCGGAGGCCATCCACCCCGGCTACGGCTTCCTGTCGGAGAACGCCGCCTTCGCCGCCACCGTCGTCGAGCACGGCCTCATCTGGGTCGGTCCCGGTCCCGCGGCCATCACCGCGATGGGCGACAAGATCAACGCGCGGAATCTCATGGCCGCCGCCGGGGTGCCGGTCGCGCCGGGCACCACCGACCCCGCCGCCACGGTCGACGACGCCCTCGCCGCCGCGACCGGCATCGGCTTCCCCGTGATGGTGAAGGCCGCCGCCGGCGGCGGTGGCATGGGCATGGCCGTCGCCGCCGACGAGGCCGGCCTGCGCACCGAATACGAGAAGGTCCGCGGCTTCGCCGAGCGGATGTTCGGCGACGGCTCGGTGCTCATCGAGCGGTATTTCCCCCGGGTCCGCCACATCGAGGTGCAGATCCTCGGCCTCGCCGACGGCCGGGTCGTCGCCCTCGGCGAGCGTGAGTGCTCGGTGCAGCGCCGCAACCAGAAGCTGGTCGAGGAGACGCCGTCACCGGCCCTCGACGCCCGGCAGCGCGCCGACCTGCTCGCCGCCGCCGTCCGGGCCGGCCAGGCGGTCGACTACCGCAACGCCGGCACCGTCGAGTGCCTGTTCGACCCGACGTCCGGGCAGTTCTTCTTCCTGGAGATGAACACCCGGCTGCAGGTCGAGCACCCGGTCACCGAGGCCGTGTTCGGCCTCGACCTGGTCGAGCAGCAGCTGCGGGTCGCCTCCGGCCTCGCGCCGTCCTTCGACCCCGACGCCCTGCGGGTCACCGGTCACGCCATCGAGGTCCGCGTCAACGCCGAGGACCCGAAGCGCTTCCTGCCGGGCCCCGGCGCGATCACGTCGTGGGTCGAGCCGACCGGCGACGGCGTGCGCGTCGACGCCGGGTATGGGCCGGGCAACGTCGTCACGCCCAGCTATGACTCGCTGATGGCGAAGCTCGTCGTCCACGGCGCCGACCGCGCCGACGCCCTCGCCAAGCTGCGGGCCGCGGTCGCCGGGTTCGAGGTCGTCGGGCCGAAGGTCAACCTGCCGTTCTTCGCCGAGCTGCTGGACAACCCCGAGTTCGTCTCCGGCGACTACGACACCGGCATCGTGGGCCGGATGCGCCCGGGAGGTGTGCGTTGAGCTTCATTTCCATCCGCGAGGTCGGACCCCGCGACGGCCTGCAGAACGAGGACCCGGTCCCCGCCGCCGACAAGGTCCGGCTGCTCGACGCGCTGTCGGCGACCGGGGTCGGCCGGATCGAGGCGGTCTCGTTCGTCCATCCGAAGGCCATCCCGCAGATGGCCGACGCCGACGAGGTATGGGCGGCTGCGCAGAAGAGCCCGGCGGTGCGGTATTCCGCGCTGGTGCCCAACTCGCGCGGCGCCGAGCGGGCGCTCAAGGCCGGCTTCGGGGAGATCGAGGTCGTCGTCTCGGCGTCCGAGACGCACAACCAGCGCAACGTCAACCGGTCGACCGGCGAGTCGCTCGACGACATCGCCGGCCTGATCGCGCTGCTGCACGGCGCGGGCGCCACCGCCGAGGTGATCATCTCGACGAGCTTCGGCTGCCCGTTCGAGGGCGACATCGACCCGGCGCGGGTCGCCGGCATCGTCGACCGGGTGATCGCGGACGGCGCGGACCGGGTGTCGTTCGGCGACACGACCGGCATGGCGACGCCCCGCCGGGTGCGGGAGGTGGTCGGGCTCGTCCGCGACCGGCATCCCGACATTCCGCTGCTGCTGCACTTCCACAACACTCGGGGCGCGGCCCTCGCCAACATCCTCACCGCCATGCAGCTGGGGATCACCGAGTTCGACGCGAGCGTCGGCGGGCTGGGCGGGTGCCCGTATGCGCCGGGAGCCACCGGCAACGTCGCCACAGAGGAGGTCGTGCACCTGCTGCACGACATGGGCTACGAGACCGGCGTCGACCTGAAGGCGCTGATCGAGGCGGCCGCGATGGCCCAGGAGATCGTCGGGCGGGAGCTGCCGTCGGGCGTGCTCAAGGCCGGTCCGCGCATCCCTTTCTGACACTCGCTGTCCCACTTGTGCCCGATTCGCCGGGATAGTGGCGTGTCCCCGGCCGGGACGGTTCGTTGCTCAGTACGGAAACAGTCACATGTAGGGCGGACAAGCCCGACATTGAGCCCGTACTGAGAGGCAGCCATGGCCCAGAGGAGCGAGCGCAACCCGCGCACGGCCCACTGTGCCCGGTCTGCGGCCCGATTCGCCGTCAAGGGCCTGGTCGTCGCCGGTTTCGCCGGTGTGGCCTGGCTGCTGTCGGCGTCGGCGGCGCACGCCTCCGACTCGTCGGGCTCCGACGGTTTCACGTCCGGGGTTTCCCTGCTCGCACCGGTGACCAACCTGGTCACCGGGGCCGGCGGCGCAGGGCTCGACCTGCTCGACCTCGGCGCCGGTGGCAACCGTCACGGCGCCACCAGTCGCGACCTTTCTGGCGGCCACATCGGGTCCACCGGTGTGCCCTCCGGCGCGACGCAGCATGAGTCGAAGCGTGACCTGCTCACCGGGACGGTCCTGACCGTCCTGCGACCGGTGACGGGCGCCGTCCTGACCACGACCGACAGGGCAATGGGTCCGACCCAGGACAAGGCGGCCAGCAAAGCCGCCACTCCGACATCCGTCAAGATGTCCCGCTTGACGACGGTGAACGCGTCGAGCGCCACGAACTCACGCACCAAGAGGCCGGCAAAAGCCGGCATCAAGAACGCCCGCATGACGTCTACGCAGGAGCCGGCCGTCCAGGCCGAGCCGGTCGGCGTCGGGTCAACGGGCGACGTCGTAGCCGCGGCGACCGGCACCTCCCGTGCCGGCGTCGACTCGACACGCGTCGCCATGTCACGTGCCCAGGACCAGCTCGACCGGCTTGACGCCGGCGACGCCGCGCACGTGAAGCCGGTCGCGGACCGGACTGAAGCGCAGGGTACGCGCCACGTACCGCTGCTGCCCCGCCCGGCGCCTGTTCCGGCGCCGGCGGTCGGCCTCACCTCGGGAGCCCCGGGCACCGGCTCGGGCCTCACCCACGACGGTGGCGCCGCCGCCACGCTGCCCGCCGCACCGGCCGGCACGAAGGTGCTCACCTTCCGGCTGGACGCGGTCGAAGACGCCGAGCTACGGCTGCTCGCAGCCGAGAAGCCGACAGTCTCACCCGACTGAGGCCGGCCGGCCAGCCGACGCGAAGCGAAGCGGGCCGAGCCGGAGCCAGCCAGGGTCCGTTGACCCGCATCGACCACATCGCGGCATCTCGCAATACCGAACACGCACCATCCGGGCGCACGTCGACAGGGCGGAGCCGGGCAGAGCCTGCCCGCACGCAGGTTCGCGGCTCTGATCCGCGCCCATCAAGCAGCACTGAAGAGAATCACCTACCGAAGGGTCTCACTTTCACCATGAAGACGTGGGTTCGTAAGTCGCTCAACGTGGGCGTGCTTTCCGCGGGCTTCCTGCTCATCTCGGGCGGGGCCGCGCACGCCGACTGGACGACTGGCTACAACGCCGGCCTGCTCAACGGCAATCAGTTCGACACCACCCTCCAGCTGCCGGTCAACGTCTGCGGTAACTCGATCGCGGTGCTCGGCTTCGCCGACGCGTCCTGCGGTGGCGGTGCCGCGGCGATCGACACCGAGAGCGCGACGACCGAGGACTGGACCACCGGGTACAACGCCGGTGTCGCCAACGGCAACCAGTTCGACACCACCCTCCAGGTGCCGGTCAACGTCAGCGGCAACGCTGTCAGCGTCCTGGGCTTCTCGCAGGCGTCCAGCCAGGGCGGCGCGTACGCCGTCAAGGGCGGCATGGCGTCGGACGACAGCCACGGCCGGGGCAACGGTCACGGCCGCGGTCACGGTCACGGCGGCGGCAACGGCGGCGGCGGGAACAACAACGGCGGCTACAACGCCAACAACAACGGTGGCTACGCCGCCGACGCTGACGCCGACGGGGACTACACCGAGAGCGCCGCGAACCGCACCGAGGACTGGACCTCGGGCTATAACGCCGGCCTGCTGAACGGCAACCAGTTCGACACCACCCTCCAGGTGCCGGTCAACCTGAGCGGCAACGCGATCAGCCTGTTCGGCTTCTCCAGCGCGCAGAGCACCGGCGGCGCGTGGGCGGTCAAGGGTGAGAGCGCCTCCACCGAGAGCGCGACCACCGAGGACTGGACCACCGGCTACAACGCGGGTCTGCTCAACGGCAACCAGTTCGACACCACGCTCCAGGCGCCGATCAACGTCTGCGGCAACGCGATCGCGGTGCTCGGCTTCTCCAGCGCCTCCTGCGGCGGCGGCGCGGTTGCCGTCGACGGCGACGGCTGGGGCGGCGACAACGGTGCCGGCAACGGCAACGGTCACGGCCACGGTCACCACGGCAACGGCGGCGGCAACGGCGACTGGGACGACGACTGGGACGACAACGGCAACGGTGGCGGCAACGGCGGCTACGGTGACGACGACGCTGACACCAACGGTGGCTACGGCGACGACGACGCCGACAGCAACGGTGGCTACGGCAACGGCAACCACCACGCCAACCCGGCCGCGTACGGCAACGCCGCGGGCAACGCCAGCAACATGAGCTCGAACGGCGCCTCGGCGTCGCACGGCAAGGCCAAGACCAAGAAGGTTGCCAGCGAGCACGGCCGCGGCAACGGCGCCGGCACCGGCACCGCCAACGACGGTGGCTACGGCAACAGCCACGGCAACAGCAACGGCGGGTACCCGGCCGGCCAGAACAACGGCGGCTACGGCGACAACAACGGTGACGACGACGGTGGCTACAACAACGGCGGCGGCAACGGCGACGGTGACGACGACGGCGGCTGGGGCAACGGCCACCACGGCAACGGTCACCACGGCAACGGCAACGGTCACGGCAACGGGAACGGCAACGGCGGCAACGGCGGCGGCGCCACCGCGGTCAAGAACTCGTGCAGCGACTGGACCACGGGGTACAACGCGGGCCTGCTGAACGGCAACCAGTTCGACACCACGCTGCAGGTTCCGATCAACATCAGCGGCAACGCGATCAGCCTGTTCGGCTTCTCGCAGGCGTCCAGCCAGGGCGGCGCGGTCGCGTACTCCTGCTGACAGCGGTACTGGGGTCCCTCTGATCCGCAGGGGGACCCGGGGCCCTCGCCGGGTATACACCGACCCGTGCCCGACGAAGCCAATTGGTACTTGACCTCCGCTTCGGCTAACCTGAACGATCGTTAGGCATAACGATCGTTCAGGTTGCTGACGCGGAGGTCGCACCATGCTGGAGGGTGTTCGGAAGCGCGTCGAGGCCGGCGGAGCCGAGAAGTATCACGCGGCCAACGCCGCCCGGGGCAAGCTCTTCGCCCGGGAGCGGGTCGCGCTGCTCGTCGACGAGGGCACGTTCGTCGAGGACGGGATCTTCGCCAACGTCATGGCCGAAGGCCTCCCGGCGGACGGCGTCATCACCGGCACCGCGACCGTGGACGGCCGGCCCGTGTGCCTGATGGCCAACGACTCGACGGTCAAGGCCGGCTCCTGGGGCGCCCGCACCGTCGAGAAGATCATCCGGATCATCGAGAAGGCCTACGACACCGGCGTACCGATGATCTATCTGGTCGACTCGGCCGGCGCCCGCATCACCGACCAGGTCGACCTCTTCCCCGGCCGGCGCGGTGCCGGGCGCATCTTCCACACCCAGGTCCGGGCCAGCGGCAGCATCCCGCAGGCCTGCGCCCTGTTCGGCCCGTCGGCCGCCGGCGGCGCCTACATCCCCGCCTTCTGCGACATCGTCGCGATGGTCGAGGGCAACGCCTCGATGTATCTGGGATCCGACCGCATGGTCGAGATGGTCACCGGCGAGAAGACCACCCTCGAGGCCATGGGCGGCGCGAAGGTGCACTGCGCCGAGTCCGGCGTCGGGCACTTCCTGTGCAAGACCGAGGCCGACGCGATCGAGACGGTCCGGCGATACCTGTCATACCTGCCGTCCAACTGGACGCTGCCCGCACCGGTCGCCGCCGCGGCCGACGCCACCGGCCTGCCGGAGATCCCCGCCAGCGAGCGCCAGGCCTTCGACATGCGCCGGTTCGTGAAGGGCCTGGTGGACGAGGGCTCGTTCTTCGAGATCCAGGCGCTGTGGGCGCGCGAGCTCACCACCGGTTTCGCCCGTATCGACGGCAAGCCCGTCGGCGTCGTGGCCAACAACTCGCTGTTCAAGGGCGGGGTGCTCTTCGTCGACTCGGCCGACAAGGCGACCCGGTTCGTCCAGCTCTGCGACGCGTTCAACGTGCCGCTGCTCTTCCTCGCCGACGTGCCCGGCTTCATGGTCGGCTCGGCGGTCGAGAAGCAGGGCATCATCCGGCACGGAGCCAAGATGATCACCGCGATCTCCGAGGCGACCGTGCCCAAGATCTGCGTCGTGGTCCGCAAGGCCTACGGTGCCGGCCTCTACGCGATGGCCGGTCCCGGCTTCGAGCCGGACGCCACCATCGCGCTGCCCACCGCCAAGATCGCCGTCATGGGTGCGGAAGCCGCCGTCAACGCGGTCTACGCCAACAAGATCGCCGCCCTGCCCGACGACGAGACGCGTGCGGCGTTCGTCGCGGAGAAGCGCGCCGAGTATGAGCGCGACATCGACATCATGCGCCTGGCCAGCGAGCTGGTCGTCGACACGGTCGTCGAGCCGGGCGCGCTGCGCGACGAGCTGGCCCGCCGCTTCGCCGCCGCCACTGGGAAGAACCGTCAATTCTCGCGCCGTCGCCACGGCGTAACACCCGTCTGAGAGGCACCCTGTCATGGTCGACTTCACCCTCGGCGAGGATCTCGAAGCTCTCCGCCTCAGCGTCCGCGAGTTCGCCAACGACGTCGTCGCACCCGTCATCGGCGACTACTACGAGCGGCACGCGTTCCCGTATGACATCGTGCGTCAGATGGGCAAGATGGGCCTCTTCGGGCTGCCCTTCCCCGAGGAGCACGGCGGCATGGGCGGCGACTACTTCGCCCTCTGCGTCGCCCTGGAGGAGCTGGCCCGGGTCGACTCCTCGGTCGCCGTCACCCTCGAGGCCGGCATCTCCCTCGGCGCGATGCCGATCTTCCGGTACGGCACCGACGAGCAGAAGGCCCAGTGGCTGCCCCGGCTCATCTCCGGCGAGGCGCTTGCCGCGTTCGGGCTCACCGAGCCGGGCGCCGGCTCCGACGCGGGCGGCACCCAGACCCGCGCGGTGCTCGACGAGGCCACCGGTGAGTGGGTGATCAACGGGTCGAAGGCCTTCATCACCAACTCCGGCACCGACATCACCGTCCTGGTCACCGTCACCGCGGTCACCGGCGTCAACCCGGACGGCAGCAAGGAGCTCTCGGCGATCATCGTGCCGAGCGGCACGCCCGGCTTCACCGTCCAGCCCGGCTACTCCAAGGTCGGCTGGTGCGCCTCCGACACGCACGAGCTGGCCTTCGACGACGTTCGCGTGCCGGCCGCCAACCTGCTCGGCGAGCGCGGCCGGGGATATGCGCAGTTCCTGCGGATCCTCGACGAGGGCCGGGTCGCGTTCGCCGCGCTCGGCGTCGGCCTTGCCCAGGGCTGCGTCGACGAGTCGGTCGCCTACGCCAAGCAGCGCCGCGCGTTCGGCAAGGCGATCGGGGAGTACCAGGCGATCCAGTTCAAGCTCGCCGACATGGAGGCCAGGGCGCACACTGCCCGGCTGGCCTACTACGACGCCGCGTCGCGCCTGGTCCACGGTCGCGAGTTCAAGCGGCAGGCGGCCATCGCAAAGCTGCAGGCCAGCGACGCCGCGGTGACCAACGCCCGCGAGGCGACCCAGGTGCACGGCGGCTACGGCTTCATGAACGAGACCCCCGTCGCCCGCATGTGGCGCGACGCGAAGATCCTCGAGATCGGCGAGGGCACCTCGGAGGTCCAGCGCATGATCATCTCCAGGTCGTTGGGTCTCTAACGAGTTCGTCGGGTCTCCGACGACAAAGGGGATTTCGCTGCGCTCTTCGCACGTGCTTGCATACTGCGATGTTCGCGAAACTGGGCCTGCTCATGCACCGCCACCGTTGGTCCGTGATCGGCGTGTGGCTGGCAGTGACCGTGGCGGGTGCGGTGTTCGGTGGCGGGCTGTTCGACCGGCTCGCCACCACGAGCACCAACCGCGCCGACAGCGAGTCGGCCATCGCCCAGCAGCGCATTGACGAGCTCGCCCCCGAGGGCTCGATGGTCATTGCCGTCATCGAGGGCAAGGACGTCTACGACCCCGGGCTCAACGCCAGCGTCACCAAGGCGAGCCAGGAGATCAAGGGCATGGCCGGGGTCAAGGAGGTCAACGACCTCTACAACGGCCCCGGCGGCCAGATCGGCGCCGACAACCTGAGCTCGACGGTGCGGGTCGAGCTCGACCCGAAGCTGAGCCAGGACGCCCGCGAGCGGCTCGAGGACAAGGTCAAGGCGCGCCTGAAGCTGATCGAGGCGCCGAAGGTCACGGTCGGCGGCACGAAGATCGCCGAGCGGGCGTTCGGTGAGCAGTCGGTGCACGACCTGGCGATCGGCGAGAGCATCGCGCTGGTGGCGCTGCTCGTCGTGCTGGTGCTGATCTTCGGCGGGGTGATCGCCGCCGGGCTGCCCCTCGCGGTCGCGCTCGTCGGGGTGTCCGGCTCGCTGCTGCTCCTGCTCGGTCTCAGCTACGCGACGAAGGTGAGCGAATACTCGCTCAACGTCGTGACCCTTCTCGGCATCGGCCTTGCCGTCGACTACTCCCTGCTCATCGTCGCCCGGTTCCGCGAGGAGCGGCTCCTGCACGAGCCGACCGAGGCGCTCGTCGAGGCGGTCGCGCGGTCCGGCCGGGCGGTCGCGATCTCCGGCATCGCGGTCGCGGCGACCCTCGCGGGGCTGACCGTGTTCGCCGAGCCGCTGCTCGCCGCGGTCGCGCTCGGCGGTGCCGCCGTCGTCGTGCTGGCCACGGTGGCCGCGTTGACGCTGGTACCGGCGCTGCTGTCGCTCGCGAAGGACAGGATCCCGGCGGCCGGCGAAGGGCGGTTCAGCTTCAAGACCGACCTGCTGGCGAGGCTCGCCGCGAAGGCGCAGCAGTCGCCCGGCCCGGTCGCGCTCGGCGTGGTCGTCGGCCTGCTGGTGCTGGCCGCGCCGTTGCTCGGCGCGAACTTCGCCAACTCCGACGCGCGGGCACTGCCGCACAGCAACGAGGCACGCCAGGCCTACGACGCGCTGCAGGAGAAGTTCAACAACGACCACCCCGAAGACGTCGTGGTGCTGGTGCAGGCTGGCCCCGAACGCGCCGACGTCCGCATGTTCATGAACCAGATCAACAACCAGCTCAACGCGCAGGTGTTCCGCCAGGAGGTCCGGCCCGACGTGCCCAAGGGCTGGACGGTGCTCGACCTGACCCCGAAGGGCGAGGTCGGCGGGCAGGAGAGCGTGGAGCTGGTCCGCAAGCTGCGGGCCATGCAGACGCCCTTCCCGAAGTGGGTCACCGGCCCGAGCGCCGAGGTCGTGGACTACCAGGACTCCCTTGCCCGGCGGCTGCCCGTCGCGGCGCTCATCGTCCTGGTGGTGACCATGGTGGTGCTCTTCATGCTCACCGGCTCCGTGGTCATTCCGCTCAAGGCCGTCCTGATGAACCTGCTGACCCTGATCGCCACGCTCGGCGTCCTGGTCGTGGTGTTCCAGTGGGGCTGGGGGCAGTTGCCGCTCTTCTTCGACTCCTGGGGCGGCATCGACCTGACCACGCCGGTGCTGCTGTTCGTGTTCATCTTCGGCCTGTCGATGGACTACGAGGTCTTCCTCCTGGCGCGGATCAAGGAGGAGTACGACCGGCGCCCCGACACCAACCGCGCGGTTCTGCGCGGCATCACGAAGTCCGGCCCGGTCGTGACCGCGGCGGCGATCTGCATCGTCATCGTGTTCCTTGGCTTCACCGTCGGCGGGCTCGTCGCGGTGAAGGAGATCGGCGTCGGCATGACGGTCGCCGTGATCATCGACGTGACGGTGGTCCGCGGGCTGCTGCTGCCGGCGCTGATGACGATGCTCGACAGCTGGAACTGGTGGGCGCCGAAATTCCTCAGCGGCCTGAGCACGGCCCCGGCGGTCGCGGCCGCGCCAGGGAAGAAGAAGCCGGCGAAGCCCAAGGCGCCGGCCGCCGCCTCGACACCGGCGGCCGCTGTGACGCCGCCCGCCGAGGAGTTGACCGTCGAGGTGCCGGCGCTCGCCCGCCAGCGGACCCCGGCCGCCGAGGAACTGACCGTCGAGGTGCCCGCGCTCGACCGGAAGCCGGCCGAGGAGCCGACCCGGCCACCCTCAGGTAACGCATAGATAACCGTCGTAGTTCCGACGCCCGGCTTCTTCGGAACGGCTCCAATTAGTACCCTTCCTCAACATGTCTCCAGTTGCGGATCATGATCCGCGGGGCGCCGGGGCAGGGTTCGCCGCCGCGTTGCGGACCCGCCGCCTGGCCCGGGGACTGACCCAGGAAGAGCTGGCCGGTCGGGCCGGCCTCGGCGTACGCACCCTCCGCGAGCTGGAACGCGGCCGGGTCGCCCGGCCGCAGCGGGGGACCCTCACGCTGCTCGCCGACGCCCTGGATCTCGTCGGCATGGACCGGGAGGAGTTTCTCGCCGGGACCGTCACCCCGGCCCCGACGACGCTGCCGCTGCCCACCGCGCCGGCGCTGATCGGCCGGGACGCCGACGTCGCCGAGCTGCTCGACCTGCTGGAGCGCACCGACCTGGTCGTGCTCGTCGGCCTCGCCGGCGTCGGCAAGACCGGCCTCGCCCACGCGGTCGCGCACGCGGTCACCGGCACCGCGGTCTCGGTGACCATCACCGACGTGTCGCAGCCCAACGACGTGTTCGCCGCGGTCGCCGCCGTCTTCGGCGTCGCCCGCGCGGAGGAGCTGCCCGACCGCCCCTCGCTGCTCGTCCTCGACGGGATCGACCGCTCGCACCGCAGCGCGGTCAAGGCGATCGCCTGGCTGCGCGCCCGGGTGCCGGCGGTCAAGATCCTCGCCACCAGCCGCCGACCCCTCGCCGGCGTGGTGCCCGGCGCCGTCGACTGGCGGGTCGAGCCGCTGGAACTGCCGAGTGCGTTGAGCTCTCCGGATGTGGTACGCCACGTGCCGGCTGTCGCGTTGTTCCTCGACCGGCTCCGGCAGGTCCGCCGCGAACCGGTGCCGGACGCCGAGGTCCCGGCCGTCGCCGAACTGGTCCGGCGGCTCGACGGCCTGCCGCTCGCGATCGAGCTCGCCGCCGCCCGCGGTCGCGTCCTGGAGCTGCCCGAGCTGCTGTCCCGATACGGCAACCGGGTCCTCGACCTCGCCGCCACCGACCCGGACGGCCAGCGGCTGCGCGATGCCGTCGCCGCGAGCTACCACCTGCTGGACGAGCCGGAGCAGGCCGCCCTACGCTGCCTCGCGATGTTCCGGGGCCGCTGGTCGCTCGATCTGGCCGAGGCGCTGCTCGGGTTCAACGCGGAGGCGGTCCTCGACCGTCTCGTCGGGCTCGGCCTGGTCAGCGTCCGCGGCCCGGGCGACCTGCGGTTCCGCCTTCTCGACGTGGTCCGCGACTTCGCCACCGAGCGCTGCGTCGAGCGCGGCGAGCTGCGTGCCGTCCGGCTCAGGCACGCCGACGTCATCACCAGGCTCGCGGTGCGGCTCGCGGCCGACCTCACCGGGCCGGCCAGCGCCGCCGCCGTGTCCCGGCTCGACTACCTCAACAGCGACATCCGCGCGGCCCTGCGGTACGCCTCCGTCCGGGAACCGGCGACGGCGCTGCGCCTCGCCGGTGCGATCCCGCGCTGGTGCCGGCTGCGCGGCCGTGACGTCGAGGCGCACAAGCTGCTCCGGCGGCTGCTCGACGATGCCCGTACCGGCGACTGCGACCCGGTGATCCGGGCAAACGCCCAGGTCGCGGCCGGGATGCTTGCGATGGCGCACGGGCGTGGGGTCGCCGAGCTCTGGCCGACCGAGGCCGCACTCGAGGTGCTCGTCGCCCACGGCGACACGTTCGGGGAGCTCGCCGCCCGGGCGGTCCTGTCGGGCGTCTGGCAGGCGGTCGGCGGCGTCGACGAGTCCCGCCGGCACAGCGAAGCGATGCTCGGCCTGGCCATCCGTACCGGCCGGGTCCGTGAGATCGCAGTCTCGCAGAACAATCTGGCGTGGCACGACATCCGCGCCGGTGACCTGGCCACGGCGGCGCGTCGACTGGTCGCTGCCGGACGCCGCGCCGCGGAGGCCGGCGACGCCCGCATCCAGGCGCTCGCCCAGGCGAACCTGGCCGAGGTCGCCCGGCTGGACGGGCGCTTCGACGAGGCGGTCGATCTCGCCCGCCGCGCCGCCGCCGCGTCCGCGGAGGTCGGCGACCCGACGCACCGGGTCCGTGCGCTGGGCACCCTGGGGCAGGCACTCGCCGAGTCGGGCCGCCTTCCGGAGGCGGCCGACGTCCTGGTCGAGCTCGCGGAGCTGCCCGGCAGCGCCGGCATGTCGGCCATGATCGGCGGCTATCTCGCGCTCGCCCGCGACGACCGGCCGGCGGCGGCGACCGCCTTCGAGGCGGCGGCCAACCTGCTCGCCGGTCGGGACGACATCCGGGATGTCCTGGAGGCACTCACCGGCCTGGCCGCCAGCGCCGAGCCGGCGGACCGGAAGCGCGCGCTGGGTGAGCTGGACGGCATCCGTGCCAGGGGGCGGCTGACGCTCCTACCGCGAGAGCGTGCGCTGCTGTCCGGCGCCTGATCGGTTTTGGGCACGGACGAAGACCCCCCGGGCGCGTGTTGCCTTCCCACCTGCTTCGTCCGTGCCGGTCCCCACGGGGCGGTGCCTCCCCCGGGGGCGGACACTAACGAAGCTGTTCGTCCGGAATGCGGCTTTCCAGGCTATTTACCACCGGGAACCGATAGAAGCTGCCGGTCATCCTGCCGGTCGCGGGCCGGGTTTCAGGACGCGGTGACCGGGCGGCGTCAGGCCGCGGCGGCCGTGGCGGCGCCGGAGGTCGCGCCGGGACGGACCGCGTCACGGATTGTGCGAAAGCTGCACAGGAGCGCTTCCAGGGCCTCCGGGGACAGCCGGCCGGTGAACCACTCCTCGATCAGGGCGAGGTGATCCGGGAGGACCTCGTGCATCTTGGCCACGCCGGCGGGCGTCACCACGGTGAACGAGCCGCGCCGGTCCGTCGGGCAGGCGCGGCGGGTGGCCAGGCCGTCGCGCTCGAGGCGGTCGACGACCCGGGTCACGCCGCTGGTCGACAGCCCGGTCTGTGCGGCGAGGTCGGTCATTCGCAGCTCGCCGCCGGGCGAGCGGGACAGCCTGACCAGCACCTCGAAGTCGACGTTGCCGAGTCCGTGCTCAGCCAACTGGACGTTGAGACGCGCGGTCACACCGGTGAAGGCCTCGACGAACAGGCCCATGGCGGTGATTCGCGGATCTTCCAGCATCTCGTCGGTCACAGTGGCAGTCTAACAGAAGAGCTTGACAAACGAGAGTCTGCTGAGCGTATATTTGCTCCAGCAAACATCTCCGCCACAGCTTATCTGGAGGGCATCATGACCGCACCGGTCAACACCCGCGAGTTCAACGGCGTCACCATCCCCACGCCCGGCAAGTTCGATCTCGACCCGGCCCACACGCGGGTCGGTTTCGTGGCCAAGCACCTCATGGTGAGCAAGGTCCGCGGCGGCTTCACCAAGGCCACCGGCAGCATCGTCATCGCCGAGGACCCGCTGCAGTCGCACGTCGAGGTCGACATCGACGCCGCCAGCATCGACACCGGCGTGGTCGACCGTGACGGCCACCTGAAGAGCCCCGACTTCCTGCACGTGGAGCAGTGGCCGTCGCTGACCTTCAAGAGCACCCGCGTGGTCGGCTTCTCCGGCGGCGAGTTCAAGCTCGTCGGCGACCTGACGATCCGCGACGTCACCCGCGAGGTCGAGCTCGACGTCGAGTTCGAGGGTCATGCCAAGAGCCCCTGGGGCCAGGAGGTCATCGGGTTCAGCGCGACCACCGAGATTGACCGCGAGGAGTTCGGCATCACCTGGAACCAGGCGCTCGAGACCGGCGGCGTCCTCGTCGGCAAGAAGATCAAGATCGAGATCGGCGCCGAGGGTGTGCGCCAGGCCTGAGTCGGCATCGGCCGATCGCGCCAACTGTAAGACCAGAGTCTGGGCCGATTGTGGCTTATGCCGGAGTTTGACCATCGTGCAGAGGGTGGGCGAAATCTCCCACCCTCTGCAAGGTTTTGCTCACCCTAGGCTGAGGTTGCGCCCTTTTTGTCCCTAGCGGTACACCCCGACCACTCCTAACGTGGAGGGTCCACGGGGTCGGCCGGGGATTTGGGGAACGCAATGGGGCAAGACGTCATACGAGGAGCATTCTCGCGTGAGGACCGTGCCCGATATCGGTATAAAGTCCGTAGATGTCTTGATGTCTTTGCCCTAATGCTCAACGACTTCCGGTTCGATTCGGACCGGCCGATGACTGGGCTCGAGATCGAGCTCAACCTCATCGATCCCGACGCGCAGCCGGCCATGCGCAACGCCGAGGTGCTCGCCGACCTGGCGGACCCGTCGTTCCAGACCGAGCTCGGCCAGTTCAACCTCGAGATCAACGTCGCGCCCCGCGTCATCGAGGGCGACGGCCTGGACGTCTATGAGCGCGAGGTCCTCGCCAGCCTCGTCCACGCCGACGAGCGGGCCCGCAAGTCCGACGCCCAGCTGGTGCTCATCGGCATACTGCCGACGCTGCGCCAGGAGCACACGGTGCTGGCCAACCTGTCCAACAACCCGCGTTACCAGCTGCTCAACGAGCAGATCATCAACGCGCGTGGTGAGGACATTGCCCTGGACATCCGCGGCCAGGAGCGGCTGGAGGCGGAGTCCGACTCGATCGCCGCCGAGTCCGCGTGCACCAGCATCCAGTTCCACCTGCAGGTCGCACCCGAAGACTTCGCGATGCACTGGAACGCATCCCAGGCGATCGCCGGCGTCCAGGTCGCGGTCGGTGCGAACTCGCCGTACCTGTTCGGCAAGCGGCTCTGGGCGGAGACCCGCATCGCCCTGTTCGAGCAGGCCACCGACACCCGGCCGGAGGAGCTCAAGGCCCAGGGCGTCCGGCCACGGGTATGGTTCGGCGAGCGCTGGATCACCTCGATCTTCGACCTGTTCGAGGAGAACGTCCGCTACTTCCCGCCGCTGCTGCCCATCACCGACGACGAGGATCCGGTCGCGGTTCTAGAGGCCGGCGGCGTCCCACACCTCGGTGAGCTGCGGCTGCACAACGGCACGATCTACCGGTGGAACCGCCCGGTCTACGACATCATGAACGGCCGGCCGCACCTGCGCGTCGAGAACCGGGTCCTGCCCGCCGGCCCGACCGTCGTCGACCAGGTCGCCAACGCCGCGTTCTACTTCGGCCTGGTCGGCGAGCTCGTGCAGCAGGACCGTCCGATCTGGACGCAGATGACGTTCTCCGCAGCGGAGGAAAATTTCCACACCGCCGCCCGCGAAGGACTCGACGCCCGACTGTGGTGGCCAGACCACGGCGAGGTGCAAGTTGCAGATTTGGTACTGGACGAGCTACTGCCTTTAGCGTCCGCGGGCCTCGACCGCTTCGGTGTGCACCCGGGGACCCGCGACCGGCTCTTAGGCGTGATCGAGGGCCGCTGCCGCACCGGCCGCAACGGCGCGGCCTGGCAGACCGCAACGGTCAACGACCTGCAGTCCAGGCACCACCTCGACCGCCGCTCAGCACTGCGGGAGATGCTGCAGCGCTACAGCGTCGGCCTGCACGCCAACGAGCCCGTCCACACCTGGCCGATCTGATCCAGCTCACCCGGACTCCAGCTCACCCGGGCTCCGGTTTGCTCGGGCTCCAGCCCACTCGGGCTCCAGCCCACTCGGGCCGGTCGGCCCGGCCGCCGCCTTCGCGGGGTGCTCGCTGCTCGCCGGAACGCCTGCTCGCCGGAACGCCCGCTGCCGCTGGCCGCAGCCCGGCCGCTGGCGCGGGATGATCGCTATTCGCCGTTCCACCTGCGTCCGCCGGCCGTGGCCTGGCCCGCCGTCGCGGTGTGTCGGCTACTAACCAGAGCGCCCGAGGCCGCAGGGGTCTGGGCTGCCCGCCGGCCGCCGTCGCAGGGTATTCGCTATTCGCCGTTCCGTCCGCGTCCCCGCCACGACCTCGGCCGGGAACGGGCTTGGCCGGCTCGGTCGAGCTCTCCGTTGCGGCGTCCCCGCCCCCGCTGGGCCAGCCGGGCCGCGGTCCGGCCGCCGTCGCAGGGTGTTCGCTATTCGCCGTTCCGGCCGCGGCCTCGGCCACGACCTCGGCCCGGAGCGGGCTTGGCGGGCTCGGTCGAGCTCTCCGTCGCGGTGTCCGTCGGCCAGAGCGGCTCGACCGACCCGCGGGCGGCGGGCGACGCCGCGGGCTGCGCATCGGCATCATCGTCGGTGACGGTGTCCTCCGCATACGCGCGGTTCGCCGACTCCGACGTGTAGGTCCGGCCCGACGACTCACTGCCGCCATACGCACGGGCCGGCGCATACGCGTCGGACTCCAGGTCCTTGGCCGAGTCCAGATCGGCGCTCTTGCTACTGACGCTCGCCTTGCCCGCACTGACACTCGCCTTGCCGGCGGAGGCGGGCGCCGCCTTGCTGGTAGCGGCCGATGCCTTGCTGGTGGAGGCGGATGCTTTGCCAGTGGTCACGGGGGGCTTGCTGCCCGCGCCGATCGTGACCGGCTCGGGGGAGCGGTCCGGTGCGGCGGCCCACGGGTCGTCGCCGTCCGGCTGCTCGCCCGTCTCGGTGCGGCGGCGGGCCTCGGCGGCGTCCGCGTCGGCGAGTGCCTGCGTCCAGTCGGCGATGTCGGACGCGGCCCGCGCATCCCGGTCCGCCGCGGCGGCCTTGCGGGCCGCCCGGGCCTGCGCGCGGGAGCCGCGCGGGCCGATCGCCGACACGATAACCGAGCCGGCGAGACCGGCGAGCACGGCATACGGGGCGATGACGAACGCCGATAGCTGCTGATCCCGCTCGCTCACGGCGGGCGCGGCGAGGAAGTATGCGAGGGCGACGAGCAGCGGGCCGGCCGCGCCCGAGACCGCCACGCCGACCCGGTTGTCGCCGCGCCGGCCGGCGGGCCAGGCCGCGAGTGCGCCGATGAGCAGCGCGACGGCGAGCATGAGCAGCGCCCCCGGCAGGTTGACCATGCCGCGGATCCAGGTCGCGTCGGTGAACTGCCAGGTGCCGAGCTGGGCGGCGGTGGCGAGGTTGCCGTCGGCGCGGACCACGTCGACGACCGCGACGACCGCGAGCAGCCACAGCCACGCCGACGAGGCGATGACGTTGGCGGCGATCGCCCGCGCGGCCAGGGCGCCGACCGCGATCAGCAGCCCGACGATGATCCCGGCGATCGCATAGCCACCGGCGGTGAAGTACGGCGCGACGTTGTCCGGTCGGGGCGTGCGGGACGGCACGGCGACCAGCGGCACGATGATCAGGGCGCCCACCGCCGCGGACAGTGCGATCACGATCCGCCAAGCGGCCGTCAACGCGTGCGCGCCCGGCGTGGAGGCATCACCCACGACCGGGGTGTCGGCCGGGCTGAGCCGGTCGGCGCACAGCGCGCCGATGACCGTCGAGGAGGCCGCAAGCCACGCCACCCAGGCCAGGCTGCTGACCCAGACGGTCGCGCTATTACCGGTCGGCTGCCAGGAGACGATCCCCAGGCCGTAGCCAAGACCGAGCTGCGCGGCACCCGCGCCCGCCGCGACACCGATCGCGGTGAATATTGAGGTTGCCCAGCTTCGTGCGGCCATGCCGCGCAGCGTACGCCCAGCCGTCCACCCGGGCGAGTCGATGTCAGAGGAACGTCAGGCGGTGCTGGCAGCGGTCGCGGAGGGTGGACCTGAGGTGGGCAACCTGTGCACAGGCACGCGACATGTCGGACAAGGTGGTGAACTGGGACCTATGCCTGACGAGCCGGACGACACCGCCCCGTTCGATCGACCAACACCCCCGAGGGGCGATTCCGACGCGACGAGGATCGGGCCGACCCACCCCGAGCCGGTCGATCCCTGGCCAGGTGATGACCACCCGGTGGATCCGGACGCGACCAGGATCGGCGGCGGCACCTCACCGCTGCGCCCCGACGACAGCGGCGCGACCCAGATCGGCGGTCCCCTCGGGCACGACGAGCCGCCCCGGTGGTCGGCCCGCGCCAATGTCCCCCGACCGGGTGACCCCGCGCTGCGCCAGCCGGCGCCGGAGGAATGGGTCGAGGAGGACCCATATCAGGGACGGTCCTGGTTCACCCCGGTGATCGTCGGGGTCGTCGCACTGGTTCTGGTCGCCGCGCTGAGCGTCGGGCTGTACCTGATCTATCAGGCGACCGCCGACGGCGACAACGCGCCGCCGGACCAGCTGCCAGGTGTGGAAACCAGCAGCAGCGCCGTGGTGCCGTCGCCGACGCGCGCGCCGACGACCGCGGCACCCACGTCGGCCGCCCCGTCTGAGACGACGGCGGCGCCGCCGGCCAGCGTCGCGATCCCGCCGCTGCGCGGCAACACGCTCGCCCAGGCGACGATCAAGCTGCAGCAGCTCGGCCTCGAGGTGAAGGTGGTCCGCCGCGCCGACGGTTCGGTGCAACCCGGCGAGGTCCTGGAGTCCGACCCGGGCCCGGGCACGATGGTCGCGACCGGAGAGACCGTCACGCTCTATGTCGCGACCGCGCCGACAGCCGCACCGTCGAAGAGTTCGGTGTCACCGTCGGCGGGTTGATCAGCTGTAGAGCGCGCCAGGGAATCCGGCTGGCTGGGACGGCGCCGCGGAGGTCGTCGCCGATGTACCCGTGAAGACGTGAGCTCGGTGAAAGCACGGATGACAGTACTTTCGGTCAGCTTTATATCAACCGAACGGCTAGGCGGGAACCGGCACGCGGCTGGCCGTCCGTTGGGTGACCTTGACGCATCCGGGCTGCAGCCCCTGCAGCTGGACGAAGATCGACCGGCGTTCGACCGCGTCGCCGGCGGCGTTGAGCTGGTATCCGTCCAGCCACGCCCATCCGTCGTAGGTCTGCCAGTCGTGCACCCGGATCACCCGGAACAGCATCGGCTGCACGAACTGCACGCTTGCGGCCTTGGTCACGCGCAGCACGTCACCGGTCTTCGGTAACACAGTTAAGACTCCCGTCATCCGTCGGCATGGGGAAGGTCGGCTACGGCAATGCCGTAACCGCCGATCGGCTCGATCGTTTGTCGCTGCGTCCGCGGTGGTGACTAGGTCGTCTCGATGGGCTCGAAGATGAACAGACCGTAACCGCCGCCACACCCACAGATTGCCTCAGGACAGTGATCATTGCAACTTGCATGGCGAAAATTCCATCCCACGTATGAGCGACCCGCTTCCAAGTGGCGGGGACTGCGGGAGATGGTGAAAATGTCGTGCCGGAGCCGGGTTGCGCAGCTTCATGATGTTGCGCTGATCTATACGTAACAGAATTACGTGGCCCGGCGGAGGTGCGACGCGTGGCAAGTCGACGAGGCAGCCCGACGCTGCGACGGAGACAGCTCGGCATGGAATTGCGCCGCCTCCGCGAGGCCGCGCACGTGACCATTGATCATGTCGCCGAGCGGTTGGAATGCTCCGGGTCCAAGATCTCCCGGATCGAAACCGGACAGACTGGTGTCACTCCGCGCGACGTACGGGACATGCTGGACATTTACAGCGTCGAGCCCGAATACGCCGAACAGCTGCTGAAGATCGCCAGGGAAGCGCGCCAGAAGGGTTGGTGGCAGCTCTACGGTGACGTGCTCACCGGTGCCTACGTCGGCCTCGAAGCGGCCGCCGACCACATCCGCTCCTACGAGGCGCTCGTCGTGCCCGGTCTGCTCCAGACCGAGGAGTACGCGCAGGCCATGATCCATGCGGCCCGCCCGGACATCAGCGTCACCGAGGTCGAAAAACGTGTGCGTGTCCGTATCGGCCGCCAGTCGTTGGTCACACAGGATGACCCGATTGATCTCTGGGTGGTGCTGGACGAGGCTGTGCTGCGCCGTCCGGTCGGCGGAAGAGCGGTTATGCGACGCCAGCTCGAGCACCTGAGCGAGGCGGCCGGGTGGCCGAATGTGACCCTCCAGGTCCTGCCCTTCTCCGCCGGTGCACATGCCGGGATGGACGGGACATTCACGATGTTGCTGTACGACGAGTCCGCCGGGCAAAACTTCGTGTTCGCCTCGAACGCGGCTGGCGGTCTCTTTCTCGAGAAGGACGACGAGCTTCAGCGCTACGGATTCATCTTTGACTACTTGCGCGCCAACGCACTCCGTCCGGACGAGTCAGACTCAATGATCGTGAAGCTGACAAAGGAGCTGTAGTGGAAATCGAGGCCAAGGGCTTCAGCGTGAATCTCGAGAGTGCCGGCTGGCGCAAGAGCACCCGCAGCGGTCCGTACTCGGACAACTGCGTCGAGGTCGCGTTCGTCGGCGGAGCTGTGGCGCTCCGGGACTCGAAGGACAAGGCCGGGGCGGTTCTCCTGTTCACCCCGGAGGAGTGGCTGGCCTTCGTCGGCGGGACCAAGGACGGGGAGTTCGATCTCTCGTAAGTGAAACGCCAGGCTTGGAATCGACCGGCCCGGCCCGCGACGGTGGTATCGCCGTTGCGGACCGGGCCGGTCATCGTTGTATTCGATGAGCGCTCAGGCACTTTCCACTGGAGACCCGAACACACCCGAGTCAGATAAGGCTTGTATCCGATGAACAATGGCCCCGACAACTTCGGCAACGGATCGTCGAAGACCGACGACCGTTTCTCCGGGCAGCTCGGAAGCTACCGCCCGGGCGGGCGCCGGGACGTCATCGGCGACGGGCCGATCGATGACCTGTCGCCGCGCAACGGCTCGCCGCTGGACCGTCCTTCCTCGCCGCTGGACCGCGCGTCCCTGCCGCTGGACAACTCCCCGATCGCCGCGTCGCTGACGCCGCCGAAGCTGCCCGAGTCGTCGCTGGTGGCTGACCTCGGTCCGCTGACCGAGCCGATGTTCGGCCGGTCCAACGTGCTGCAGGACTCCTGGCTGGACGGCCCCAGCGGCTCGATGGCCGACCACCCGCTGCTGCGGGGGCTGCTGCTGGAACTGCCGCCCAAGGGCACGATGCCGCAGCAGGAATGGCTGGACCGCTGGTTCGAGGCGGCCCGCTCGATCCTGGAGCTCATCTACTCGCAGGAGGCGCGCGGGCTGAAGTAGGCCCGTGAGCGCGCACCAGCTCGCCTGTCGACAGGTCGAATCCCATGCCGTAGAAACGCAGGGAGACTCGACCTGGGGAGGTCGGACGGGCTCCGGTGCGCGCGTGCGTGGCTGTGCGCGCCGGGCCCGTCGCTATTTTGAACGGATGAGCTTCCCGAAGATCGAGCTGCATGTGCACCTCGAGGGGGCGATCCCTCCCGCGACGCTTCTGGAGATCGCCCGCCGCAACGACCTGCCGCTGCCGGTCGACACCGTCGAAGGCATGCAGGGACTGTACGAGTTCACCGACTTCAAGAAGTTCGTCGAGGTCTGGATCCTCACCACGAACTGCCTGCGCACCGCGGCCGACTTCCGGCAGATCGTGGTCGACTACGCCGGCGTGGCGGCGTCGCACGGTGCGGTATATCTGGAGGCGATCTTCTCCCCCGGCGAGCGGGCACAACGCGGCGTCGCGTGGGAAGAGCTGTACGAGGGCTACACCGACGGCATCGCCGAGGCATGGGAGCGGCACGGGCTGATCGTCCGGCTGACCCCGGACCTCTACCGCGGCATGCCGGTGGAGCTGGCCGAGGACGTCGCACGGTGGAGTGTCCGCTACGCCGACCGGGGCATCGTCGGCCTCGGCCTGGGCGGCAACGAGCAGGCAAGCCCCGCCGTGATCTACGCGAAGGCGTTCGACCTGGCTCGCGACGGCGGCCTGGCCATCGTCCCGCACGCCGGCGAGTCGGCCGGCGCCGAGTCGGTGCGCGAGATCCTGACCCTCGCACCCGACCGGCTGCGCCATGGCATCCGTGCCGTCGAGGATGCCGGTGTACTGGCGGAAATCGTCGATCGTGGCCTGGTCCTTGACGTGTGCCCGACCTCGAACGTGCGGACCCGGTCGGTGCCGTCCCTGGCAGAACACCCGCTCCCTGCCCTGGTCGCGGCCGGTGTGCCCTGCACGGTCAACACCGACGACCCAGCGATGTTCAACACAGATCTGGCTCAAGAGCACCGGGTCGCTGCCGATCTCGGTCTTGGTGCGCGAGCGGCCTACCAGGCCGGCGTTGCGGGCGCGGCCTGCGACGACGTCACCCGGGCACTGCTGACAAGCAAGATCAGTGATATCGGCTGAATGTCCGATTGGCTGGCTACGTTCGGCCTAGGTCGGTGTCGCAAAGTTGATGGTCGATCTTGAAATGTCCGCTTAGCTTTGGGCAGGTTCCTGGTGGTAACGGGGAGGCAAGGGTGAGTGACGTGTCCGATCTGATGTTCGCAATGATGAGTGGCGGCGGCCTCCTGGCCCTCAGCATCGGCGCGTTTGGCGTCCTTGACGCCTACCACAAACGGGGAATCGGCGAGAAGCGTGTCGACTGGCTGATCGCGCTGTACGCGTTCGGCGTCGTCATGAACATCGTCGCCTACGTGATGCTCGACCGCTGGTACATCGCGGCGCCGCTGGCGCTCATGCTGGTGCCGGCCGAGCGCGCGCTGGAGAAGCGCGGCACCTTCAAGCGCCGGACCGTCAAGGTCGACGCGATCACCGGTCGCTGAGCACCAACCGCTGAAGCCGGCTCCCCGAACGGGGGCCGGCTTCAGGCTACGAACGGTGTGAGCGGCTGGGGTTCCGTGGGGGGTGCGACGCTGCGCGCCGCACCAGGGCGCTACACCGCGAACGTGGTGAGCGGCTCGGTCGCCGGCGGCGGCGGGGTCGCCCGCCACAGGTGCGCCTTCTGCGCGCCGAGCCGGGCCAGGTAGGCCGGGTTGAGCAGCACGTAGCGGCGCCAGAGCCGCTTGGGCTCCAGCCCGAGCCGCCAGAGCCACTCCAGGGCGTATTTCTGCATCCACGCGGGCGGGTTCTTCAACCCGCCGGCGTGATAGTCGAACGCGGCACCCACGGCCAGCATCGGCGCGTCCACGAGGTGGCGCATGCCGTAGACGAAGACCTCCTGGCGGGGGCAGCCCAGGCCGACCATGACCACACGCGCCCCGGACTCCTTGATCCGCGCGGCGATCTCCTCGGGCTCGCCCGGCTGCGCCGGACGGAACTTCGACGCCTCCATGCCGGCGATCTTCAGCGCCGGGAACCGCTCGTGCAGCTTGCGCACCAGCAGCTCGAGCGTCTGCTCGGTCGAGCCGTACAGGTACACCGGCAGGCCCTGCTCGGCGCTGGCCCGCAGGACCCGCAGCGTGAGCTCAGGCCCGTAGACCCGGTCGGCGAGCCGGGCCCGGTGCAGCAGGTTGAGCGCCCAGCGCACCGGCTGCCCGTCGGGTGTGACCAGGTCGAACGCGTTGAGCCGGGCACCGTGCGCCTTGTCCTGCACGCCGGTCATGACACCGTGCACCGCGAGCGCGGTCACCGCGAGCGACCGGCCGTCCCGGGCGGCGCTCATGACCTTGTCGACGGCGCTGTCATAGTCGACGGCGCTGACCTGCACGCCGAGGACGTTCTGCTTGCCCTGGTCGATCACGGTCAGGCTTCCGGGGTCCACTTGTCGACATTGGCCTCGTAGATCTCCTGACAGATCATCGGCACGTCGTAGACCTGCTTCCAGTCCGGGTAGTCCAGCTGGAAACGCTCGTTGGACCCGATCCACCACTGGTGATCGCCGACCCGGTTGGCCTCGTGATACTCGGTGACCATCTCGTTGCCGGTGATCCGCTGGGCGAGCGAGAACACCTCCAGGTGCGAGGTGTTGGAGTGCCGCCCACCGCCGAGGTTGTAGACCGCGGCGCTGCGCGGCGCCCGGAAGAACGCCTCGAACGCGGCGACCACGTCGTGCGAGTGGATCGCGTCGCGCACCATCTTGCCCTTGTACCCGAAGATCTTGTACGTCCGCCGCTCCATCGCGCAGCGCATTACATACCCCAGGAAGCCGTGCAGCTCGGTCGCCGAGTGCGCCGGCCCGGTCAGCGTCCCGCCGCGGAAGCACGCGGTCTTCATGTCGAAATAGCGCCCGTACTCCTGGACCATCACGTCCGCGGCGACCTTGGAGGCCCCGAAGACGGAGTGGAGGCACGCGTCGATCGACATGTCCTCCTTGATCCCGTTCTCATACGGATGGCCCGCCTCGATCTCCCACCGCGTCTCCTGCTCGACCAGCGGCAGGCTGTTGGGCCGGTCGCCATAGACCTTGTTGGTCGAACAGTGGATGAACGGCGCCTCGATGCAGTGCTCCCGCACGTTCTGCAGCATGTTGAGCGTGCCACCCGCGTTCACGTCGAAGTCCGTGAACGGGTCCCGCACCGCCCAGTCATGGCTGGGCTGCGCCGCCGTGTGCACGACCAGCGCCACATCCTTGCCATACCGCCGGAAGATCCCCGCCAGCGCGTCCCGGTCCCGGATGTCCACGTCATGGTGCGTGTAGGCATCCCCGAGGTCACTCGCCAGCCTGACAACGTTCCACGCGGTCGACGCCTCAGCCCCGAAGAACTGCTTCCGCATGTCGTTGTCGATGCCCACGACATCCAGCCCCAACGAGGCAAAATGCCGGACGGCCTCAGACCCGATCAACCCGGCAGACCCGGTGACGATGACGACGCTCACGAGAAGAACTCCTTGCGGCTCCAGCAGGTCCGGCCGAGCATACCCCGCACCCCAGAGTCGCCTTTTTGACGCAGTACCAACGCGAAAGGACAAGCGAGCGACAAGCCGACGAGAGCAACCACCGACGCGGTTGAGGGGGTGTGGGTGGAGCAAAGCTCCCCCACTGGGGAGCGAGGCGCAGCCTCGCGCGAGGAATGACGAGACGAAAAGTGAGCGCACTCCGCGAACAGAGTGCGCTCATCGTCTTGTGGGGAAGGGGGGAGTTGAACCCCCACGCCCTTTCGGGCACACGGACCTGAACCGTGCGCGTCTGCCATTCCGCCACTTCCCCTTGACGACCGGCGAACCAATCGTCTGGCAGTGCTCAGAGTAGCGTGTCCCAACTCGGCGTTTTGACCGGGTAGGGACTAGGCTGCCCTGGGCGCCACGGAAGAGTAGCACGGGCTGACCGGTCAGCTTGCAACAGGGCGTGCGACGTCCGGATACCATCATGACCTCGGAACCCGAGGAGGAACCGGTGAGTGTGCTGCAGCGCTTCGAGAAGCGCCTAGAGGGCCTGGTCGAGGGGGCCTTCGCAAAGGTCTTCAAGGGGGTCGTCCACCCCGTGGAGATCCTCAACGCCATGCAACGGGAGGCGGAAGCCCACAAGGCGATCTTGGCTGGCGGGCGCACGCTCGTGCCGAATCGCTATGTGATCGACCTTTCGCCCTATGACCACAGTAGGTTGGCGCCGTATGCCGCCGCGCTCGCCCAGGAGCTCGCCCAGTCACAGGCGGAGTTCATCGGCGAGCAGGGGTGGACGGTCTATGGCGACGTCATCGTCGAGATCGAGCGGGGTGACGGCCTCGACACCGGGATGTTCCGGGTCACTGCCGAGGTCTACACGGGTGGCGAGGTGGCACCGCAGGCCGCGCCCGACCCGTATGGCGGATACAACCAGGGTGGTGGCTACGGGCCAGGCGCCGGCGGCCCTGGTGGGCCCGCCCGCAACGTACGACTGGTGTCCGGCGACGGGCGCAGCTACCCTCTGTCGATCGGCTCGACCGTGATCGGCCGGGGCGACCAGGCCAACATGCGGCTGCCAGATGTCGGCATCTCGCGGCGTCACGCGCGACTCGACTTTGACGGTGCGCAGGTGGTGCTCACCGATCTCGGCTCGACGAACGGCACGATGGTCAACGGTCAACGCGTCTCCGCGGTCGCGTTGAATCCGGGTGACATGATCCAGCTCGGCACGACCACGCTCACATACCGCGTGGATGGCTGAAGTTACTGCACCACGTGGTCGACGTTAGGCGGATCTGGATGAGTGCACCTGCTCGACCGGGCCTTCACCAGGCCCCTGATAGGTCGTAGATGGAATTTGTCATTACGGTCGCCCGTTACGGGTTGCTCGTGCTGCTGTGGATCTTCGTGTTCACGGTGGTGGGAGTGATCCGGCGCGACCTGTTCGCGGGCTCACGGTCGAGCCGGATCGTCGCCGCACCCCGGGGGGTTGGTGCGGCGACGGCTCCTGGCCGTCCGGCGAAGGTGAAGCGTGGCAAGACCGCGCATCAGCTCTTCGTCACCGCCGGTTCGCTGGCGGGCACTCGGATCACGCTCGGCGAGGCGCCGATCACGATCGGTCGCGCCGAGGATTCGACGCTGGTGATCACCGATGACTACGCCTCGGCGAAGCACGCCCGCCTCGTGCCCCGCGCCGGCCAGTGGTATCTCGAGGATCTCGGCTCCACCAACGGCACCTACCTCGACAAGACCAAGGTCGGTGCCCCTACCCCCGTCCCCCTCGGCGTGCCGATTCGCATCGGCCGCACTTCTCTCGAGTTACGGCCATGACCCTCACCTTGCGCTATGCGGCCCGTAGTGACCGCGGTCTGATTCGGAGTGGCAACCAGGACTCCGTTTACGCCGGACCGCGGCTGCTTGCCGTGGCAGACGGCATGGGCGGCATGGCCGCCGGTGACGTCGCCAGCAACATTGTCATCGCCACCATGGCGCCACTCGACGAAGATGTGCCCGGCAACGCCATGATCGACACGCTTCGCGGCGCCGTCGACCTGGCCAACCAGCAGATCCGGGACGCGGTCGAGGAAAACCCCGCCATGGAAGGCATGGGCACCACCCTCACCGCCATGCTGTTCTCCGGCAGCAAGATGGGCATGGTCCACATCGGTGACTCCCGCGCGTACATCACGCGCGACGGCGAGTTCGCCCAGGTGACCAAGGACGACACCTACGTCCAGATGCTCGTCGACGAGGGCCGGATCAGCCTGGAAGAGGCCAACAGTCATCCCCAGCGTTCCCTGTTGACGCGGGCCCTCGACGGCCGCGACGCCGACCCCGAGTATTCGGTGCGCCAGGTCAAGACGGGGGACCGCTACCTGCTCTGCAGCGACGGGCTCTCCGGCGTGGTCAGTGCCGAGACCATCGAGTCGACGCTGCGGGAGTATGCCGACCCCAACCAGTGCGCCGGCCGGCTCATCGAGCTCGCGTTGCGCGGTGGCGGCCCCGACAACATCACCGTGATCGTCGCCGACGTCACCGACGAGGACATCGTCGAGGAGCGGCCGATCGTCGGGGGTGCGGCCGCACAGGACCGCGGCATGGCCACGTCCGCCGACCAGTCGATGTCTTCGGCCCGGGGTGCCGCGCTCGCCGCGCCGCGCCCGCCGGTGCCGGAGCCCGAGGAAGAGGCACGGGCCCGCGCCGCGGCGAACGCCCGCGACGAGGCCGCCCGGCCGAAGCGCCATCCGGTGCGCACCGTGCTGCTGCTCGTCGTGCTGCTCGGCGTGCTCGGCGGTGGCCTCTGGTACGGGTGGAGCGTCACCCAGTCGCGCTACTACGTGGGCGCCACCGACGACGGCACCATCGCGATCTTCAAGGGGGTCCCCGGCAAGATCGCGTGGATCGACCTGTCGGAGGTGTACGAGCCGAGCACGCTCAAGCTCGACGATCTCACCCCGGCCGCGCAGAGCACCGTCAAGCAGGGCATCGAGGCCGACAGCCTGGACGAGGCCAAGGACAAGCTCGCCGCGCTGATCGACCCCGACAACCCGTCGCGGAAGCCGGCCTGCCCGACCGGCGGCCCGACGCCGACGCCGATTTTGAGCTCGACCGGTGCGGCTGCGCCCGGCACGACGCCCACTGGCGCTGTGGTTGGCTCCGGCGCACCGACGTCGCCGGCGGCGAGCACCGAGGCACCACCGACAATGGTGTCCGAGACCCCGACCCCGACCGCCGGTTGCTGACCTGACGATGATCCTGACCGCGAGGCCAAGAGGAATTCTGCTGTGACCGCAACAGCCATCCCTTCCCCGTCACCCATGGACCAGGGTGACGGGGCGGGCGCGCCGCGGCCCCGCACCCGACGCAACGTCGAGCTGGGACTGCTGCTGTTCGTCGCCGCGATCCTGGTGGTCTACGCGGCGGTCGTCGAGGGCAACGCGGTCGGTGAGGTCACCCCCGACTTCTGGGTGCAGACCGCGATCCTTGCCGTCATCTTCGCGGTCGCGCACGTCGCGATCCGCTTCCTGGCCCCGTATGCCGACCCGGTGATCCTTCCGGCGGTCGCGCTGATCAACGGCATCGGCGTGGCATTCCTGCGGCGGCTGGACCTGGCTCGCGCGAAGGCGCCGCTGCGCGCCGACCTGAGCGTCTTCGGCGGCGACGGCTTCCGGCAGCTCGGCTGGACCGCGGCCGCCATCATCGGCGCGATCATCCTGATGCTGATCGTGCGGGATCACCGGTCGTTGTCGCGCTACGCGTACACGCTGGGGCTCGCCGGCATCGTGCTGGTGCTCATCCCGGCGGTCCTGCCGGCCCGCTTCTCCTCGATCAACGGCGCCAAGCTGTGGATCAAGTTCCCCGGGTTCTCGATCCAGCCCGGTGAGTTCGCCAAGATCTGCCTGCTCGTCTTCTTCGCCTACTACCTGGTGCGCAAGCGCGAGGTGCTGTCGATGGCGAGCAAGCGGTTCCTCGGCGTCGACTTCCCCCGCGGCCGCGACCTGGGCCCGGTCGTGCTCGTCTGGCTGCTGTCGCTGATGGTCCTCATCTTCGAGAAGGACCTCGGCACGTCGCTCATGTACTTCGGCATGTTCGTCGTGACGCTCTACATCGCGACCGTCCGGGTCAGCTGGCTGATCATCGGTCTCGGCTTCTTCCTCGGCGGCGCCTTCCTGGCCTACTTCCTCGGCAAGACCGTCGGCGGCCCGTTCCTCAACTTCTCCGAGCGCGCGACGACCTGGCTCGACCCCTTCGCCGACGCGGACAACAAGGGCTACCAGCTCGTCCAGTCGCTGCTCGGGCTGGGCACCGGCGGCCTGACCGGGGCCGGTCCGGGCGCCGGCCAGCCGAACAAGGTCCCCGAGGTCCGCACCGACTTCATCTTCTCCGGGCTGGGCGAGGAGATCGGGCTCTTCGGCCTGACTGCCCTGCTGGTGATCTACCTGCTGCTGGTTGAGCGGGGCCTGCGGGCCGCGATCAACGTGCGGGACTCCTTCGGCAAGCTGTTCGCCGGCGGCCTCGCGTTCACGCTGGGGTTGCAGGTGTTCGTCATTGTGGGTGGCATCAGCCAGCTCATCCCGCTGACCGGGCAGACCACGCCGTTCCTTTCGGCGGGCGGCTCGTCGCTGGTGGCCAACTGGCTGCTGATCGGTCTGCTGCTGCGCATCTCCGACGCGTCGCGACGTCCGGCCGGCGGTGCGCCGTCGATCGGGCTGGGCGGGGTGTCCACCGGTGGTGGTGGCGGCGCGCCGGTCCAGATCCAAGAGCTTCCCACGGAGGTCGTGCGATGAACGCCCCACTGCGCCGGGTCGGTGTCGTGGCGCTGGTGCTGTTCGCGATGCTGTTCGTCAACCTGAACTACCGCCAGGTGGTCAAGGCCGACGACTACCGGACCAACTCGCACAACGGACGGGTCCAGGCCAGCGAATACGAGCGCGCTCGCGGCAAGATCATCAACGCGCAGGGCATCGCGCTCGCCGACGCCCAGGAGACCGGCGACACGCTGAAGTTCCTGCGCACCTATCCGCTCAAGGACAAGTACGCGCACGTGGTCGGCTTCAAGCCGGTCAACCTCGGTGCGACGAGCCTCGAGAAGCTCAACAACGACTTCCTGGTCGGCACCTCCGACAAGCAGGCCGCCGACCGGATCGCCGGGCTGTTCACGGGCAAGGAGGTGGCCGGCGGCAACGTGCTGCTGACGCTGTCGCAGGCCGCGCAGGACACCGCGTACACGCAGCTGGGCACCAACAAGGTCAAGGCGAAGAGCGGCGCGGTCGTGGCCCTCAACCCCGAGACCGGTGCGGTGCTCGCCGAGGTGTCGCTGCCGAGCTACGACCCCAACCTGCTGAGCACCCACGACATCAACGCGGCCAGCGCCAACTACAAGAAGTTGGACGCCGACCCGACCAAGCCGATGCTCAACCGCGCGGTGCAGGAGATCTACCCGCCCGGTTCTACCTTCAAGGTCATCACGTCGGCGGCGGCGCTGTCCGCGGACTCGTCGCTGACGCCCGACTCGACGGTGCAGGGTGGCGAGTTCTACCAGCCGCCGCAGACCTCGTCGTTCCGCATCAAGAACGCCCACGAAGGCATCTGCCCCGAGCAGATCACGCTGAAGCAGGCGCTGACCGTGTCGTGCAACACGGTCTTCGCCCGCATGGGCGTGGAGCGGATCGGCGCGGAGAGGCTCAAGTCGATGGCCCAGGCGTTCGGCTTCGAGGCCGAGCCGCGCTTCATCGAGGACCAGGACAAGAACTACTGCAACGTCGCGCCCAGCCACACCGGGCCCATGACCGCCGACAACGGCGTCGTCGACCCGCCGGCCGTTGCTCAGTCGAGCATCGGACAGCGGGAAGTGAAGATGTCTCCGCTGCAAGGCGCCATGATTGCGGCGACGGTGGCCAACGGTGGACGCGAGATGCGGCCCTACATTGTTGACCGTCTGCAGAACGCCGACCTGTCCAACGCCGACCGGACCGACCCCCAGGAGCTGCGCCGCCCGATCACCGGCAACGTGGCGAGCTCGCTGCAGCAGATGATGTTCAGTGTCGTCACGTCCCGTGACGGCACCGGCCGCAGCGCTGCCGTCTCGGGCTTGCAGGTGGGTGGTAAGACCGGAACGGCGGAGGACGGCGACGACGTGGGCGACCACGGCTGGTTCATCGGCTTCGCACTGAAGGACGGCAAGCCGATCGTCTCGGTCGCGGTCTTCCTCGAAAACGCTGGCAAGGGTGGCAGCGCGGAGGCGGCTCGCATTGCCGGCCTGGTCATGAAGGCATACGCGGACGAAAAGGGCATCAAATAATGAGGTGCGCGACATGTTGAGCGCCGGCACCACGTTGGGTGGGCGCTATCGCCTGGACGAACGCATCGCGGGCGGTGGGATGGGTGACGTGTGGCGTGGCACCGACGAGGTGCTCGGCCGCACGGTCGCGATCAAGGTGCTGCTGCCCGCACTGCTGGAGGAGCCCGGCTTCGCCGAGCGCTTCCGTGGCGAGGCGCGCACGATGGCCACCATCAACCACCCCGGCGTGGTTGACATCTACGACTACGGCAGCGAAAACGGCACCGCCTTCCTGATCATGGAGTACGTGGAGGGCGACGCGCTCTCCCGCACCCTGTCGCGGGTCGGCCGGCTCACCCCGGCACGGGCCATGGCGCTGGTCGCCCAGGCCGCCGACGCGCTGCACGCCGCGCACGAGAAGGGCATCGTCCACCGTGACGTGAAGCCCGGCAACCTGCTCGTGCGGCCCAACGGCACGCTGGTGCTCACCGACTTCGGCATCGCCCGGTCGGCCGCCATCGCGCAGCTCACCGCCGCCGGCTCGGTGCTCGGCACCGCCTCCTACATCTCGCCGGAGCAGGCCTCCGGTGCGCAGGCCACGCCACTGTCCGACGTCTACGCCCTCGGCGTGGTCGCCTACCAGTGCCTGTCCGGCCAGCGGCCGTTCGAGGGCGACAACCCGCTGCAGATCGCGATGCGGCACGTCCGCGACATGCCCCCGCCGCTGCCCGCCGACATCCCGCCGGCGATCGTGCAGCTCGTCGAGCGCGCGATGGCCAAGGACCCGGCGGCTCGCTGGCCCAGCGCCGCCGCGCTCGCGCAGGCGGCCCGCAGGGTCTCCGGTGGCGGCACCTCGGCCAGCCCCGGCATCCCGATGGCGGCGCCGCTCGGCCCGCCCGGGTCGCCGGTCGGCATGCCGGGCTCGCCCGTCGCGTATTCGCCCGTCTCCGGCCCTCCGGTCTCCGGCGGCCCGATGTCCGGCATCCCGATGTCCGGATCGCCGGTCTCCGGTGGCGCACCCACGTCGCCGGGTGCCGGTGGCACGCGGATCATGCCCGGCGGTGCGGTCCCGCCGCCCCCGGGTGCGGCCGCCGGCGGGCACGCCGCCCGTGGTGCGGCCGGGGTACCGCCGCCGCCGAGCAACGAGACGGCCTACTTCCCCGGCGACGCCGGTGGCTATCAGCCGACGGGCGGCTACCAGTCGCCGCCAAACAAGCGGCAGGGCAATAACCGCGGCCTGCTGGTCGGCGTCGGCGCGGCCGCCGCGGTGCTGGTGCTGCTGCTCGGCATCGGCGGCATCTGGTATGCCATGAGCGACAACGACGAGAAGGACAACCCCACCGGCCAGGGCACCACGGCGCCGGCCACGCAGGCCCCGGCCAGCACGAAGCCGACCGGCAAGCTGGTCAAGGTGCCCTGCGGCGACGAATGGACGAAGGGCGCGCCGAAGCTGCGGACCCCGGTCGCGCAGCAGCTGAAGAAGGCGAAGCTCAACGTCAAGCAGGTCGCGCGGGACGACAAGAAGGGCATTCCCGGCATCGTGCTGGATGTCCAGCCGTGCGGCGACGTGCCCGAGGGCACCGACGTCACGCTGTTCTACCAGGCCGGCGCCGGGCAGCCGACCGCGGAGCCGACGGACGACGCTTCTGCGCCCCCGTCCCCGGCCACCGGCGGCGGTTCGTCGCCGCCCGCCGGCGGCGCCAAGCCGTCGTGCACACCGCCGGCGATCCTCGTCGGGAACCAGTGCGTGGGCTAGATCGGAATGGGTTCTCGTCGCAAGACGTGGCAAGGTAAGAGTCGATGACCGAAGGACGACACGACATGACCGCCCAGCCTCGCCTCCTCGGCGGCCGATACCAGGTCGGGGAGTTGCTTGGCTATGGCGGCATGGCCGAGGTCCATCGGGGCCGTGACCTGCGCCTGGGCCGCGATGTTGCGATCAAGACCCTGCGCACCGACCTGGCCCGCGACGCGACCTTCCAGCTGAGGTTCCGCCGGGAGGCACAGAACGCCGCCTCGCTCAACCATCCCGCGATCGTCGCCGTGTATGACACCGGCGACGAGCGTGGGCCGGCGGGCGAGGAACTCCCGTACATCGTCATGGAGTTCGTCAACGGCCGCACCCTCAAAGAGGTGCTCGCGGCCGAGGGGCGGCTCATGCCCAGGCGGGCATTGGAGATCACCGCCGACATCTGCGCGGCGCTGGAGTTCAGCCACCGGCACGGCATCATCCACCGGGACATCAAGCCCGGCAACGTGATGCTCACCCAGACCGGCCAGGTCAAGGTGATGGACTTCGGCATCGCGCGGGCACTGGCCAGCGGCGCCACCACGATGACGCAGACCTCCGCGGTCATCGGCACCGCCCAGTATCTGTCGCCGGAGCAGGCCCGCGGCGAGCCGGTCGACGCCCGCAGCGACGTCTATGCGTCCGGCTGTGTGCTCTTCGAGCTGCTCTGCGGCCATCCGCCGTTCGTCGGGGACAACCCGGTGTCGGTGGCCTATCAGCACGTCCGGGAAGACCCGCGGCCGCCGAGCAGCAGCAACCGCGACGTGACCCCCGAGATCGACGCGGTCGTGCTCAAGGCCCTGGCCAAGAACCCGCTCAACCGCTACCAGAGCGCCGGCGAGATGCGTGCCGACGTGATGCGCGCGGCGGCGGGCCGGCCGGTTTCGGCGCCGCCGGTCATGACCGAGGACGAAGTGGCGAGCATGATGGCGGCGCAGACCGCCTACCGGCCGCCGCCGGCCTCGCGCCAGCCCGCCCGCGCCGCGCAGCGGCAGAAGCGGAAGAACTCCACCGGCATCGCCGTCGCGCTCACGGTGCTGAGCCTGCTCGCGGTCGCCGCGCTGTCGATCGGGCTCTATCTGGCCAATCAGGACCCGACGGTCCCGGTGCCGGACCTGGTCGGCAAGAACGAGACCGAGGCCGCGGCGGCGCTGCGCCAGTCGAAGCTGGAGGGCGACCCGCGCACCGGCTCGAGCGAGAACTGCAAGGCCGGCACGGTCATCTCGCAGAACCCGCCGAAGGGCAACGAGGTCAAAGAGGGCACCCAGATCGACTACGACATCTGCGGCCAGCCCACGATGATCACCATCCCGACGCTGGTGCGGCAGACGAAGGACGTGGCCACCCAGCAGCTGCAGAACCTCAACCTGAAGGTCGTGTCGATCCCGAAGGACGGTCCGCAGCAGAAGGACGAGGTCATCGAGTCCGACCCGCCGGCCGGCACGCAGGTCAAGGCGAACTCGACGGTCACGCTCTACGTCTCGAAGTTCAACCAGGCGATCATGCCCGACGTTGCGAACAAGACGCTCGAGCAGGCGCAGGCGGCGCTCGAGGCGGCCGGCTTCACGTCCCCGCCGAAGACGACGGAGACGCAGGTGACCGATGCGAACAAGAACGGTCTGGTCATCAGCGCGTCACAGCCGAGCGGCAAGGCACTGATGAAGACCGACATCATCACCTTGCGCATCGGGGTGCTGGCGGGGACCAACCCGTCGAACTCGCCGAAGCCGAGCGTGACGGCGTCACCCAATAATTAGTCCTGGTTTGGGGTGATTCCCCACCAGTCACGGTGCGTACCCTGTGGATAACACGGCAGTTATCCACAGGGTTTTACACAGGCAAGTCCTCAAGTCACCCGCGTGGGGTGGCGGCAGAGCCGCCTGAGCCGTCGCTAGGCGAACGCCGCGACGCGGCGTGCCTCCACCTCGGCGACGAGCTCCGGAGCCCGGTCGAGGGCCGCGGGAAGGCCGCAGACCGCCAGCCAGTTCGCCAGCATCAGGTGCCCGCCCTGGGTCAGCACCGACTCAGGGTGGAACTGCACGCCCTCGATCGGCAGCTCACGGTGGCGCATCGCCATGATCACACCCGACTCGGTGCGACCCGTCACTTCGATCTCCGGCGGCAGCGTCGACTCGACCACCGCGAGCGAGTGGTACCGGGTCGCGATGAACGGGTCCGGCAGGCCGTTGAGGACGCCCTGGCCGTCGTGGCTGACGAGGGAGGTCTTCCCGTGCAGCAGCTCCGGCGCGCGGGTCACGGTGGCGCCGAACGCCGCGCCGAACGCCTGATGGCCGAGGCACACCCCGAAGATCGGCACCTGACCCGCGTACCGCTCGATGACGGACATGCAGATCCCGGCCCGTTCCGGCGTGCCCGGCCCGGGGGAGAGCAGGATCCCGGCGGGCCTCGCCGCGCCGACCTCGTCCACCGAGATCTCGTCGTTGCGGCGCACGTCGCAGTCGACGCCGAGCTGGCCCAGATACTGGACCAGGTTGAACACGAAGGAGTCGTAGTTGTCGATGACAAGGACGCGCAATCGGCTCACCTAGCTCGGTAGGACCTGGGGGGCGGACGGTGTCTTGGTGGGCAGTTTGGACGGCAGCTTCGACGGCAGCTTGGACGGCCCGGTCGATGTCGCGGTCGAGGGTGCGGTCGACGGCGCCGCGCTGGCCGGCTCCATCTGCCCGCCGGCCGGGTCGGTGGTCTCCACCTGCACGTCGTCGAACGGCAGGGCCGGCTCGACCGCGGGGAAGACCTTGTACCACAGCAGCGCGGCGAGGGCGCCGATCAGGATCACCGAGACCAGCGACTTGAGCTGCCACTGCTTGAACGGGATGTGCCGCCAGATCCATCCGTACACGCGGCTATCCCTTCAGCTCGGCGGGATCGCCTTCGGCGACCGGCTGTGTGCGGACCAGCTCGGCGTGCACGACCAGTCGCTGGTAGTTGTTGAACTTCGGATTGCACGTCGTCATCGTCAGCAGCGCCTTGGTGGGCGCCACCCCCGGTTTGTCCGGCACCGGCGCGACGACCTGCACCGCCGTCGGCAGCACGATCTCGTGGCCGGTCACGCGGTAGACGTACCAGGTCTCGGCGGTCTTGATCACCACTGGGTCGTTGGGCTTGAGCTGGTCGAGGTCCCACCAGATCGCCGGCGTGCGGTGCCCGGCCATCGAGAAGTTGCCGATCTGCCCCGGTAGCGCCGTGTCCGGATAGTGCCCGGGTGCGTAGCGGATGTCGGCGGGGGTCACGCCCTGCACCACGGCCCACTTCTTCTTCAGCCGCGGAATGTGTACGGAGGCCATCACCGCGCCGTTGGCGGGCTTCGCGACTGGGCTGGGCGTCCCGGACGGGGACACGGTGGGGTCCGAGCCCGGTTGCGCCCACTGCTGCTCCAGCTGGCGGTTGAGCTCGTCCTGGTGCGCCTCGACGATCGCCGACTTGCCCCACACCTCATAGCCGGCGAAGAGCAGCACGATGAGGCCGAACGTGATGAGCAGCTCGCCGGTGCCCCGGCTCACTGCCCGCACGACTGTGCCGAACGTCGTCCTCGTGTATTCGGAGTACACGCTGCGATAACCCTCCTGGGTGCGCACCGGCCGCAACGGCACGACCTTGACACCCTTTGGGATGTCAGGGTCCTGAGTCGCTTCCGGTTCATCCTGAGGGGTGGCATTCAGGGGTGTTTCCGGCATTGCCGGGATCTTCGGCAGCACTGTGGTCGCGTCGGCCTGCTCCGTGAAGCGCGGGATGTAGGCCGTGGTGTCCGCGGGGGTGCTGACGCTCTCCGCAGGGACGGAGCGGGTCTCGGAGGGGGTCTCGGAGGGGGTCTCGGAGGGGGTCTCGGAGCGAGCCTCGGAAGAGGTCTCCGAGTGGGTCTCCGCCGGAGCGGTGACCGGCTCCGCTAGGACGGTGCCAGTTTCCGCGGGCGGATGCTCGTCCCGGATGCGAGGAATGATCCGGGTCGCTATGTCGTCCTGATCCAGCGCGCGGTGACGAGGTCGGTGCGAATCATTGCTCATGCCGCCGCCTCCGGCGTCGGCCTGAGCCAATCTGAGCACATGATTCGCGGCTCCTCGCTCCGCTGCGGCCCGCTCACGTCAGGACCCGGTCGTCGCCGACCGCAGCGCGGTGGAGCCGTCATAGGCCTTCGCCTGCACGTCTGCCTCCATCCGCACCTGGTAGCCCAGGCCGAAGTTGTCCGCGGCGTCCCTGAACAGCTGAACACCCTCCGTCTCGTCGAGCGAGCGCTGGAGGCGCGCCTGGTCGCCGATCGCGGCGATCTCGAACGGGGGTGAATACACCTGACCGTCGAGCAGCAGTGTGTTGCCAACGCAGCGTACCGCGCTGGTGGAGATGACCCGGACGCCCATGAGTGTCATTGCCTCCGCGCCGCCGGCCCAGAGGGCGTTGACCACGGCCTGCACGTCCTGCTGATGCACCACCAGATCGTCGGGGCGGGCGCCGGCGGGACGGCTGCCGTCGGGCCGCCGGGGCGCGTCGTCGAGCGCGACCACGACGCCGGGGCCGTGCACCGCGGTCAGGCCGGCGGCGGCCAGCTGGCTCTCGCCGCGGCGGCGCTGCTCGTCGACCGCGGTGTCGGCGCCCGTCTGCCCCTGCTGCTGTGCCTCGATCTCGCCGCGCAGCCGGCCGGCCTTGGCGCGAGACGTGGCAATTTCCTGTTTTCTTTCAGCGATCAGATTCGTCAGCTCGGGCCGGCGGTCGTCGCGCAGGTCGGTGCCGTGCGCCGTCGCGGCCGTCAGCGAGAAGAGCAGCCCGGCCGCGCCGAACACCACCGGCGTCGCCACTGACCAGCCCAAACGTCGGTCCTTGCGGCGGCGCGGCAGCATAGCGCGACCGAGCCTGCGCAGGGCGCGAGCCCACGAGGAGTCGCCTGATGTGTACTCCACCACGACCCCTCCCCGCAGACGCGTGCCGACTTGACTACGCTAGACGTAGAACATTATTCAGGCCGACGCTGGCGGAGGTGGCGGCGTCACGTGGATAGTGTTGGCCAGACGACCCCTCCAGGAGAGCGCCGTGCCGAAGTCGACAGTTCGTAAGAAGAAGGTGTACACGCCGCCGGCGGAGTTGCGCCCACAAGAGACGGTGGCCGCCAAGCGCCGTCCTAGTCCGGTCTGGGTGCCGATCCTCGCGGTGAGCTTCATCGTGATCGGCATCGGGTGGTTGGTCGCCTACTACCTGACGCAGGGCTTCTTCGACGTGGATGCGTTCTCCGCCGTTGCCAAGCTGCAGTACTGGAACCTTGCCATCGGGTTCGCGTTCCTCGTGGCGTCGCTTGGCGTGCTTTCCAAGTGGCGTTGATCTAGCAGGCTCCACAGCTCGGGGCCCCTTCGGCATGCCAACGTGTCGAGGGGGCTTCTTGGCGTGCGTTTTCGGGGTCAACGGTGCGAATGTGTCACAACTTGCCGCGTCGTGTGTTTGGCCCGCTCCCGGGTGTCTTAGCGTTTGCTGCGACAAACTTCACGTTACTCGTGGGTAACGATGGGGACTAGGGTCTCCTGAAGAACCAGCGGCGTTGGAGGCATCGGCATGGGCCTAGTGCAGTACATCGCGACGAGTGTCGCGGCGGCGATCACCATCGTCGCCATCGTGCTCGTCGTGCGCACCGTGCGTCGCATGATCTCCGTGGTGCGTCTGGGCCAGCCCGACCCGTCCCGCGGCGACTCCCGTGGCCTGCGCCTCAAGACCATGCTCGCGGAGACGCTCGGTCACACCAGGATGCTGCGCTGGACCGTCGTCGGCGCGGCGCACTGGTTCGTCATGATCGCGTTCATCGCGCTCTCGTCGCTGGTGCTCGAGGCGTACTTCGAGGTCGCCGTGCCGGACCACGGCCTTCCGCTGATCGGCGCCTGGAACGTCTACGGCCTGGTCACCGAGTGGATCGGCGTGCTCGGGTTCGTCGGCATCCTGGTCCTGATCGGCATCCGGCTGCGCAACCTGCCGAGCAACCCGAACCGGCGCTCCCGCTTCGCCGGGTCGACGATGTGGCAGGCGTACTACGTCGAGTACACGATCCTCGCGGTCCTGCTCTGCGGCTTCTTCATCCGCGGCTTCAAGGCCGCCAACGACACCCTCGAGTGGCCCGTGTGGGCCGCGCCGGTCAGCCACGGGCTCGGCGCCCTGCTGCCCGCCAGCGCCGCCGCGGTCAGCCTCATCGCCATGGTGAAGATCATCGTCTCGATGGCCTGGGTCATCGTGATCGCCAGCAACATCACGATGGGCGTTGCCTGGCACCGCTTCCTCGCGTTCTTCAACATCTACTTCAAGCGCAACCCAGGTCGCGCCGGCTCCGGCCTCGGCGGCCTGCGCCCGATGATGAGCGAGGGCAAGCCGCTCGACTTCGAGGAGGCCGACCCGGAGAAGGACCAGTTCGGCGTCGCGCAGGTCGAGCAGTTCACGTGGAAGGGCATGCTCGACTTCTCCACCTGCACCGAGTGCGGGCGGTGCCAGTCGCAGTGCCCGGCCTGGAACACCGGCAAGCCGCTCTCGCCGAAGCTGCTCATCCTGAGCCTGCGCGACCACGCCTACGCCAAGGCGCCCTACCTGCTGGCCGGCGGCTCGTCGGCCAGCGAGGAGGCGCTGGCCAAGGTCGACGTCCTCGCCCTCGCCGAGAAGGACCGGCCGCTCATCGGCGGCGTCGACGAGCACGGCGTGATCGACCCCGACGTGCTGTGGTCGTGCACCACCTGCGGCGCCTGCGTCGAGCAGTGCCCGGTCGACATCGAGCACGTCGACCACATCGTGGACATGCGCCGGTATCAGGTGCTCATCGAGTCGAACTTCCCGACCGAGGCGGGCGTCATGCTCCGCAACCTGGAGAACAAGGGCAACCCGTGGGGCGCGGCCCAGTCGACCCGCGAGGACTGGACCAAGGGCCTGGACTTCACGGTGCCCAACGTGGCCGACGGCGGCGACTTCGAATACCTGTTCTGGGTCGGCTGCGCCGGCGCCTTCGAGGACCGCGCCAAGAAGACGACCCGCGCCGTCGCCACCCTGCTCAACCAGGCCGGCGTGTCGTTCGCGATCCTCGGCCAGGGCGAGACCTGCACCGGTGACCCGGCCCGCCGCATCGGCAACGAGTTCGTCTTCCAGATGCTGGCGCAGCAGAACGTCGAGACGCTCAACGAGGCCGGGGTCAAGAAGATCGTCGCGACCTGCCCGCACTGCTTCAACACGCTCGCCAACGAGTACGGCCAGCTCGGCGGCCACTTCGAGGTCATCCATCACACGCAGCTGCTGGCCCAGCTGGTCTCCTCGGGCAAGCTGACCCCGGTGCAGCCGCTCGACGGCTCCATCACCTACCACGACCCGTGCTACCTGGGCCGCCACAACCGGGTCTTCGCGCCGCCGCGCGAGGTCCTCGGCGCGGTCGCCGGCACCTCGACCCAGGACGACGCCGGCCTGGTGGAGATGGACCGCTTCGCGGAGCGCTCGTTCTGCTGCGGCGCCGGCGGCGCGCGCATGTGGATGGAGGAGCGCATCGGCAAGCGCATCAACGTCGAGCGGGTCGAGGAGGCGCTCTCCACCGGCGCGAAGACCGTGGCCGTGTCGTGCCCGTTCTGCCTGACGATGCTGGGCGACGGCGTCACCGGCAAGAAGGCGGCCGGTGCTGCGCCGGATGACGTCGAGGTCGTCGATGTGGCGTCGGTACTGCTGCGGTCGCTCTCCGCGTGACCGTTATTGACAAAACGGACTTTTCACCCTAACTTCGGAGGCGTCGGAGTCAGCGCTGCCCGATGACGTTCATCGCCATCGCCAGCGCTACCAGTACCGCCGCCGCAGTGGCAATCACGCGGAAGCCGCGGAGACTCTCCGTCCACGCGGCCTTCCGCGCGGTCGGCACGAGCGCCTTCGTGCGCGTGTAGTCCAGCCGGGCCCGCCTGGCCTTGGTGTTGGCGCTACCGGCGGCGAACCCGGCTATGACTGCTACGCAGACACCGATCAGTGCCGCTCCCATTCCGCCCTCCTTATGCTGTTTCCACAGCATCCGCGCTGCCCGGGGAGGCGAGAAGTCCCCGAAAGAGGGAGGGTGATCTACGCCTCTCGATGTCGGGCCGACCGCCGTCGGCGGACCGTGGGTTCACGTGGAACAATCGGCTGTCACCTTGAAGGGATCGTCGCGAGCGCGTGTTCACCACCCTGCTGCCTCTCCTGGCCTTCGCGCTGCTCACCGCGGCGAATGCGGGCTTCGTCGCGGCCGAGTTCGCCCTGGTCACGGTCGACCGGGCGGAGATCGAGCAGCAGGCCAGCGCCGGTGACCGCAAGGCGCGGACCGTCCGGATCGCCCTGCGGGAGCTGTCGTTCCAGCTCTCCGGCGCCCAACTCGGCATCACCATCACCGCACTGCTCGCCGGCTATCTCGCCGAGCCGGCCCTGGCGCACATCTTCGAGCCGCTGCTGGAGCCGGTGTTCGGCACCGTGACCAAGGGCGCCGCCCACGTCGCGGCGCTGATCCTGGCCACGCTGCTGTCGATGCTGTTCGGCGAGCTGGTGCCGAAGAACGCCGCGCTCGCCAAGCCGATGCCGGTCGCCCGCGCGACCGCCGGCCCGCAGCGCACGTTCTCCAAGCTGTTCTCGTGGCTGATCAGCCTGCTCAACAACTCCGCCAACTGGATCGTGCGCCGGTTCGGCGTCGAGCCGCAGGAGGAGCTGGCCAGCGCCCGGTCACCCGAGGAGCTCGGCCTGCTCGCGGCGATCTCGGCGCGGGCCGGAGCGCTGCCGCGCGAGACCGCGGTGCTGCTGCAGCGCACCATCCGCTTCGGCGACAAGCGCGCGGCCGAGGCCATGACCCCCCGCGTCGACGTCATCTCGCTGCGTGCCGACGCCACGGTCGCGGACCTGCTGGCCACCTCGGTGCAGACCGGCTACAGCCGCTTCCCCGTGTACGTGCAGACGCTGGACCAGGTCACCGGGGTGGTGACGGTCACCGACGCGCTCGGAGTGCCGCCGGTGCGACGGCCCACGACGAAGGTCGGCGCCGTCGCCCGCGAGCCGGTGTTCGTGCCGGAGAGCCTCGACCTCGACGGCGTCCTGCAGGCGCTGCGCCGCAGCGGCTCCGACTTCGCCATCGTCGTGGACGAATACGGCGGCACCGACGGCGTCGTCACCGTCGAGGACCTGGTCGAGGAGCTCGTCGGAGAGATCGTCGACGAGCACGACATCGAGGAGGAGCCGACCACCGCGCACGGCATGCCCGACCTGACCGCCCCCGGCGACGAGCTCACCATGCTCGTCGACGGCGTGCTGCGGGAGGACGAGCTGGCCGAGGTGACCGGCTTCCGGATGCCCGAAGGCCCCTACGAGACGCTTGCCGGCTTCCTGATGGCCCGCCTGGGCCGCATCCCCGCCGTCGGGGAGATCTGGAAGGAGGACGGTTGGGAGTTCACCGTGGTCGAGGTCGAGAAGCGCCGCATCGAGCAGGTCCGCGTCGTGCGCCCGGAGCCCTACGATGAATGAACTGCTGATCACGATCGCGCTGCTGCTGGGCAACGGCTTCTTCGTCGCGAGCGAGTTCGCGCTGATCGCGTCCCGGCGCACTGTGATCGAGCCGATGGCCGCCACGTCCCGCCGCGCCCGCACCGCGCTGCGGGCCATGAACGAGATCCCGCTGATGATCGCGGGCGCCCAGCTCGGCGTCACGATCTGCTCCCTCGGACTGGGCGCGCTGGCCGAGCCGGCCCTCGCGCACGGGCTCCAGGGCCCGTTCGAGGCGCTGCACGTGCCGGAGCAGCTGATCCATCCGGTCGCGTTCATCCTGGCGCTCGGCGTGGTCGTGTTCGCACACACCGTCGTCGGCGAGATGGTGCCGAAGAACCTGACCCTCGCGTCGCCGGAGCGGGCCGTGCTGTGGCTGGGCCCGCCGATGCTCGCGTTCTGCATGGCGACGAAGCCGGTCCTGGTCGCCATGAAGTGGGCGTCGCGCATGATCCTGTCGCTGTGGCGGATCGAGACGACCGGCTCGGTCAAGACCGTCTTCACCGCCGAGGAGCTCGCCGGGCTCGCCGCCCAGGCCACCACGGAGGGCCTGCTCGCGCCCGAGGAGCACGCCCGCATCACCGGCGCCCTCGCGCTGAGCCAGCGCACCGCCCGGGACGCGCTGCGCCTCTGGTCGGAGATCACCACGGTGGCGGAGGACGTCTCGCCGGCGTCGCTGGAGGTCCTCGCGACCCGCACCAACCGGTCCCGCTTCCCGGTCGTGGAGCGCTCGTCCCGGCGGGTGCTGGGCTTCGTGCACGTCAAGGACGTCATCGGGTTCGTCGGCCCGCAGCGGCGGGCGCCGATCCCGCTGGACCTGATCCGCCCGCTCGGCATCGTGCCGCCGACGCGGACCCTCGCCGAGCTGCTGCTCGCGATGCGCCGCGAACGGCAGCACATCGTCCTCGTGAGCGACGGTCGCGTGCCGATCGGCGTGGTCACCCTGGACGATGTCCTCACGGCCGTCGTCGGCCAGGCCGTCCCCGACGCCGACCGCCCGGCACCCGCGTCCCTCTAAGGTGTTGTCCCGGCCCGTTTGGCCGCCGTTCGCCGTCCGCTGCTCGGCATAATGTCCGGTTATGCGTACGTGGCCCCGCCGGCGACGGCTCATGATTCTTGTTTCAGTCGCGTCGGTGGTCGCGGCCGGCGGCTGGGCGCTGCGTCGGGGCTCTGACGGCGACAGCCTTGCCGAGAGCGTGTCGCCCGCCGGCTCGGCGCCCGCGTCCACGGTTGCCTCGTCCAAGGTGGAGGCCGTGCCGTCGACCGCAGCCGCCTCCGCGCCGCATGTGCGTCCGGCGGCGACCGTCCGGTACACCTTTGACGGCGGGATCGCAGGCCAGGTCATGGACGGCGGAGGCCGGCTGCCGCTGCGGGTCCGCAAGGCCGGCGGCGAGCTGTCGAGCGTCCCGCACGCCGGCGGACTCGCAGTGCGATTCCCCAAGCCGTGTGAGCATTACGGTGCGGAGAGTTGTGCACGTGCCATCCTGCAGAGCGGCCCGGCAGACTTTCTCAATCCGGGCCAGGGTGCGTTCACGTATGGCGCAAGTGTGCTCGTCGGGCCCGATGAGACTTCCAAGGGCGCCAATGTCATCCAAAAAGGGTTCTCGGTTGGTGACAGTCAGTTCAAGTTGCAGGTGGATGGCGCCGCCGGACATCCCAGTTGTGTGATTGTTGGCACTGCCGGACCTACCATTTACGTAGCACTCGCATCGCTGACCGTGGCTGACGGCCGGTGGCACCGGGTCGAGTGTTCACGCAGTGACGCCCTGCTCACGGTGGCTGTGGACGGTCAGCTCAAGGGGCGATCGGCCATTCCTTCGTCACTGTCCATAGCGAACGCGGATCCACTCTGTATTGGTGGCAAGGGAACCAGCGCGAACAACGACCAGTTCGTCGGTGCAATTGATGATGTGTACGTCACGAAGCTCCCGTGACTTTTCGGGCCAAATCAGACAACAATCGTGCATCGACTTGCCCCTTGGGAGCGCTCGCCATACCGTGAATTCCGGCCGTATGGATGTCCGCGCCTAGCACGGGTGCGCCAGACGGCACCGCCGAGTCGAAATTTGAACCGGGGACCCAACTGCACCATCGGGGTGTATCCGCGACCAGGTCGCGGTAGGACGAACTTCCCGTCCGAACCCGTCAGCTAACCCGGTAGGCGGCTGGAAGAAGGAGCATCTCCTCGGTGGAGACCCATACGAGGCGGCCTCAGCGTCTGGTGCGACTCCTCGTCGCGACGCTCGGCGGTCTGTCGCTCGCCGTCGGGATCACCGGTGCCGCACACGCGGAGCCGACCCCGGCCGAGCTCGAAGCGCAGATCGACAAGAAGTGGAATGAAGTCGAGCCCATCATCGAGCAGCACAACCAGCTCAAGGGCGAGCTGAAGGCCAACCTGGCGAAACAGGCGACGCTGAAGAACCAGATCGACCCGCTGCAGGCGCAGGTGGACACCGCGCTGCTGCGGGTGAGCGCGTTCTCGGTCCTGCAATACAAGACCGGCCGCGTCTCCAGCTTCAACGCCCTGATGACCACCGGTTCGCCGGACACGTTCGCCGAGCAGCTGGTCATGCTCAACATGCTCGCCAAGGACGAGGCGGCCGGCATCAAGGACGTCCTGGACAGCAAGCAGGTCCTCGACGACCAGAAGAAGCCCCTCGACGAGCTGATCGCCACCCAGAAGGCCGCCGAGGCCGAGATGGCGGCGAAAGAGACCACGATCAACGCCGAGATCAAGTCGCTCAACGAGCTGCGCACCAAGGCATATGGTGCCTCCGGCGCGACCGGCGAGCTGCGTCCCGTTGCCTGCCCCGTCGAATACTCCGGCGGCGACGCGGCGAAGGCCGCACAGGTCGCCTGCCAGCAGATCGGTAAGAAGTACGTGTGGGCGGCGGAAGGCCCGAACACGTTCGACTGCTCCGGCCTGACGCTCTACGCCTGGAAGCAGGCCGGCCACACGCTGCGGCACTACACCAAGTGGCAGTACTCGGACACCAAGCGCGTCAGCCGCGCCGACCTGAAGGCCGGTGACCTGGTCTTCTTCTACAGCGACCTGCATCATGTCGGCCTCTACGTCGGCGGCGGCTGGATGGTCCATGCACCGACCTCCGGCGACGTGGTCCGGATGAAGAAGATCGACAGCGCGCCGATCGCGGGTTACGGCCGGGTCGCTTAGCTTTCTCTTTAAAGGGCGGCTCCTCTGGGGCCGCCCTTTTTCATGTCGTCGTGGGCCAGGTGCGCCAGTTCTGCCACGAGCGGCTCGCCGTCGGCCCGCGCTGCCCCTGGTATCGGGATCCGTAGACCGCGGAACCATACGGATGCTCCGACGGCGAGGACAGCCGGAAGATGCACAGCTGCCCGATCTTCATTCCCGGCCAGAGCATGATCGGCAGGTTGGCCACGTTGGAGAGCTCCAGCGTCACATGCCCGGAGAACCCTGGATCGATGAACCCCGCCGTCGAATGGGTGAGGAGCCCGAGCCGCCCCAGGCTGGACTTGCCCTCCAGCCGCCCGGCCAGCTGATCGCCGAGGCTGATCACCTCGAGCGTCGAGGCGAGCACGAACTCGCCCGGGTGCAGCACGAACGGCTGCCCGTCCTCAACCTCCACCATCGCGGTGAGATCGTCCTGCTGCGTCGCCGGATCGATGTGCGTATACAAGTGGTTGTTGAACACCCGGAACCACCGGTCGAGCCGCACGTCGATGCTGGACGGCTGCACCAGGTCCTTTTCGAACGGCTCCAGTCGCAACTGGCCGTCGGCAAGCTCTTTGGTCAGGTCACGGTCGGAGAGCAACACGTCCCTGACCTTATTACGCCGTTTGGTTTGCCTCGTCAGCGGCGGCAGCGGTCGCTTCGTTGACCCTGGCCATGAACCGTGCGGCGGCGGCCAGCTCCTCCTGGTCGAACTCGTCGAACGCCGCCCGCATGTGCCGCCCCAGCGGCGTGAAGAACGCCTGCGCCAAGGTCCTTGCCGATGGCTGCATCATGAGGTGTACCCGACGCCGATCGGCCGTGTCGTGCCGCCGCTCGACGTGCCCCGCCCGTGTGAGCCGGTCGAGCAGCGCGGTCGTCGCCGCCGGGCTCAACCGCAACTTCCTGGCCAACTCGCCCGGCGTGAGGGGCTTGTGCTCCTCGGCCGCCCGCCAGATGTACGCCACCGCGTTGAGATCCGTCCGGTGCAGCCCGTGCGCCCGCGTGAACACCTCGACGAACCGATCCGCCTCAAGGTTGAAGGTCCGCAACAGGTCGATCAGCTCGTCCGGGTCACCCACCGGGCTATTGTCCTCCATTCGAGGAATCACACACTCTTCGTACATGTGTACGAGTAACTTGGAGGCATGGCGACGTGGGCTGAACTCTCCGCGGCCGAGCCCCTGCTGGCGACGGCCATCCGCACTCTGATCTGCCAGTACGGCCCAGGCATGGGTTACCTGGCCACCATCCGCCCCGACGGAGGACCCCGCGTCCACCCCGTGATGCCCGTCATCACCGAGACCGGCCTCTACTGCTTCATCCTCCCCTCCCCGAAACGCCACGACCTGGACCGCGACGGCCGCTACGCCCTGCACAGCTTCCCCGCCGAGGACACCTCCGACGAGGCGTACCTCTCCGGCCGCGCAACACCCGTCATGGATCCGCTGCTCGTGGCCGAACTCGCCCTCCAGATGCGAGCCGCCCAGCGCGTCGACTGGAAGCTCTACGCCCTCACCATCGAGGTGGCAATGATCGTCCAGCGCGACTCCCCGCTCACGTCGACGAAGACCCTGTGGCGCGACCGCTTAGCCAGAGTTCCCCGCGCCCGCCGGAATGGTCCGTGCACGACGCCCGCGGATTCGGTACAGTAGGCGTCGCTCGCGGGTGTAGTTCAATGGCAGAACATCAGCTTCCCAAGCTGACAGTGAGGGTTCGATTCCCTTCACCCGCTCGGACCTGGGGACCCTCTGTTCGCGGAAAGCGCGAACCGGGGGTCCTTCGCCATTCCCCCTGGGGCCCGAGCCCCAGACCCCGCGATCGATGGTCGCCCTCCGCAGTGGTCGGTCGCACCAACCTCACACCAACTCGTTGGCCCGTTCGTCGCTGGTATTCGGCTCTGAATGCGCGCGTGGCCGGCCAGTTGGTTGGTCAGGCGGCGATCGTGCCGAGTCGACGTGTCGTGGGGTTGGGGGAAGCGCGGCCGTGGTGTTCTACGCCGCCGTGCATCGCTGCGTTACGGCCAGGTGTGAGCTGTTCTGGCGAACGTCTCGGGATCGCTGTGTACGGGCACCACACAGAGCAGGTGCCCGCCTGGTGAGCGCATCGCGAAGGCGTCCTTCCAGCGAGTCAGCGACTCCGCGCCGAGCGCCGTCAGGCGGGCCACCTCTGCCGCCAGGTCATCGGTCTCGATGTCGACGTGGTAGCGCGGCGCGTCGTCGCCAATCGCCTGGACGACGGTGAAGAAGTCGAGGACGGCGCCAACCAGGGCGGTGAACTGCTCCTCGCCGGGAGGCGAGTAGGTCGGGGTGCCCAGCGCCTTGGACCAGAAATCCACCTCCAGGCCGACCTCCGCGGCTGGCGTGTCGAAGACGACACCCACCAATCGACTGCGATGCATGGCGGAAGGCTACGCGATCTCGGTCATCCACGCGGCCCTCAGCGGCGCCGGCGAATCAGTCCCGCACGACCGGATCAGGCCCCACCAACCCACGAGAGCCCGGTGGATACGCGACACTCGGTAACTGCACGCGGCCAGATGTCTCCCCAACAAATGGCCCCCACTGGGGAATTCGGACTGGCCGCCGACAGACCAGGGCGTGAACGCCAAGCGCAGATGAAGGCCATCGCCGCTATGGCCGCATACCGGGCGAACGATCCGGAGGGCTGGGAAGAGTACGTAGCCGAGGCTGACCGCGAAGATCGAGTCTCTGCGCCGACTGCTGACGCATGGGATGAGGCTGCGTGACGGCCGTTCAGCCATGGCAGGTCTGGTGGGTTGACCTCGACCCGACCGAAGGCCGCGAGCATGCCGGCCGTCGTCCGGTGCTCGTGGTCTCCAGTGCGTTCCACCTGCGGTTGACCGGAGAGGCGCTCGTTACCGTGCTTCCCGGTGACGACACGGGAGCGCTCCGGCTGGCTGCACCGCGTTCCGGTGCACCCCACCAGCCGCCCAGTCGGGTTCGTCATTACCGAGCAGTCGCGGACTATCGCCCGGTCGCGTCTGCAGGGACAGCGACCAGCATGGGCGCTCAGCTCGCGTGACTTCGGCGCGTTCGACTTGGCGGGTCTGGTTCAGGATGCGGGGGCGGCCTCCAGGTTGGCGGTCATGCGCTGCAACACCTGGACAGTGGCGAGGTACTCCTCGCGGCCGACGCCGTTGACCAGCCGGCTCCGGGTAGCGTCCACCTTCTCGGCGATCCTGGCCCGGACGGCCTCGCCCGCGGCGGTAAGCGTGTACAGACCCCCGTCATCGACGACCAATGTCCGGTGCCCTAGGTCGCTCAAGACCTCATCGAGCGTGATCGCACCCTGCCCCCAGAACGGGCGCAGCGCCTCCGTCAGCGCAGGTCCGTCGGCGGGTCCCTCGTACAGTAAATTCATGGTCTGCCAATGCCGGCGGGCAAGGCCCTCGGCGGCGAGTGTGGTGGCGAGGGCGCCGTCGATCGCGCCGTCCAGCCGCTTGAGCCAGTATCCGATCGGGTATCCGGCGGGTCCGTCGGTCGGGCGTCCTAGCGAATATCCTTGCGGTCCTTCGGTCGTCATCGCGTCCTCCAAAGATGTCATTTAGCAAGTAGATGTCAAACATCATGCATTGGAGGTGTCGTGGCGCGCAAGCAGTCCGGTGGTGGGCAGGGGCAGGACGATGAACACGTCCGGGCGGTGGAGCGTGCCATGGTCGCGATCCGGAGAAGTCAGACCCGGCGTGCGCTGAGCCAGCTTGCGGAAGCGCGGGACGGGGCTGACGTCGTCAGCAGCGCGGCCGCCGACGTGCTCGATGCCATCGACGCGGCGGAGCAGGCGGGCACTCCGGCCACCGTCTCCAGGGTCGCGGCCACCCTCAACGTCGACCAGCCGAGGGCCAGCAAGCTCGTGGCCGCCGCCGTCGAGGCGGGGCTGGTGCGCCGGGAGGCCGATCAGACCGACGGCCGGCGTGCGCCGCTCGTCCGGACCGAGCGCGGCGATGCCGTCTTCGAGGAGTTGCACCGGTTTCGCCGCTCGGTCTTCGCCACGGCGATGTCCGACTGGAGCGACGCGGACCGTGCGGCGTTCGCCCTGCTGCTGACCCGCTTCGTCGAGTCCCTGGGCGGCATCACGGGACGCGCCGGAATGCAATAAAGGGCAAGCATCCGCACGTTCGTGGTCAAGGGTTTTGCCGAAGATGGCGGCTGTGGTACTGGCGGCGCCACTGCCGTGTATTGCGGTATCGAAAGTGTCGTTCCGGTCATCCGTCCGGGGTCAGACGAGTGCCGCTCGGCGGCCTCGGATCGACTGTGAATGGCCGCATGTTCTGCCCATGGTCGAGGCGTTCACTCCATGCGAGATTTGTAATCGTCAAGCGGCGAGAAAACTGACCGCCGAAACGATTCTCGGGAGGAAACGCACAATGGGTATCGCTGCCCGTCTCACCAAGCGTACGGCCATCATCGGCACCGTCTCCGCGGTCGCCATCGCCGGTGGAGTTGCCTTTGCCGCCTGGACCATCAGCGGGTCCGGCTCTGCGTCGGCGCAGGCCGGCAGTGCCTCGGCCGTTTCCTTCAATGCGGCGACGCCGACGCAGAATTTGTATCCTGGTGCTTCGGGAGTGCCCGTTCACGCCAGCGGCGTGAATACCAATCCGTTCCCGGTCGACTTCACCGTTTCGAACGCTTCCACGGTCAACGCCGGTGCCTGCACCCCGACGAGTGCCGTGGTCTTCACCCCGGCCGCCACGGCCGTTCACCTGCCGGCGAATGCCACCGGCGCCGACGTCGTCGTCGGCACGATCAGTATGGACAACACCGCGGACAACAACTGTCAGGGTGTGTCGTTCACGATCACCATCGCCGGCAGCGGCGTGAGCGCGAGTTCTTAAATCTTCGTGGGGGCGGCGGCACCGATGCCGCCGCTCCTTCGGTGCGGTGAAAGGAAATACTCGTGCGTAACCTCGTAAGGTTCGGCGTTGTTGCCGTGCCGGTTCTCGCGCTCGGCCTTGGTGGTGTTGCCTGGGCGGCCTGGGGTGTTCACGGGTCAGGCACGACGCAAGCGAAAGCGGGCACGTCGGTGGCGCTGGCAGTCGTGTCCGCCAGCACCTCGCCGGCCACGTTGCTGTATCCCGGCGGCACCGCCGGCCTGGTCATCCGGGTGCGCAACGACAACCATTTCCCGGTGACTATCGGCGCCGTGGTGCGGACGTCGAAGCCGATCACCACCGACCCGGCGCACTCGGGCTGTCCCGGCTCCGTTCTGGACACGACCGAGGACGACGACACCTTCGACGTGAACTGGCATCTCGCCGTCGGTGAGGACAAGACGTTCACGCTGCCGGACGCGATGCGGATGGACGTGAACGCGAGCAACGCCTGCCAGGGTGCGGCGTTCAGCATCCCCATCACCATCACCGCGCACAGCGGATGACGGACGTCCGGCGGGTGGGCGGCGGCGTGGGGTCGCCGCCGTCCACCGTCCATGCATTGAGTCAAGGAATGTGATGAACAAGGGGCTCATCCCGCTGTGCGGTCTGCTGACGCTGTTCCTGATCGGTTCGGAACCGTCATCGGACGGCCTGCGGCTGGACCTGGAGCACCACGTGATCGGCTGGAACGGCGCCAGCCATGCGTTCCAGCCGGCGGCCTACGGCGACCTGTCCTTCTCCGTCGAGGCGCCGCCGGTGCGCGGGCTGTACCCCGGCTCCGTGAAACCGCTGGTGCTGCAGGTGTCGAACGTCGGCCGGTTCGACCTCCGGGTCACGGGCCTGTCGGGCGCGGTGGTCCGCACCTCGAAGCCGGGCTGCGCGCCGACCTCGGCCAACCTGGTGATCCGGCGATGGCAGAGCCCGCGGTCCGCCACGGTCCGGGCGCACAGCCGGGGCGCGATGGGGTCACTGCCGATCTACATGCCGAACACGGTCGCGAACGGCTGCCAGAACGCGACGTTCACCATCAAGCTGACGGCCACGGGAACGCAGGTACGCCGATGACGGTCCGCGGAATCAGCCGTGCGGTCCTGCTCACGATCGTCGCGGCGGTGACGGTGCTGAGCGCGGGTGCCGTCGCGCTGGCCGCGTGGGGGGTTCCGGCCACCGGCCTCAAACTCGCGGCCCAGGCCGGCACCCTCCCGGCCGGACCGGCGCCGGTGGCGACATCGTCCGTGAACGGCGTCAGGATCTCCTGGACCCCGGTGCAGATTCCGAACGTCGCCTACCGCGTCAGCCGCCACGCTGCCGGCGCCCCGGTCGTCGGCGTGTGCCTGACCGGCGAGACCACGTGCGTGGACGGCAGCGCGAGCAGCGGCAGGAGCTACACCTACAGTCTCCGGCTGGTCGTGGGCAGTTGGCAGGGCGCGGAGAGCGCGCCGAGTGACGACGTGACGATCCCCGCGGCGAAGGTGACGGCCGGGGAAAGCGGCAAGCAGCAGACCCCGAGCGCATCGGCGTCACCGGGTCCGGCCCCGACTCCGACGACATCACCATCGGCGGCCGCGTCCCCGACCATGAGCACGCCGGCAAGCACGCCTCCGCAGCCGAGCGAGCCCGCCACGCCGAGCGAGGCCGAAGGCGGCGATGACGGCCATCCGTAACACGGTGCCGGCGGTGCTACCGGCCCGCTACGCCACCTGTGACGTCGGCGAGTTTGGTGCGGACCTCGGCGGCGTCGGGGTGCTCGACTGATTCGAAGACGTCCAGGGACCGGCGCCAGACGTCGCGGGCGGCCTTGACGTCGCCGAGCGCCAGGTGGCTGTCGCCGAGGTGGTGCAGGGTGTCGGCCTCGAAGCAGCGGTCGCCGGTGTCCTCGAAGAGGGCCAGCGCGCGCTGGAAGCAGGAGATCGCTGCTTCGTGTTCGTGGAGCTGGTGGTGGGCGAAGCCGATGCTGTCCCAGGTCTCGGCCTCGCCCTGCCGGTTGCTCAGCTCCTGGTGCAGCGTGAGCGCCTGACGGCAGGTGGCCAGGGCCATGCGGTGGTCGCCGAGCTGGGCGTGCAACCAGCCCATCGCGTTGAGCGCGTTGGCCTCGCCGGTGGGGCTGGCCGCGGCCCGGAACAGGTCGCGGGCCAGCGAAGCCTGCCGGAAGCCGTCCTCATATTGTCCACAGTGGACGGCGATCTCGGCCAGGTTCAGGTGGCCCTGCGCCTGCCGGCCGTGATCGCCCAGTTCCCGGTAGAGCTCCAGGGCGCGGGTGGCGTGCCGCTGGGCGTCGTCGGTGCGGTTCAGCTTCAGGGACACGTGAGCGAGCAGGCGATGGCTGTGCGCCGCGCCGCGGCGGTCGGTCAGGCGTTCGGCGGCGGCGAGCCCGACCTGCGCGGCGTGCAGCCAGTCGCGCCACAGGCCCTGCCGGTCCAGGAACGTGGCGAGCGCCCAGGACAGCTGCCAGGCGTGCCTGTCGAACCCGGACCGCGCGGCCTGGTCGATCGCGGCGAGGAGCACGGGCCGCTCCGCGGTGAACCACGCGAGGCTCTGCCGGGCGTCCGCCAGCGGCTCTGGCTGGGCGTCGGACGGCTCCAGGTCCAGGGTCTCGCGGTGCGGGCTCAGCAGCCGGGTCCCCGCGTAGGCGGTGTGCAGGTAGTGATCCAGCGTCCGGCGCTGGGCGGCGAGCCGGTCCGCCGGCGGGTCCACGGCCTCGACCTGCTCCGCGGCGTAGGCACGGAGCAGGTCATGGAAGGTGTACCGGCCGGGAACGTGCTCCGTGAGCAGGTTGGCCCGCACCAGTTCGGCGAGCGAACCGTCGCGCCCGCCGGTCAGGCCGGCCGCGGCCGGACCGGTGACGTCAGGCCCCGGGTGCAGGCCCAGCAGACGGAACATGCGGGCCGCCGCCGGGCTGAGCGCGGCGTAGGACCAGGAGAGCACGGCGCGGGCGTCGACGTCCCGCTCGGCACCGGTGAACGCGTCGAGCTGCCGGCCGGCGACCTGCCGCAGCGAGGCGGCGACGTCGGCGAGCGCGAACGCGGGACGGCCCGCGGCGCGGGCGGCGACGATCGCCAGGGCGAGCGGAAGGCCGGCGCACGACTCGACGATCTCGTCGACGGCGGCGGACTCGTCGGCGACCCGGCCGGCGCCGAGGCGGGCGGCCAGCAGCCACCGCGCGTCGGTGTGCGGCAGCAGGTCCACCAGCAGCGGCTCGGCGCCCTCGGACGTGTGCAGCCCGGACAGCTCGTTGCGGCTGGTGACCAGGACCACGCAGCCGCCGGCGCCGGGCAGCAACGGGCGGACCTGCTCGGAGTCGCGGGCGTTGTCGAGCACGAGCAGCATCCGTCGGCCGGCCAGATGGCTGCGGTACAGGGCGACCTGCGCCTCGAGGCCGACCGGCACGCGCTGCGGGGCGACGTCCAGCGCGTCGAGGAATCCCCGGATCGCCTCGGCCGGGTCGGTCGGTGGCGCGGTGCGGTCGAAGCCGCGCAGGTTCACGTAGAGCTGGCCGTCGGGGAACCGGTCGGCGACCCGGTGCGCCCAGTGCACCACCAGCGTGGTCTTGCCGACGCCCGCGGTGCCGGCGACGGTGCAGATCACGGTCGCGTTCGGCGCCACCCCTGCCGCGAGGGCGTCCAGCTTCGCGAGCGCCTCGCCACGGCCGGTGAACCCGCGTACGGCCGGCGGCAGCTGCGCAGGCACCGGACGCGGCACCGGACGTGACGCCGGCGCCACGGCGGCCGGTGCCGGATGGCCCCGCAGCACCGCCAGGTGCAGGCGCTGCAGTTCCGGCCCCGGGTCGAGGCCGAACTCCCGCGCCAGCCGCTGCTGGTGGCGCCGGTAGACCTCGAGGGCCTCGAGGCCGCGCCCGGCGCCGTCCAGCGCCCGCATCGACAGGCCCAGCAGCCCTTCCCGGGTCGGGTGCGCGGCGGCCAACCGGGTCAGCTCGGGCAGCGCCTCGACGTGCCGCCCGGCGGCGAGCTCGCACGCCAGCCACTCCTCGGTCACCACCAGCCGCAGCTCGTCGAGGTCGCCCACCAGGCGCGGGCGCAGCCAGGCCGACACCGTGTCGTCCAGTGCGTCGCCGCGCCACAGGTCCAGCGCAGCGCGCAGCTGTGCGCCGCGCTCCGCCGGGTCGGTCCGCGCCCGGGCCGCGGCGACCATGCCATTGAAGCGTCGCGCGTCGATGGCGTCGTCGTCGACGTCGATCTGGTACGAGGTGCCGGTGCTGCTCAACAGCGCGGCCGCGTCCCGCAGTGCGGCGCGGACCCGGGAGACGTGACTGTGCAGCTGCTGGCGGGCGGTCGGCACGGGCTCGCCGTCCCAGAGCAGATACGCCAGGCGCTCCACCGGCACCGGCACGTGGTTGTGCAGCAGCAGGACGGCCAGCAGGCACCGCTCCCGCCGCCGGCGGAGCACGACGGGCCCCGCAGACGTGTCGATCACGAACGGGCCGAGCAGGCGGAACCTCACAGCGGCCCACCGTATCCCCTCGCCCGCATCCCACCTCCGCTGGCGTGTCAAGCCTGGCGCAAGCGGCGGCACGCATATTCGGGGTGGTCAACGTCGACCGAACGGGGGCGTGCGGTGGACGGCGCGTGAGGGCCGGCCACCGTACGCGGAGCGCGTCAGCGCGCGGTTGCCAGCAGGCGCTCGCGGATGAGGGTGCCCGGCTCGTCGAACCACTCGTCGTAATGGGTGGCCGGGCCGAGCGCGTCGATGGCGGCGATGTAGGCCGCACCGTCGATGGGCCGGCCGGTCAGCATGCTGGTCATCGCGTGCAGGTAGTGGAAGTCGCTGTGGTCGGGGAACGCCTCCACGCCGCCGGCCACGACCGATGCCGCCTGCTCGTCGGAGCCCAGCTCCAGCAGGGTGAGCACGATCCACCGGCTGGCCGCCGGGCGGTCGCCGGCCGTGCCGCGCCGATAGACGTCGATGAACCCGGTCAGTGCCGCGTCGAAGCGGCCGGCGGCGAACTCGCGCAGCGCGGATGCGTACGGCAGGTCGTCCGGCACGACGTCGGCGTGCGCCGGCAGGTAGGCGCGGCTGATGCCGGGGCCGCCGCCCGCCCGTCGCCCGACGACCCGCCACCGGACCGCGCGGTGCCCCTCGAACGCGGGGAACGTGACCGGCACCGCGACGGCGGCGTCGGCGCAGGCCGCGGCGCGCTGCCGGAGCCGCTGCTCGGCGTCGGCGTCGAGGAAGCGCAGCCCACCCAGGTCGAACTGCCAGTCGTCGGCGGTTGCGGGGGACCAGGACGCGTACACGCCGCGGTACGTCTCCTCGACCCGGGTGATGATCGTGTCCCACGAGTAGCCGGCCGCGGTCTGCCGGCCGCCGTCGCGCAGCCGCGCCGCCAGGTCCGGCTCGGTGAGGACCCGGCGCACCTGCGCGGCCAGCCCGTTGACGTCGCGGATGTCGGCGAGCAGCGCGTTCACGCCATCGCGGGCGTATTCGAGGACGCCGGTGTTCCTGGTCGTCACCACCGGCGTGCCCGACGCCATCGCCTCCAGCGGCGGCAGGGGGAACGTCTCGTAGTGCGAGCAGCAGACGTAGGCCGCCGCCCCGCGGAACAGCGCGCCGAGCGTCGCCTGGTCCGGCGAGATGACCACCCGGCCGATGGGCTCCCGCGGCGGCCGGGGCGTGACCCAGACCAGGTCGACGCCGTCACCGTGATCGGACACCGCCTGCCACACCTGGCGCATCTCGGCCATGCCCTTGAAGGTGGTGCCGTCCCAGCCCACGAACAGCAGGTACGGCCGCTGCCAGCCGGTGCCGACCGCCGGGTGGAACACGGTGGGGTCCACCGCATTGGGGATCACCGTCGCCGCGACGCCGTAGCGGGCGCGGAGCACCTCGGCGACGGTGCCGCTCACGATGATCGTCGCGTCGGCGGCCTCGACGTTTCTGGCCACGATCTCCCGCGTCGCCTGGTCGATGTCCTCGAACAGGTGGAAGTCACCCTGCTCGAAGTGCACGACCGGGGCGACGCCGAGCGTACGGGCGGCCAGGACCTGGTCCCAGTAGCCGGCGACGATCACGTCGCACGCCGGCACCGCCTCGACGAGCTCGACCCCGAACGGCACCTGCTGGAACCGTGCCCGCAGGTCGAACCACACCGGCGGCGTGAAGTGGCTGAGCACCGTCACGTCGTGACCCCGGTCGTGGAGCCGGTTCGCGTGCTCGAACAGCACCCGCGCGCCGCCGCCGACGTCGGTGCGCGGCACCAGATGGCACAGCCGCAGCCGCTCGGGCACGGCGCCGCGGGCGGGCCGGCGCGAGACCGGTAGGAGAGCCGGCAGCCCGCGGCGGGCGGTGAACTCCGCGTCCCGGGCGGCGGCGACGGCCGCGGCCAGATCGGGGTGCAGGGGCAGGGAGAGATCGTCGTTCGACAGCACACCTACCCATCGGCCGATCGGCGAACTCCCTGAGTAAACCGGGGAAAGCCGAACGGCCCGGCTCCCTGACGGGGCCGGGCCGTGAGACGTTCAGCCGGCTACTCGCTGAGCACCGTGTAGTAGGCGCCCGACGTCTGTGCACTCGACTGGGAGGCAAGCACGTCGGTGACGGTGACCGGGCAGACGCCCGACACCGAGCTGGCACCGACGCCGTCGGCGTCCTTGGCGAGCGCGGGCACCGTGACCTTCACCGCGAGACCGGTGATCGCGGTGTCGGCGGTGACCGTGGCCGCTAGGCCGCAGAACTTGACCAGCCACTTGGTCGCGTCCTGCAGGTCCGTCAGCGACTTGCCGAAGCCGGTGCCGGTGATGATCGTCGTGATGCCGGTGGCGTTCGCCTTGCCTTCCTTGACGCTGAGGCTCGTGACCGTCGGCGCCGCGACGACCGTGGCCAGATGGGCGGCGCTGAGGAAGGTTTTGCTGACACCGTTCTGCGTGATGGTGATCGTATTGTCGCCGGCGGTCATGCCGGCCGCGGTCTTGAAGGTCATGGCGTTGCCCGCGGTCGGGGTACCTGTCGGCGCCAGCGGCGTCGTCGAGTCCTCGGTGGCGTAGACCTTGACCTCGGTGCCGGCCTTGCCGCCCATCGACGCGGACAGGCCCGCGCTGGTGGCCGGCGAGAAGGTGAAGCCGTCGGCGGCCTTGACCCGGACGATCTGACCACCGCCCGTCGAGAAGCGCCGCGCCTGATCGGCCGTGGCGAGCGCCACGCTGTTGTCGTTGATGACGGGCCGCTTGTCGGCCAGCAGCGCGATGGCCGGCGGCGCGACGAAGGTGACGCCGTTCGTCTTGGTCAGCGTGTCGCTGTTGGCGAAGTTGATGACGACGTCACCAGTGCCGGCGACGCAGGTGTCCGGCGTCTTGACGGTCACGACCGTCGTGCTGACCACCACGTAGGTGGTGAGCGCGTTGCAGGGGGCCGGCCCGAGCCCGATGCTGGCGACGGTGTCCTCAGTGAGCGGGGTGGCGTTCGCGCCGGACACCGTGATCGTCGCGACCTGCTTCGCCGTCTCGGCGGCGAGCTTGCCGCTGGCCGGGGAGGTGATGGCGATGGTGCCGGTGGCCGCCGCGTGGGCTGGAAACACCGCGAGGGTCGTGGCTGCGAGGGTGCCGACGGCTGCGGCGGCGACGAGGCGGAAGCGTCGCCAGGGATGGGCATACGACATTGAGCATGGTCCTCTCGGAACTGTGCGGCGCGAGTCCTGACGGTGACCGCATGTACCTCGTTTGCTCACACAAAGTAACACTGAAGCTACTGTGAGTTTCCGAAAAGCGAGTGTTCGTCAGCTTTCCCGCCGCTACGCGGGGCGGCCCGGAGCCAGTACCGCGCTCCGGGCCGCCGTCGTGATGGGCCGTCGTGATGGACTGCGGGCTAGTTGTAGTCCGCGACCGTGAAGGTCGAACCGCTGGTGATGATCGACTGGCTGTAGTTGGCCGTCGTCTGCGCGCCGACCGCCCCGTTGCTGACGACCGTGACGGTGTAGACACCGCTCGGGACCAGCGACGTGTTGAACAGCTGGGCGTTCGCGATGGTGCCCGTGGGCAACTTGCTCAGCGAAACCTTGCTGGTGGTGGCGTTGAATGCGGTGATGTACGTGCCCGCCGGGATGTTGGTGCCGGTGACGACCTTGCCGACGTCCGCGACGGTGAAGGTGTGCCCGGTGCCGCCCGACAGCTCGCTGGCGGTGTAGGTGCCGCCGATCAGCGGCTTGCCGACACCGACGGTCAGGGTGTCGGTGCCCGGAACGACCGCGTTGACCGCCTGGGACAACGTGACCGCGGTCCCCACCACCGACAGGATGGTGGTGTTCGGCTTGATGTTGGTGCCGCTGACGTAGGAGCCCACGTCGGCAGCGGTGATCGAGCAGGCGCCGGCAATCGTCAGGGTGGCGACCACCGTGGCGGCGGTGCAACCGGTCGTGGTGCGGTTGGCCGGCGTGTAGAAGTTGCCGATCGTCCACACGCTGCAGATCAGCTCACTGTCGCTGAGGACGAGGACGTCGGTGCACTCCGCGGTCTGGCCGTTGGTCTTGGTGGTCGCCGGGCTGCCCGGCGCCGCGTTGTAGACACCCTTGACCAGGTAGACGTGCGCCTTGGCGGCGTTGGGGTCCAGGCCGTTCGACGAGCTGAAGTCCATGCCGGAGAAGCCGTTGCCGTAGACGTCGAGGTCGGTGGCGGTGGCCTTGCCGTTCGGCGCGACCTTCGGCGTGACCGTCAGGCCGTTGGAGTAGGTGTACGTGGCCTTCTGCCCGATGAACGTGCCACCCGCGGTGGTGACGGTGACGGCGTACGGGCCGCCGACCGAGTGTGCCCCGGTCTTGCCGCGCAGGGTGGCGCCGTCGGCGGACACCGTGACGTTCGTCAGCTGCACCCCGCCGATGCGGACGTCCAGCATGCTGACGCCGTCGGTCGGGAAGCCGGTGCCGGTGATCAGGACGTTCTGGTTACCCTGCGGCGGTCCCGCCGACGGGCTGACACCGGTGACCGTGGCGCCAGGGGCGACGGTGTACCGGCCGCCGGTGAACGCCGAGGCACCGATCAGCGGGCTGCCGGAGCCGCCGGTGGTGGTGCCGCTGTAGACGCAGGTGTGGAACGCGTCGGTATCCGCCACGAGCGTGAGCGCCGGCAGGCCGACCGTCAGCTTGTAGTCGGTGAGCACGCGCGCCGCGGCCGCGGTGGGCGCGATGATCGAAGCGCTGTTCGTGAGCGACGCGAGCGTCGAGGCACACAGCGACCCGGCGGTGACCTTCTGGAACTGCACGTAGGTGCCGCCCGACACGAAGATCGGCGCCTGGCTGTCGACGCTCAGCGAGTTGCCGCCGACGGTCGGGCCCGTGGCCGGGGTCGTGGTCACCGGTGCGACGAGCGTGAGGATCGACGCCGGTGTGGCAGTGATCGTCTCGCCCACCAGCGCCGGAGTGCCGGTGTCGTAGACGCAGACGTTGAAGTCGGCGCTGGGCACGCCCGGCGGCAGGGCGAATCCCGGGGGAACGTTGACGGTGACCGTGGTGGCGCCCACGGCCGTCACGCCGGTCGTCGGAGGAATATTGATCACGCCGGCCTGGATGACGTTGCTGGCGTTGGCCGTGATCGCCGTGATCGCGCCACCGGCCGCCGCTAGCGCGCTGCAGGTCAGGCTGCTTGGCGTGCCCGGGATGCGGGCCTGGAACTGCACCTGGACGGTGGCCGGTGTCAGGCCGCCGAGGCCGGTGGGGACCCCGATGTCGAGTGTGTATCCGCCCCCACTGGGCACCCGGTTCGTTGCGGGCGTCGCGGTGGCCGCGGCACTAGGGAGTGCGGTGACGACCAGGGCGGTCGCCGTGAGCGCCAGGACGACGCCGGCGCGCGCAGCTATCCTGCCGCTACGCGTTCGTTTGTTGACGTGCACTTGAGTTTCTCCTCCGTCAGTCCACACGGGATGGGAGTGCTCGGTTGGCGCAAATCCCTGGATGGGGGCGCTCTACACCCGGATAGTTACTCAAAGTAGCAGCGCAGTAACTGAGAGTTCTTCAAATCTGACAACCGGCTAGGACTTCGCCGGATGTGGCCGCGTCGAGCCTGCCTTGGCTGTAGGGGTGACGAATCGGGCGTGGTTGCAGCAGATCGGCGCCCGTGCGTCTCTACACAGTGGAGGCGATGCGATGAGCGAGACACCTGACGAGGCGTTCGTGCAGTTCGTGCAGGCGCGCGGCGCCAGTCTGATGCGGTATGGATACCTGCTCAGCGGCAACGAGGCGGACGCGGCCGACCTGTTGCAGGACGCGCTCATCGGGCTGCGCGGCGGCTGGGCGCGGATCCGCCGCCGGGATGCCGTCGAGGCGTATGTGCGCCGGTCGATGGCCCGGCAGTACATCAGGATCTGGCGCAGGCGGCGGCAGGAGCAGCTCGTCGAGGTGCCGCCCGACCGGGCGTCACCGCAGGACGCGTTCGCCCACGTCGAGGTCGACGACACGCTGTGGAACGCGCTGCGAGCGCTGGGCCGGCGCCAGCGGGCGGTGCTGGTGCTGCGGTATTACGAGCAGCTCGACGACGACGAGATCGCGGTGCTGCTGGGCATCGCCAGGAGCACGGTGCGCAGCCAGGCGGCGCGTGGACTGGAGACGCTGCGGGCGCGGCTGGAAGCGCACCGTCCCACCGAGGTCAGGAGCCGATGATGGTGGAAGAGCAGCTCAGGATGACCCTCGAGCGGGCCGCGGCCGAGGGCCCACCGCCGCCGGTCGACCTGCTGGACCGCGTCGACGTGGGGCATCGGCGGCGGCGGGCGGTGCGGCGGGCCGGCTGGAGCGGCCTCGCGGGCGCCGTGGTCCTCGCGGTGCTCGGCGGCGTGGCGCTGCTGCCCCACGCCGCGAGGAAGCCCGAGATCGGCACGACACCGTCGCCGGCGCTGTCGGGCGTGATCGAGCCGATGGTCACGAGCGCGGCACCGGTGGAGCAGGTCTGGCCGCAGGCGGTCCTCAATGTCCCGAGGAGCTTCGGCACGGGCGTCAACGAGCCGATCACGATGCTCGACGAGCACCGGATGCTGCTCGGGATCCGCACCAGCGTCGACAAGGTGGCGTCGCTCGCCGTGTACGACGTGCGCACGAACACCGAGCGGATCCTCACCGAGCTGCCCGACCCGCCCGCGGGGCAGGCCTACTGGCCGGGCGGGTTCACGGCCGCCGACGGGCTGATCGTCTGGAGCGCGTATGCGTTCGGCAAGGACGGTTCGCAGACGTTCGAATACTGGTCGATGCGTGACGACGGCACCGGCAAGCGGCGGTTCCGCACCTCGGATCAGGACACCGGCGAGCGGGTCGTGATCGCCGAGGGCGCGCTGTACGGGTCGTCGCTCACGGACGGCGGCATCGTGCGGGTGCCACTCGACGGCGGTACCCCGGCGAAAATCGCGGGCTCGGACGGCTTCAAGATCGCCAGGTGGCCGTGGGCGGTCACCGCCGGCCCGACGGGCGCGCCGAAGCCGTCGGCGTGGAACCTCATGACCGGTGAACGTCGCACACCCGTTGCCCGCTCGCAGCCGACGCCGTGGTGGACCGCCGCGGACCAGGACACCTGGCTCGGGATCGACGACAACCGGCTCCGGTTCGCCCAGGCCACCGACGGCTCGTGGCAGGTGACCACGAACGGGTTCGACCCCGCCGTCCTCACCGACGGCTGGCTGGTCAGCGGCACGTTGCTGAGCCTGCTGCACCCGAACGACCCGAAGCAGCCCGCAGTCTGGGACCTGCGCAGCGGCCTGGTCGGCACCTACGGCACCCCCGAGGCGTCCGGCAACTCGTTCCGCAGCCAGGTGGCGCGTCCGTTGGCCTGGTGGCCGTCCGGCGATCGCCTGATGGTGCTCGATCCGGCCAGGATCGGCCGCCGGTGAGTCCGCCGTTGCGCCCGCCGTTGAGCCGGTCGGCGGCGGCAAAACCCGCTAGTCACGCACCGCAGTCGTACGGGTATCGTCGCCGAAGGCCTGTTTGAGAAGTGCCTGTTTGAGAAGTAGGGCGGAATCTGATGGTGCTGAAGATGTCCACGCTGTTCGTGCGGACGCTGCGTGAGGACCCCGCGGACGCCGAGGTGACCAGCCACCGGCTGCTCGTGCGCGCCGGCTATGTCCGCCGCGTCGCGCCGGGCATCTTCACGCTGCTGCCGATGGGCCTGCGGGTGCTGCGCAACGTCGAGCGGGTCATCCGCGACGAGATGGACGCCATCGGCGGTCAGGAGCTGACCTTCCCCGCGCTGCTGCCCCGCGAGCCCTATGAGGCCACAGGCCGCTGGACGGAGTATGGCGCCAACCTCTTCCGGTTGAAGGACCGCCGCGGCGGCGACTACCTGCTCGGGCCCACCCACGAGGAGATGTTCACGCTCGCCGTGAAGGACTTCTACTCCTCCTACAAGGACCTGCCGCTCACGCTGTACCAGATCCAGACCAAGTATCGCGACGAGGCGCGCCCCCGGGCCGGCATTCTTCGCGGGCGTGAGTTCCTCATGAAGGACTCCTACTCCTTTGACGTCGACGACGACGGGCTGACCGCGGCGTACCAGCGGCACCGGTCCGCCTACGCCAAGATCTTCGACCGGTTCGGCCTGGACTATGTCGTCTGCTCCGCGACGAGCGGCGCGATGGGTGGCAGCGCCTCCGAGGAGTTCCTCGCGATCTGCGACATCGGCGAGGACACGTTCGTGCGCTGCACCAACGGCGACTACGCCGCCAACGTCGAGGCGGTCACCACCCCCGCGCCCGCCGCCGTCGCCATCGAGGGCCAGCCGGCCGCGCGGGTCGTGGACACCCCGGACACGCCCACCATCGAGACGCTGGTCGCGCTGTTCAACGACCGCGACGACCTGCGCCGCGACGACCGGGCTTGGGGTGCCGGCGACACGCTGAAGAACGTCATGCTGATGCTGACGCTGCCCGACGGCAAGCGCGAGCCCCTGGCCGTCGGCGTCCCCGGCGACCGCGAGGTCGACCTGCGCCGGTTGGAGGCCCAGGTGGCCCCCGCCGAGGTGGCGCCGATGTCCGAGGCCGAGTTCCAGCAGCACCCCGCGCTCGTGAAGGGCTACATCGGCCCCGGCGTCCTGGGTGAGAAGGGCTCCTCCGGGATCCGATACCTGGTGGACCCCCGGGTCGTGACCGGCACCAGCTGGATCACCGGCGCCGACCAGCCCGGCAAGCACGTGATGCAGCTGGTCGCCGGGCGGGACTTCACCCCCGACGGCACGGTCGAGGCGGTCCGCATCCAGGACGGCGACCTGTGCCCCGTCGACGGCGGCACGCTCGAGCTGGCCCGTGGCATCGAGATCGGCCACATCTTCCAGCTCGGCCGCAAGTACGCCAAGGCGCTGGGGCTCACCGTGCTCGACCAGAACGGCAAGGCCGTCACGGTGACGATGGGCTCCTACGGCGTCGGCGTGTCCCGCGCGATCGCCGTCGTCGCCGAGCAGACCGCCGACGACCGCGGCCTGTGCTGGCCCCGCGAGCTGGCGCCGGCCGACGTGCACGTGGTCGCCGCGGGCAAGACCGAGGAGATCAAGGCCGGCGCCGCGCAGCTCGCCGACGCGATTGCCGCGACCGGCCTCGAGGTGCTGCTCGACGACCGCAAGGACGTCTCGCCCGGGGTGAAGTTCAACGACTCGGAGCTGCTCGGCGTCCCGACGATCGTGGTGGTCGGCAAGCGGCTGGCCGACGGCCTGGTGGAGATCCGCGACCGCAAGACCGGTGAGAAAGAGGAAATTCCGGTCGAAGGTGCTGCGGAGCGTATCGCCGCAATCGTCCGCGCCGGCTGACGGCGCGGGGAGGGTCGGCCGTTCGGCTCCTTGTCGTATCAGCCGTTCGGCCGGACCTATCCCGCCAAATCCCCACGCATACGGCACTTCGGTTTGACTGGCGCCAGGGAGGGGCCGATACGTTCGGTCACGGCCATGCTGTCAACGAAGGGTGCTGACGTTGTCCGGCCGACATACCGCAATGTCCAGACGCCATCTCGTCCCATTGATCGCCGGCGTCGTCGCGGCGATCGCCCTTATCGGCGGTGCAGTCGCAACCGTCAATATGGGTTCGGATGATGCGAAGCCGACCGCGGCCGGTGACCTGATCGACGGCAGTCGCAGCCCGGCGGACCGCGCGGACCGCGGCGACCGGCCGTCCACCTCGGCCTCGGCTGCCCCCTCGGCCTCGCCTTCGGCATCGCCCCAGGTCAGCAAGTCTCCGGAGGCGACCAAGTCGCCGACGAAGAAGCCGTCGACGAGCAAGACGCCGGGTGCCACGGGTGGCGCTGTGACGGGCACCGGCACCTGCAAAGCTTCCTACTACGCCACCGGGTCGCGCACCGCCAACGGCGAGAGCTTCGACCCCGACGGGCTGACGGCCGCGCACAAAGAGCTGCCGTTCAACACCCGCGTCCGGGTCACCAACCTGGCCAACGGGAAATCCGTCGTGGTGCGGATCAATGACCGCGGGCCCTTCGTCAGCGGGCGCTGTCTCGACCTCGCCCGTGGCGCGTTCGTCACGGTCGCTTCGGTGAGTGCCGGAGTGATCAACGCACGGTACGAGGTGCTCAAGTAAGTCTGAAGTGTGCCCCATCCCGGCCGTTTGTTTGAGCGGTTCGGCGGCCCTTTGGTGGCATGCTGTCGATCGGACCTATGAAACGACCGTTGCTTCCCGAAGCCCGCGCCGGAGTCGGCGCGGCCTTCGTGCTGCTCTGCCTGGTCCTGGCCGCTGAGGTCGCCGACGGCCCCGACGCCAACTACGTCGGGCTGCTGGCCGCCGCGCCGTTCCTCGCGGCCGCGTTCGCCTCCTGGCCGGAGGTCCTCGCGGTCGGCAGCGCCTCGACGGTGCTCGCCCTGGTGTTCTGCAGCATCGAGCTCATGCACCACCGCGATCGCACCCTGGTGATGCTGCTGAACCTCGGCGCGGTCATCCTCGCCGCTGGCATCGCCTCCGCCGTGGGCGCCATCCGGCAGCGGCAGATCGCCCGGTATGCCGAGCTGTCCAAGCTCGCCTCCGTGGCGCAGCAGGCCGTGCTGCGCCCGCTCGGGCCGCAGCTGGGGCCGCTGACGATCGCGGCGCGCTACATCTCGGCCAGCGCCGCCGCCGACATCGGTGGCGACCTGTATGAAGCGCTCGACACCCCGTATGGCGTCCGCATGATCATCGGTGACGTGCGCGGCAAGGGGCTGGACGCGGTCCGGCTCGCCAGCATCGTTCTCGGCTCATATCGGCACGTGGCGTTCGAGCGGGCCGACCTGCGGGCGATCGTGGCCGACCTGGACCGGGCCGTGGCGCGGTCGGTGGGCGACGAGGACTTCGTGACTGCGGCGCTGATCGAGGAGCGCGGCGGCACGTTGACGATCGTCAACTGCGGGCATCCCGCGCCGCTGCTGCTGCGCCGGGGCCAGGTCATCCCGCTCGACCCGCCGTCCAACGCACCGCCGCTGGGCTTCATGCCGGTGGTCAAGCCGCGCGTCGAGCGGCTGGAGCCGGGCGACCGGCTGCTGTTCTTCACCGACGGGCTGGCGGAGGCGCGCCGCGACGGGCAGTTCTTCCCGACGGCGGAGCGGGCGCAGCGGCTGCTGGGCCACGGCACCGTCGGCGACGGGCTGGCCTCGCTGGAGAGCGCGCTGCTGGAGTGGGTGCGCGGCCGGCTCGACGACGACATCGCGCTGGTCCTGGTGGAATACCAGGGTGTGAAGGCTCCGGCGACGGTCCCCAGCTGGGAGATCGGCGGCGCCGGAGCGACGACCGTCGGCTGAGGCCCGCTGTTCCGTGCCGACTTTGTTCGGTGTCGACTTGCTCGGTGCCGACTTATTCCGTGACGACGCGCGGGCGTGGCACGAAACGCCGCATCGGGGCGCGGTGCCGGCCGGTATAGAACCGCGGGTACTTGGGAGCGAACAGAGAGCCCATCATCCGGACGATCATCGCGGTGCCCTCCTGTTGACTGCGAGTAACCGCTCAACGATCACATCACCCGCCGGTGACGGCGTGTCGTGCGCACCCGCTCCCCTCCTGCTACTCATTTGCCACCCTCTGCTACTCAGGGGTCACCCTGACCTGCCGAGATAGGTGAGCCAGGTGAAAGCGCAGGTGTGACTGCTGTCACCCATCAGGGCGGGTTGCCGGAAGTTACTTACGAGTAATAAGATTCCTGTTACCGACTGGTAACCTCGGTCGTCCATGCTCGATCTACAAAAGCGACCCAGAGACGGGGGCCACTCCGCGATGAGCCATTACAAGAGCAACCTGCGGGACCTCGAGTTCAACCTCTTCGAGGTGCTCGGCGCCGACAAGGTCTTCGGCCAGGGTCCCTATGGCGACCTCGACGTCGACACCGCCCGCAGCATCCTCGCGGAGGTCGAGCGGCTGGCCCGTGAGGACCTCGCGGCGAGCTACACGGACGCCGACCGTAACCCGCCCGTGTACGACCCGAAGACCTTCTCGGTGAAGATGCCCGAGTCGTTCCGCAAGTCGTACGAGGCGTTCATGGCCGCCGAGTTCTGGCGCCTCGACCTGCCCGCCGAACTCGACGGCACCGCCGCGCCGCGGGCACTGTGGTGGGCCCTCGCCGAAATGGTGCTGGGCTCCAACGCCCCGATCTGGATGTACGCCTCGGGCCCCTCCTTCGCCAACACGCTGCGGATCGAGGGCACCGAGGAGCAGAAGAAGTGGGCCAAGCTCTTCGTCGACCGCCAGTGGGGCTCGACGATGGTGCTCACCGAGCCGGACGCCGGCTCCGACGTGGGCGCCGGCCGCACCAAGGCCATCCCGCAGGCCGACGGCTCCTGGCACATCGAGGGCGTCAAGCGGTTCATCACCAGCGGTGAGCACGACCTCGCCGAGAACATCGTCCACTACGTGCTGGCCCGCCCGGTCAACACGCCCGGCGTCGGCGGCCCCGGCACCAAGGGCCTCTCGCTCTTCGTCGTGCCGAAGTTCCACTTCGACGGCGAGACCGGCGAGCTCAAGGACCGCAACGGCGTCTTCGTCACCAACGTCGAGCACAAGATGGGCCTGAAGGTCTCCACGACCTGCGAGGTCACCTTCGGCGGCCACGACGTCCCGGCCAAGGGCTGGCTGCTCGGCGACGTGCACGAGGGCATCCGTCAGATGTTCCTCATCATCGAGTACGCGCGGATGATGGTCGGCACGAAGGCCATCGCGACCCTGTCGACCGGCTACCTCAACGCGCTGGACTACGCCAAGAGCCGCGTCCAGGGCGCCGACCTCGCCAGCACCGACAAGGCCGCGCCGCGGGTCACGATCATGCACCACCCCGACGTGCGCCGCTCGCTGCTGCTGCAGAAGTCCTATGCCGAGGGCCTGCGCGCGCTCGTGCTGTACACGGCATCCTGGCAGGACAAGGTCGCCCTGGCCGAGGCCGCCGGCGATGAGAAGGCGGCGAAGATCGCCAAGCGGGTCAACGACCTGCTGCTGCCTCTGGTCAAGGGCGTCGGCTCGGAGCGGGCCTACGAGCTGCTCGGCCACGAGTCGCTGCAGACCTTCGGCGGCTCCGGCTTCCTGCAGGACTACCCGCTGGAGCAGTACGTCCGCGACTCGAAGATCGACACCCTCTACGAGGGCACGACCGCGATCCAGAGCCTCGACCTGGTCTTCCGCAAGATCGTGAAGGACCAGGGCAAGGCGCTGCTCACCGTCGCCGGCGAGATCCAGCAGTTCCTGGAGGCCGAGGGCGGCAACGGTCAGCTCAAGGTCGAGCGGGTCGCGCTGGGCAAGGCGCTGACCGAGGTCCAGACCATGCTCGGCATCTTCACCGGCTGGCTCGGCGAGGCGCAGGGCGGCGACCCGCAGGCGCTCTACAAGGTCGGCCTCAACAGCCGCCGCTTCCTGCTCGCCCTCGGCGACGTCATCGTCGGCTGGCTCCTGCAGCGGCAGGCCGAAGTGGCGCTCAAAGCCCTGGCTGGCGGCACCACGGAGACCGCCTTCTACGAGGGCAAGATCGCGGCGGCGAAGTTCTTCGCCCGCGAGGTGCTGCCCCGGACCGGCTCGGACCGCCGGATCGTCGAGGCCACCACCCTGGACGCGATGGACCTGTCCGAGGACGCGTTCTAGAACGTTCTAGAAGCTGGCGGGAGGGCAATGGCGCCCTCCCGCTTTTCTGTGTCAGCCGCGGGATTTGTGGTGCGTCTTCAGGGCGGCGGTCTCCAGGTCGCGCCAGGCGCCGGGCACCGTGTGGACCGCAATCCCGCTGGTCGCCAGGCCCTCGTCGGGCAGCGCATCCGCGTCGAGCAGGTCCGACAGCATCGACAGCGTCGGGTTGTGGCCGATCACCAGCAGCGTCGACACGTCCGGCGCGCCGTTGCGCAGCAGGTCGAGGGTGTCGTCGGCGGGGCCGAGGTACAGGCGGTGCTCGAACACCACGGGAGCGGTCAGCGCCAGGCCCTCCAGGGTCTCGCGGGTGCGCACCGCCGTCGAGCAGAGCACCAGGTCGGGCAGGAGGCCCTGCTCGCGCAGCCACTCGCCGGCCGCGGCGGCATCGCGGCGGCCGCGGGGGCTCAGCGGCCGTTCGAGATCGGTCGGGTACGGATCCGGGTCCACGGACTTGGCGTGGCGGAGCAGGATCAGCGTGCGCTCGGTCATGCCGTCCAGGGTGCCCGATTGAGCGGCGTCACAGGTGGGTAACCCCGACATGCAGAGACGGTTACCAACCCAACGCCCTGGAGGCCCTCGATGGGTATCGGCGGAAGCATCCTTCTGATCGTTGTCGGAGCGATCCTTACGTTCGGCCTGGACGACACTGACCTCGGGCCGTTCAACCTCGACACCATTGGCTGGATCTTCCAGCTCGCGGGTCTGGTCGGCCTGCTCCTGACGCTGTACTTCTGGAACTCGCGCCGGCGTACCGTGGTGCGGCAGGTGCCGCCGCCGCCCCCGGCCGGTGGCACGATGATCCCGCCGTCGGGTGAGGAAGTCATCGAAGAGCGCCGCCGCCGGACCTACTGACGCACTCCTCACCTCGCCATCTATTTCGCATACAACGCGAAGTAGATGGCGATGTGGTGCAGGATCGCCGCGACGAGGGTGCACGCGTGGAAGAACTCGTGATGGCCGAACACCGTCGGCCACGGGTTGGGCCGGCGCAGCGCGTAGAAGACCGCGCCGATCGTGTAGAACGCGCCCCCGGTGATCGTCAGCACCAGCGCCGTGACCCCGCCCGTGTGCAGGATGTCCGGCAGCACGACGACGGCAACCCATCCGAGCGCGATGTAGAGCGGCGCGGACAGCCATCTCGGCGCGTGCGGCCAGATCATCTTCATGCCGACGCCCAGCAGGGCGCCACCCCACGCCACGGCCAGGATGATTTGGCCGGTGCGCCCCTCCAGCAGCAGCACGCTGAAGGGTGTGTACGTGCCCGCGATGAACACGAAAATCATCGAGTGGTCCAGGCGTCGCATCAGCTTGTAGCCCTCGGGTGACCAGACGCGGCGGTGGTAGAGCGCGCTGGTGCCGAACAACGCGCACACCGTGAGGCTGTACACGAGGCAGCTCACGAACGGCGACCAGCCCGGACGGGCCGCCGCGAGAGAACACAGCACGATGCCGCAGACGATGGCAGCGCCGAACGCATAGGTGTGCAGCCAGCCGCGCATTCTGGGTTTGCCGAGGTCGACCGGGCGCAGGCGGGTCTCGGTGTTCACAGTCACGCCCTCCAGGTTACGGTACCGTAGGTTACTCGCAAGTAGAGTTCCGTCGTCGAGTTGGTGTTCGTGTCTATGGTGGCGGTCATGGAGATCCGCCCGGTCGGGACCTCGGCCCTGTTGATCGAGGTCGATGACCCGCTGGCCTGGTTCGCCGCGCTGGACGCCGAGCGGACCGCCGGTCGACTGGACGTCACCGACATCGTCCCCGGTGCGCGCACCGTCCTGCTCGACGGGGTGTCCTCCGTCACGACCCTGACCGCGACGCTGCGCTCCTGGCCACCGCCGTCAGCCGCCCCCGTCACCGCCGACGACCTGGACATCCCGGTCACCTTCGACGGACCCGACCTCGAGTCGGTGGCGACACTGGTCGGCACTTCCAAGGATGCCGTCGTCACCGCGCTGACCGATGCCGTCTTCCGGGTGGCGTTCGGCGGGTTCGCACCCGGGTTCGCGTATCTCAGCGGCCTGCCCTGGTCCGTGCCGCGCCTGGCCAGCCCGCGCCCCCGCGTCCCGGCCGGGTCGGTCGGGCTCGCCGCGGAGTTCGCCGGGATCTACCCGACCGCGTCGCCCGGCGGCTGGCAGCTCGTCGGCCGCACCGACACCGTCCTGTTCGACATCGACCGGACCCCGCCGGCCCTGCTGACCCCCGGCCGCACCGTCAGGTTCGTGGCCGCGTGACCCGGGCCCTCCTCGTCGAGGTCGCCGGACCGTTGACGACCCTGCAGGACCTCGGGCGACCCGGGTTCGCGCACCTCGGCGTGCCACGCTCCGGCGCCCTCGACCAGTCGGCCCTCCTGCTCGGCAACCGGCTCGTCGGCAACCCCGCGACCTGCGCCGGCCTGGAGATCACGATCGGCCCGTTCGCCGCGACGCTGCCCTTCGCCGGCACCCTCGCCCTCACCGGGGCCGCGGCGCCACTCCGCGTCGGCGGCCGGCCCGCGCCGATCAACGCCCCCGTCGCCTTCCGCCCCGGTGACCGCGTCGAGGTCGGCCGGGCCGTCGCGGGGCTGCGTGGATATCTCACCCTCTCCGGTGGGTTCGCTGCGCCGCCGGTACTGGGAAGCCGCGCGACCGACACCCTTTCCGCGCTCGGTCCACCCGTCGTCCGGGCCGGCGACGCCCTGGCGATCGGTGCTCCGGCCGGCGACCCGTCGACCGTGGACGTGGCACCCTGCCCCGCGCTCGGCGGGCCGGTCACGCTCGGCCTCACCTGGGGTCCCCGCGCCGACTACTTCACGGACACGGCGGCGCTGCTCGCTGGGGCGTACACCATCGGCAACGACAGCAATCGCGTCGGTGCCCGGCTCACCGGCCCCGTCCTCACCCGCGCCCACCAGCGCGAACTTCCCAGCGAAGGCATCGTCCTCGGCGCCGTGCAGGTGCCCGCCTCCGGCCAGCCACTGGTCTTCCTCGCCGACCACCCCACCACCGGCGGCTACCCGGTCGTCGCCGTCGTCGACCCCGGCGACCTGTCACTGCTCGCCCAGGCCCGCCCGGGCGATACCGTTCGTTTTTGTGGACCTCAACAGTGACCTCGGCGAAGGCTTCGGCATCTGGACCCTCGGTGACGACGACGCCCTCCTGGAGATCGTTACCAGCGCCAACGTGGCCTGCGGCTTCCACGCCGGCGACCCGAGCACCATGCGCCGGGTCTGCGCCCGCGCCGTCGACCTCGGCGTGCGGATCGGCGCCCAGGTCAGCTACCGCGACCTGGCCGGCTTCGGGCGCCGCCGCATCGACGTCGACCCGGCCACGCTGACCGACGAGCTGCGCTACCAGATCGGCGCCCTGTCGGCGTTCGGCCCGATCTCCTACGTCAAGCCGCACGGCGCCCTGTACAACACCGCCGCCGTCGACTCCGGCCACGCCTCGGCCGTCGTCGCCGCCGCGCACGCGCACGGGCTTCCGGTGCTGTGCCAGCCGGGCTCGGTCCTGGCCCGGCTGGCGGGGGAGGCCGGCCTGCGGGTGGTCGGCGAGGGCTTCGTCGACCGCGGCTACCTCCCCGACGGCCGCCTGGTCCCGCGAAGCACCGACGGCGCCGTCCTGACCGACGTCGACGCGGTCGTCGAACGCGCCGTCAGGATGGCTCGCGACGGCGAGGTCGTCACCGTCGACGGCTCCGTGCTGACCGTGCCCTTCGAGTCGCTCTGCGTGCACGGCGACACCCCAGGCGCGGTGGCGATGGCGTCAGCGGTCCGCGCGGCACTCCTGGCCGCCGACGTACCGCTGACACCCTTCGCCTGACCTCGCCTCAGTCTCCTCAGTCTCCTCAGTCTCCTCAGTCTCCTCAGTCGCCTAATCGGCTAGTCGGCTCAGGAGGTCTGGTCCAGGCCGCGGAGCACCAGCGGCAGCCGCGCGGCGCCGTCCTTGACGACCCGGATCGGGACGCCCCAGTCCTGCCGGGTGAGGTGGCAGGCGGGGAACTCCGCGTCGATGTCGCAGGTCGCCGCCTGGGCCACGACCTGCAGGACACCCTCGGTCACGTCGGCGGAGAGGACCAGCCGGCGCTGCAGGCTCTGCGTCACACCGGCGCCCTCGATCAGCAGCTCCGGCGGCGAGGCCGACACCTCCAGCCGGGTCGACGGGCCGAACGACTCGTCGAGCTTCTGCCCCGGCGCCGGCTCGAAGATCAGGTCGAGCTCGACCTCCCCGGGCGCGAGCATCGTCGAGGGACGCTCGGTGCGGTGCCGCACGCCGGCGACGTCGACACCCGCCGCCGCGAGCGTGCCGGGCGCGAGGCGGACGAGCCGATGCGCGCCGGACTCGACGACCACCACGTCGCCGGTCGCGGTGAACACCAGGTCACTCGGCTCCTTGAGGCCGTCGACGACGGTGGTCACGACGCCGTCGGCGATCCTGCGGACGGCGCCGTTGTACGTGTCGGCCACGAGCACGCTGCCGTCGGCGAGGGCGAGCAGGCCGAGCGGGTGCTGCAGCAACGCCTGGTCGGCCGGGCCGTCCACGTGGCCGAAGTCGAACAGGCCCTGGCCGACCGCGGTCGACAGGCGGCCGTCCTCGATCCAGCGGATCGCGCTGGACTCGCTGTCCGCGATCCACAGCTTCGTGCCGTCAGGAGCCGCGGACAGCCCGGACGGCTGCGCCATCCACACATCGTGCAGCGGCCCGTCCCGCAGCGCCTCGACGGTTGTGCCCGCATACATGCCGGCCGTGCGCTGCACCGGGTTGAACCACCACAGCTGGTGGATGCCGGCCATCGCGACCACGACCCGGTCGTCGAACCACGCCACGTCCCACGGCGACGACAGGTCGACCGCCAGGGAGTCGTGCGCGTCGAAGTCGACGGTGCCGCGCCACTGCCGCCCGCTGCCGGCGACCGTGGTGACCTCGCCGGTGGCAAGCTTCAGGCCGCGCAGCAGGTGGTTGACGGTGTCGGCGACGACGACGTCGTAGCCCGCGACCTCGGCCACGTGCGGCGGCAGCAGGCACAGCCCGCCGGGCTCGGAGAACTCGGGATCCGTGCCGTCCTTGCGGCCGCGCTGCCCGGTGCCGATCCGCCGGATCAGCGTCTCGTTGTCGGTGTCGAGCTCGACCAGCGACTGATGCGTCGAGTCCGCCACCAGGAAATGCCCGTCGGCGAGGGCGAGCGCCTTGCCGGGGAACCGCAGCACGGTCTCGTCGGCGGTCTTCGGCGCGACGTGCGGGGAGTCCCCGCGCCGCAGCGTCCCGCGCGCGTCATGGACGCGGACGAGCTCCTCGACCAGCCGCGCCAGCCCTTCGGCGTGCCCCTCGCCGGCCATCGTCGCCACGACGTAGCCCTCGGGGTCGATGACGGTGAGCGTCGGCCAGGCCTTCGCCGCGTACTGCTGCCACATGTCCATCTCGGGGTCGTCGAGCACGGGGTGGTCGACCCCGTACCGCTCGACGGCGGCCGCGAGCGCCGCGGCGTCCTTCTCGTGCTCGAACTTCGGCGAGTGCACCCCGATCGTCACCAGCACGTCGGCGAAGCGCTCCTCCAGCGGGCGCAGCTCATCGAGCACGTGCAGGCAGTTGATGCAGCAGAAGGTCCAAAAGTCGAGAATGACAATTTTTCCGCGCAAATCAGACAGGGTGAGTCCGTCGGTGTTGAGCCATCCTCGCCCCCGCAGTTCGGGAGCGCGGACGCGGGCTTTGAGCAGTGGCGACTGCGCCGGGTCGGTCATGCCACCAAGTCTGCCCGAGGGCCCTGGTCCACTTCTGGGCCAGGGCGCCTACGTCACTTCTGCGCGGCGGGCCGCAGGCAGAGGACCTCGTCTTTCTGGCCTTTGTGCTGCAGCACCACATACGGCTGGCTGGCGTCCGAGCAGCTCTCCGGCTTCTCCACCTTCTGCACGATGGTGAACGAGTCCTTGTCCGAGCAGCTGGCCTTCTTCGCCGAGTCGCCGTCCTGCTTGACGCACGAGTTGACCGCGAAACTGGTGCTGCCGGCGTTGTTGAGCGCCACGACGATGCCGGTGCCCGCGACCGCGAGCAGGAACACGACCACCACCACGACCAGGCCCAGGACGAGTCCACGCTTGCTCTTCGGTGCGGCCGGCGGCGTCGGTACCGCCGGATCGCCGCCGACCGGTGCCGCCGCCTGCGGCGGGGGGTCGCCCGGCATGGTGACGAGGTCGCTGTAGTGCGGTCCGGACGGCGGTCCACCGGCGGCACTGGGCACCGAGGCCTGATACACGCCGGTCGCCGGGGGCGGCGCCGCCTGGTAGATGCCGGTCGCGGGAGGGCCGGACGCCGGAATGTTGGTGGCGGGCGGCGCGGACGCCTGGTAGATGCCGGTCGCCGGTGGGGCCGACGTCGGGTACGCCGACGTCGGTCCGCCCGCTGGCGGTGCGCTCGCGGGTGGGGCGCTCGCCGGCGGGACCGAGACCTGGGCGCGGGCCGCGTACGACGCCGGTGGGATCTTGCCCAGGTTGGGCGGTGCCGGGACCGCGCCGGCGGGCGGCCCGGAGGCCGGTGCGCCGTAGGTGGCGGGCGGCGCGGACGTCGGCGCACCATAGGTGGCCGGCGGTGCCGAGGACGGTGCGCCGTACGTGGCCGGCGGTGCGGAGGACGGCGGCGCGGAAACCGGCGGCGCGGAAGCCGGCGGTGCGGAAGCCGGCGGTGCGGAAGCCGGCGGTGCGCCGTACGCGGCGGGCGGCGGCGAACTCGGTGCACCGTAGTTGGCCGGCGGTGCGGAAGCCGACGGCGCTCCGTAGCCGGCGGGCGGCGCGGAGGTCGGGGCGCCGTACGTCGCCGGGGGAGCGGAGGTCGGGGCGCCGTAACCCGCCGGCGGTGCGGAGGACGAGGCGGCGGGTGCCGGTGGGGCCGAGGCGGTGCCGTACGAGGACGGCTGGCCCGGTGCCTGCGATGCGCCGGGCGGGGGCGGCTGGATGGCGCCCGGGACCTGGGCGCTGCCGGAGACCTGAGCGGTGCCGTAGGTCCGCGCGCTGCCGGAGACGGGGGCCGCGGAGACCGGGGCGTTGCCGTGCGGCGCGCCGGACACCTGCGCCGCGCCGGAGACCGGGGCGTTGCCATACTGCGCGCCGTAAACCTGCTGCGCGCCAGGATTCTGCTGCGAGCCAGGAACCTGTGCCGCGCCCGAGACCTGCTGCCCGCCGGAGACCTGGCCCGGCACCTGGGCCGAGCTGGACGGGCTGCCGGACACCGGATAGCCGGGAGCCTGCGCCGAGCCGGACGGGCCACCCGAGACCGTGCCCGGGACGGGAACCTGGGCGCTCCCGGTGGGCGGCGTGGGTGGCGTGTCCGCGGACTGTGCGGCCGGGGTGAAGCCGGGGAAGCTGCCGGGCGGGCCAGGTGGCGCGTTCGGCGGCGGTGGCACGCGGGCCGGAAGCGGTCCGGCGGGCGGCGCGAACGGCCCGGCCGGCGGGAACGGCCCGGGGCGGGCTGGTTGCGCGCCGTCCTCGGACGCCTCCCCGCTCGAAGCGGTCGAAGGAACGGCAGGAGGCGGCGGGGCAGAAGGCTCCGCGGGCGGGACCGGGGTGCCATACGTCGCGGGTATGGGCGGCGCGGCCGGTGAGGTCGGCTGGGCAGGAGGCCTGGTCGGCATGGGGACCGACGCTGTGGCGCGCACGGTGCCGGCCGGTGGCGTGCCGGGCGGGGGTGAGCTCGGCGCGCTCGCCGCACTCTCGTCCGCTTCGGACGGGTGGGGCTGGTCGGACGTCATCGTGCCTCCTGTGGGTCAGACCCTTGCGACCGTAGTCGACCCGAACCGTACATGGCAGAGCGGAGGCTCAGGTTCGCACGACCTGCGCTCCCAGAACGCTCCCAGAATAGGTGAACGACAAGCAGCCGCCCCGGTCCGGGGAGGGTTCGGACCAGGGCGGCTGAGTGTGATGGCTGGGGGCGTGGGGCGCACGCTCAACTTCGGCTGAGCATGGCGTGGAGTTCGTCGCGCAGGGCGCTCGACGGGTTCTTGGCGATGGCGCGCTCGATGGCGTCGAGGCGGCGGGCGGCGTTGCGGCGGGCGCGGTAACGCTCCATGAAGGTGCTCACTGCTGGCTCCTTGGTGTGTAAGGACGACTCTTGCTTCCCGTTCATTACACGCTCATCAGAAGATCCATAGCCAGCGAATAGCACGTGACGCGGCGCACCAGCCGACGATTCGTAGGTGTACTGCCTGCGCAAACGCCCTGTTCGTCGGCCATATGACAGTGGCCCGGCGCTACTGCGCCGGGCCACCTGCCGTGAATTGGACTGCTGTTTGAACTAGCTCCAGGCGAGCAGGGAGCCCTCCGGGTCTTCCAGGAAGGCGCCGACGTCACGCAGGAACTTCGAGCCCAGCTCGCCGTCGATGATCCGGTGGTCGAACGACAGGCCGAGCGTCGTCACCTGCCGGATCTTGATCTTGTCCTTGTGGACCCAGGGGGTGTCGCGGATGGCGCCGAACACCAGGATCGCCGACTCGCCCGGGGGCAGGATCGGGGTGCCGGTGTCGATGCCGAACGGGCCGACGCTGGTGATCGTGAACGTGCCGCCGCTCATCGCCGCCGGGGACGTCTTGCCCTCGCGGGCGGTGGCGACCAGGGCGTTGAGGGCGTCGGCGAGCTCCCGGGTGGTGAGCGCGTCGGCATCCTTCACGTTGGGCACGATCAGGCCGCGCTCCGTCGCCGCGGCGATGCCGAGGTTGACGTAGTGCTTGACCACGATCTCGGCGGGGGCGTCGCCGGACGAGTGCCACGACGAGTTGACCATCGGATAGCGCTTGAGCGCGACCAGGGCGGCCTTGGCGACCATGAGCAGCGGGGACACCCGCACGTCGCGCCAGTCGCGCTTGCCCTTGAGCCGTTCGAGGGCCTTCATCGAGCGGGTGACGTCGACCGTCAGGAACTCGGTGACGTGCGGGGCGGTGAAGGCGCTGGCCACCATGTTCTCGGCGGTCAGCTTCCGCACGCCCTTGACGGAGATCCGCTCCTCGCGGCCGACCCTGACCGCCGCGGGAGCGGCGGCCTCAGCGGGCGCGGAGGTGGACGACACGGACAGCACGTCGTCGCGCGTGATCGAGCCGTTGGGGCCGGTGCCGGCGATGCCGACCAGGTCGACGCCCAGGTCCCGGGCCAGCTTGCGGACCGGGGGCTTGGCCAACACGGACCCTGGCGCGGGGCGCGTCGCGGCCGAGGACTCGACCGTGATCGCAGCCGGCGCTACGGGCGGAGCGGGAGGCTCCGTCTGTACCAAGGCTGCAGTTGCATTTGTTGTTGTTCTTGGCCGGCGCTTGGCGGCGGCGGTTTTGGGGCCGTAGCCGACGAGGACGGCGGTGCGGCCACCGGGCGCGGGACCGCCGATCATGCCGGGCTCAACCGGCGCGTCACCGGCGATGTCGACGGCGGCCAGGGACGCCGCGGACGGTGCCACGGCCGGCGGGGTCAGCGTGGCGCTGCCCGACGGGTCGGTGTCGATCGCGATGATCGGGGCGCCGACCTCCACCATGGTGCCTTCGGGGTGGAAGATCGTGGCGACCTTGCCGGCCCACTTGGCGGGGATCTCGACCGCTGCCTTCGCGGTCTCGACCTCGACGATCGGCTGGTTGAGCTCGATGGTGTCGCCGACGTTGACCAGCCACTTCAGGATTTCGCCCTCGGTGAGGCCTTCGCCGAGGTCGGGAAGGTTGAACTCTTTGACCGTCACTGCGCGTCCCCCTAGAACCCGAACGAGCGGTCGACGGCGTCGAGCACCCGGTCGAGGTCGGGCAGGTATTCCTCTTCGACCCGGGCGGCCGGGTATGGCGTGTCGAACCCGGTGACGCGCAGGACCGGCGCTTCGAGGGAGTAGAAGCACTCCTCGGTGATCCGGGCGGCGATCTCCGAGCCGAGGCCCAGGTTGCCAGGTGCCTCGTGGACGACGATCGCGCGGCCGGTGCGGCGCACCGAGTCGTAGACCGGGCCCATGTCCAGCGGGGAGAGCGTGCGCAGGTCGATGACCTCCAGCTCGCGCCCGTCCTCGGCGGCGGCGGTCGCGGCGTCCAGCGCGGTGCGGACCATCGGCCCGTAGGCGAGGACGGTGGCGTCGGCGCCGGTCCGCACGACCCGCGAGACGTGCAGCGGCACGCTCGCGGCGTCGATGTTGACCTGGCCCTTTTCCCAGTAGCGGCGCTTGGGCTCCATGAAGATGATCGGGTCGTCGGACTCGATCGACTGCTGGATCATCCAGTACGCGTCGTCGGGGTTGGAGCAGGAGACGACCTTCAGCCCCGCGGTGTGCGCGAAGTAGGCCTCGGGTGACTCGGAGTGGTGCTCGACCGCGCCGATGCCGCCGCCGAACGGGATCCGGATGACGATCGGCAGCCGGACCTTGCCCTGGGAGCGGTAGTGCATCTTCGCGACCTGCGACACGATCTGGTCATAGGCCGGGTAGACGAAGCCGTCGAACTGGATCTCGCACACCGGGCGGTAGCCGCGGATCGCGAGGCCGACGGCGGTGCCGATGATGCCGGACTCGGCCAGCGGCGTGTCGATGACGCGCTCGTCGCCGAAGTCCTTCTGCAGGCCGTCGGTGATGCGGAAGACGCCGCCGAGCTTGCCGACGTCCTCGCCCATGATGAGGACCTTCGGGTCGCGCTCCATCGACCGGCGCAGGCCGATGTTGAGCGCCTTGCCGATCGTCAGGGTCTCGGCCATCAGTGCCCACTCCCCTCGAACGACGCCATGTACTTGTCGAACTGCTCCCGCTGCTGGTCGAGCTCGGGTGAGCCGTGCGGGTAGACATGGTCGAACAGGGTCCGCGGATTCGGGTCGGGCATGGTGAGGACCCGCTCGCGCAGGTCGGCGGCGGCGACCCGGGCTTCCTCGTCGACCGCGGCGAAGAAGTCGTCGCCGGCGATGCTCTGCTTGTCCAGGTACACCCGCAGCCGCTTGATCGGGTCCTTGGCCTGCCAGGCCTCGACCTCGCTGGCGATGCGGTAGCGCGTCGGGTCGTCCGACGTGGTGTGGGCGCCCATCCGGTAGGTGTAGGCCTCGATCAGCGACGGGCCCTGGCCGTGGCGGGCGTCGTCGAGGGCCTTGCGGGTGACCGCGTAGCAGGCGAGCACGTCGTTGCCGTCGACCCGCAGGCCGGGGAAGCCGAAGCCGCTGGCGCGGTGATACAGCGGGACGCGCGTCTGCCGCTCGAGCGGCTCGGAGATCGCGTACTGGTTGTTCTGGCAGAAGAACACCATCGGCGCGTTGAAGACCGAGGCCCAGATGAACGCCTCGTTGACGTCGCCCTGGCTGGTGGCGCCGTCGCCGAAGTAGGCGATGACGGCCTCGCCGTCGTCGGAGCCGACCTTGCCGTCCTTGCTGATGCCCATCGCGTATCCGGTCGCGTGCAGCGTCTGTGCGCCGATGACGATCGTGTACATGCCGAACTTGAACTCGTTCGGGTCCCAGGCGCCCTGGTCGACCCCGCGGAACAGGGTCAGCGGGGCGATCGGGTCGACGCCGCGGCAGTAGAGCACGCCGTGCTCGCGGTAGGTCGGGAACGCCATGTCCTGCGTGCGCAGCGCCCGGCCCGAGCCGACCTGCGCCGCCTCCTGGCCCAGCAGGCTCGCCCAGATGCCCAGCTCACCCTGGCGCTGCAGGGCGGTCGCCTCGGCGTCGAGCTTCCGGACCACGACGAGGTCGTGATAGAGCGCGCGGTATTCCTCGTCGGTGAAGTCGACCGTGTAGTCGGGGTGTTCGACCCGGTCTCCCTCAGGGGTGAGCAGCTGCACGAACGCGGGTTCAGGCGCGGCCCGTGTTGCTGACGTCCGGGCCTTTGCGTCGCCCTTCGCCATCCGTATCTCCCTGTCGGTCTCTCGCGTCGGCAGCGGGGGTAACCCTGCCGCGCAGCGGGGGTGGCTGCTACGCGGCGGCCCTGTTGAGGCCGGCGCGTCGCGGTGGGTGTGAGTGGATCACGCCCGGGAGCCGGCCCTGGGGCTCAGTCGCAGGGTATGCGGACGCTACAGCCCCGTTGCCGGTGTGTGTCCAGCATCGCAGAAGGCGTGTGGATCGACACCATGGAGTTGGGGTTCCGCGGGGTTTCAAGGTCGAAAAATCCCTCCAGAACGGGCAGATCCTCGTCCGGTGCGTGGCAGTTAGTCCTATGAGCTTCGTACTGCATTCCCCCGCACACTGGAGCGCTCAGTTGGAATCCGACGTCCGCACGCACCGCATCTTCTCGCCGAACCGCCGGCCGCTGCTCATTTCCGCCCTGCTCGTGGCCCTGACCTCGGTGCCGACCTTGATCGTCGTCGCGGCCGGCAGCGCCTCGCTGGACACGGCGCCGTCCGTCCGGGCGCCGATCGTCGCCGAGCCGCGACCCGGACCGCTCGTGCTCGATCCGACACCCAGCAGCGGGCTGCACAGCTCCGGCGCGCCGTCGATCGCGGCCCAACCGACCGCACCGCTGCCGCCGGCAACCGCGGTCAGGCCGCACGCCACCGCCCAGGCGTCCGGTGGCTCGGGCGGCGGCATCTCCATCGGTACGGGCAGCAAAGCGCCGATCTCCACCCCGGCGCCGGAGCTCCAGGCGCCACCGGTCACGGTGCCGGTGACCACCACCCCGCCGCCGGTGGTCAAGCCGCCGAAGCCGACGCCCTCGCCCACCAAGGATCCCATCCAGAACCGGGCGTGGCCGGGCTGGGACGGCAAGCTCAAGGGCAAGCCGGAAGCGGTGAAGGTGCACTGCGGCCATCGATCCCGAAAGGGGTCGGCCGATCAGTCAGACCTGTCGGACTGCTCGTCGTCGATCTAGTCCGGCGTTCGTCACTGTGTGCGCGGGTCAGCGGCCGGCGCGCGTGTTGGAGTTGCGGGTCACCACTGCCCACGCGGTGGAGAACGGCTTGCAGGGCCAGTGCGCGCAGCCGGCCGCACAGCGTGTGACCTGCTGGATCCGCACCGCTTGGTGGCGGGCCACCAGGCGGCGGGCGTCCGTCACGGCATGGTCGTAGATGACGGCCATCAGACCCTCTGCACCGCTGCGGCCCACAGGATGCGGGCGGGATACAGCTGCTGAGCGGTCGCGAGCGCGGCCTCCGCGGAGCGGAAGACGGCGATCTCGGACTTCCCATTGCCCAGGCGCCACGTGAGCACGGCCTGATCCGGCAGCTCGTGACCCCAGGCGACCACTTGAGGATGGTCGTCGTCGAAGGGATCGGCGACAATGCCGAACAGCCGCGGCGCGCCTTCGAGCAGGATCTCGTCGTCTTCGATCACGACGGATCTCCCTCCGGCAGATGAACCACCTGACCGCCTCAGAATGCATGTGCAGGTTTCCAGGGGCAATACGTTCGGTCAAAGTTGAGTAGAGCAACCCAATCGCTCACTGACGGACATGCTTGCGCGACAACCCGGTAACGGACACACTCGTCTTGAGTAATGGAGGTGAGCGGTGTCCCACGCGCATAGCCCCACGTTCCCCCGCTTCCAGTTGGGCAAACAGCTGCGACGGCTGCGCGAGCAGGCGAGGCTCACCACTGAGGACGTCGGCCTGCAACTCGACTGTTCGCCCAGCACGATCAGCCGCATGGAAGGCGGGAAGGTCGGCATCCGCCGGAGCACCCTCGAACAGTTGCTCAAGATTTACGACGTTGATGATCGCGATCTGACGGAGACATTGATCGCGCTCGCGAAGGAAGGCAAGACCCGAGGCTGGTTCGCCCGCTTCGGCGACCTGCCGAGTCACTACTCCCGCTACATCGGCCTCGAGTCCAACGCGATCGAGATGCGCGACTACGAGGCGCTGGTGGTGCCAGGGCTGCTCCAGACCGAGGAGTACACGCGAGCGCTGCTCGCCGCCGCCTCCCCGTCGGGCGAGTCCGAGGACGCCGTCCAGGCGCACGTCAGCGCCCGTCGTGAGCGCCAGGAGCTGCTCACCAAGGCTGATGATCCATTGCAGTTCATCGCGGTCCTCGACGAGAGCGTCATCCGGCGGCTCATCGGTGGACCCGACGTCATGCGGTCGCAGCTCAAGCACCTGGCCGAAATGGGCCGGGCGAGGAACGTGACGGTCCAGATCCTTCCGTTCAGCGGAGGGGCCTATGCCGGCATGGCTGGATCATTCGCGATCCTCAAGTTCCAAGGTGCACCAAGTGTCGTGTATGCCGAAGCCATGGCCGGCGACATCTACCAGGAAGCCGGAGACGTCCAGCGGTATCACGACGTGTTCGAAAGTCTGCGAGCCGCCGCCCTCAGCCCATTCGAGTCGGTCAAGTTGATCGAGCTGGTGTTCGCTGAGACGGCCTGACAAACGAAGGAGTGCGCAGATGGCTGCGCTGAACGAGCGGTGGCACAAGCCCACCCGAAGCGGTAACAACGGACAGTGTGTCGAAGCGCGGTTCGTCGACGGCGTCGTCGAGGTCCGCAACTCCAACGCCCCGGACGCCGGGTCGGTGCGCTTCACCCGCGCCGAGTGGGAGACCTTCATCGCGGCGGTCGACACCGACGGCGAATTCCGCCTGCCGTAACGAATCTGAGCAAACTGCGAAGGGACCGTCCCGACCCGACGGTCCCTTCGTCGTTTAGCTGCGAGCCATTTCTGATGTTATCGCTAACCGTCCGGATCAGTAACCTTCTGGTCGCGATCCGCGTGATGCAACAAAAGGCGTGAAACGGTCAGTGGTCGGTCGCCTCGGGTGCAATACCGCGATGTGGGTGTCGCGGAGCCACGCACCGGAGTAAGCATGGATACATGGTGACTGTTCGCGCAGATGGCGGCGTGGCTGGCGGCGTCGCGACGCTGCAGCCGACGATCCGGGCGTACCGACCGACGGACCATCGAGAGTGCCGCCACCTGTGGGCGGAGCTGGCCGAGGAACATCACCACCTCTATCCCGCCGCGCCACCCGTGAACGGTGATCCGGGTGCCGCGTTCGAGGAGTACCTCACCCGGCTCGACCTGTCCGGCATGTGGGTCGCGGATATCGTCGGCGTCGGCGTGGTCGGCATGGTCGGACTCATCCTCGACGGCCGCGGTGGCCAGGTCGAGCCGCTGGTCGTGGCGTCGGCCCGGCGCGGCGAGGGGATCGGTCGGGCGCTGCTGGAGCACGTGGCCGACCAGGCCCGGCGGCGCGGCCTCGGGCAGCTGAGCATCTCGCCGGCGGCCCGCAACCTCGACGCCATCCGGTGCCTGCACGCGGCCGGCTATGACGCCCTCGCCAGGGTCACGCTCTCCATCGACCTGCACCCCGGCGGGAAGGACTGGCAGGACGGTATCGATCTGCACGAGCAGCGGTTCCAGTACTAGTCCGGACTGTCAAGTGCCGGGTCGCGGCTGTGGATCGAAACGGACGTTGTCCACAGCCGAAAACCGCTAGTTCCCGTGCGTGGCGGCGACCGCCAGGCTCGGGTGCATGACCACCGCGACCTCCACCATCGCCCAGCCCCGGCTGCGGCTGCGCACACCCGAAGACATCCTGGCCGGCACGCCCTACCTGTTCGGGTTCCATCCGGCCGACAGCATCGTGGGCCTCGGCGTGCGCGGCCGGCGGCTCCGCTTCCACATGCGCGACGACCTGCCCGACCCAGGCGAGGACGTCAACACCCTCGCCGAGGGGTATGTCGACATGTTCCGGCGCCAGCACGTCGACCACGTCGTGCTGATCGGCTACGGCGCATCCGAGCGCGTCGAGCCGCTCCTGCTCGCCACCAGCGCCGAGCTGCGCCGCCACGGCATCGCCGTGCACGAGATGCTGTGGGCGCACGAGGGGCGATACCGGTCCCTCATCTGCGACTCGGCCGGCTGCTGCCCGGCGGACGGCGTGCCCTATGACGTCGCCGCATCGGCGATCGCCGCCACCGCCACGCTCATCGGCATGGTCGCGCTGCCCGACCGGGCCGCCCTCGTCGGCAGCCTCGCCGCACCGACCGGCGCCGCCCTCGATGCGGCCGAGCGCGCGGCCCGGCACGCCCAGGCACGCCTCGCCCAGTCCACCGGCACCCCGTCCGACGGCATCGCCGCCCTCGACGCGGCGCTGCGCCGCACCCGCGCCGGCGACTGGCTCGCCGACGAGGAGATCGCCTGGCTGGCGTTCCTCATCCACAGCCTGCGCCTGCGCGACGAGGCGTGGATGCGCATCGACCGCGACGGCGAGACCGCCCTCGAGGTCCACGAGCGCCTGTGGACCGACGTGCTGCGCCGCTGCGCCCCGGCGTTCGCCGCGCCCGCCGCGATGCTGGTCGCCTATGCGGCGTGGCGCTCCGGCAACGGGGTGCGCTCCCGCATCGCCGTCGAGCGCGCCCTGGACGCCGATCCGGGCTACAGCGCCGCCAAGCTCATGGCCGAGATCCTGGACCGGGGGCTGTCACCGCAGTCGCTGCCGCCGATCGTGCGACGGGAGCGGCGACCTGCTCCAGCCCGACGACGCGTTGCGCGCCGACGTAAACGTTGAAGGTCTGCCCCCGCAGGAAGCCGACGAGCGTCAGCCCGGCCTCGGCGGCCACGTCCACGGCGAGCGTGCTCGGCGCCGACACCGCCGCGAGCACGGGGATGCCGGCCATCCACGCCTTCTGGCACAGCTCGAAGCTGGCCCGGCCACTCACCATCAGCACGTGACCGGCGAGCGGGAGCCTCCCCTGCCGCACCGCCCACCCGACGACCTTGTCGACGGCGTTGTGCCGCCCCACGTCCTCCCGCAGGCAGACCAGCTCCCCGCCGGCCGTGAAGAGCCCCGCCGCGTGCAGCCCACCCGTCGTCCTGAAGGCCCGCTGCCCCTCCCGCAGCGCGTCCGGCAGCCCGGCAAGCACCGCCGGCGCCACCCGGACGTCGTCCGCGGCGACGTCGAAGAGCGACCGGGTCCGCACCGCGTCGATGCTCGCCTTCCCGCACACCCCACACGAGGAGGTGGTGTAGAAGTTCCTTGCCGGATCGACCTCGGGCGCCGGCACCCCGGCCGCCAGCGCCACGTCGACGACGTTGTAGGTGTTCGGCTCCTGATCCCCGGCGCACAGCTGCGCCGTCCGGACGTCGCCAGCCGACCTGATGATGCCCTCGGTCAACAGGAATCCGATCGCCAGGTCCACGTCGTCACCTGGCGTCCGCATGGTGACGGCCAGCGGCGGCCTCGGCGCCCCCGCCGCACCGACCCTGATCTCCAGCGGCTCCTCGGCCACCAGCGTGTCCGGCCCGACCTTCACCTCGATGCCGCCACCCTCCGCGGTTGCGGGGCCGACGGTGACCCGGGCGATCGTGCGCCGTTGCGTGACGCGTCCCATGGTGAGGGCCTCCAGGTGCGAGCGTGTTCCGGCCGTTGCCCGCTCGACGGTACGTCCCGGCCAACGGTGTTCAAGTATTCCGCGCCCCGCCCCTCGTCGAGGCGGGTCGGCAGGGGGCGGGGCGGCCGAGCCGGCGTGCATGCAGGCACTCCGCCGACTGCCGACTGCCGGCGTTCACCCACGCCAGGGTTGAGGCCGCCCGATCGAAGAGCAGATCCTTTCGCGTTCGCGTTGTGGCTGCCATCGCTGGGTCGTCGTGGTGGTCGTGTTCGTCGCCGTCGCCGTCGCCGTCGCCGTCGCCGTCGTCGTCGCCGTCGTCGTTGGTCGCGCAGTCGTCGTCGCGGCTGCGGTCGTCGCTGCCACCGCGGCCGTCGTTGAGCGGTTGCCGTCGCGGGTCGTCGTGGTTGCGGTCGGATCGGCCTCGTCGGTCAGGTGGAAGGTTGTCCGCTGATCGCTGCGGCGGTCTGCGGCTGGGCATTGCCGACTGTGCGGACAGGTGCGGCGAGGCCGTGTTCGTTTCGCATCGTCCGTGTGGTGCCGGCACCCCGACCCTGCGGCGAAGACCGCCATCCGAAGTGTGGTGCTCCTCCGTCCAGCCATCGACCTCGACCACGTCCCGCGACCTGTGGAAACTCACTGGGCCTGGGGAACCACCGAAGTTCCACGATCATGGTGGCGAGCGGGTGAAGCACGACTGGCAGCACGCAAAGGGGCCAGGGTTGGACGTTGGGCGCGATGCCCGTGTGCGGGCGGTTCGAAACGTCCGGAGGGTCTAGCGGCTACCGTTCGGTCATGCGGGCAGCCAGTACGTGGCCGGGGCTGACGGCCGTGATCCTTGCCGGGGGTGGTGGCACCCGGCTCGGAGGCAGGGACAAGCCGATGCTTGCCGTTGCTGGTGTGCCCATGCTGGACCGGGTGCTTGGCGCACTGGGCGGTGCTGATCTTCGGATCGTGGTCGGGCCGGTGCGGGCCGGGCTGCCCGCCGGTGTGCGCACCGTTCGGGAGGAGCCGCCAGGGGGCGGTCCGGCGGCGGCGACCGCGGCCGGGCTTGCCCTGATCCCGTCGGCCGACCGCGCGGCACTGGTCGGGGTGTTCGCGGCCGACCTGCCGCACCTCACGGGCGAGGCGGTCGCGGTGCTGGTCGACGCGGTCACCGCGGGGGTGGACGGGGCGGTGTTCGTCGACGAGCGGGGGAAGCGGCAGTTGCTGTGTGGGGTGTGGCGGGTACACGCGCTGCGCGCCGGGGTTGAGCGGCTCGGTGACCCGGTGGGGAAGTCGATGCGGGCGGTGTTCGACGGGCTGGGTGTTGCCGAAGTCAGGTGGGAGGGCGGTGGGCCCGCTCCATACTTCGACTGCGACACGGACGAAGACCTGCGCCGGGCAGACGAGCAACCAGCGCGCGGCCCAGCAGCGCCAGGCGCGGCAGCGGACGGCGCGGCAGCGGACGGCATGAGTGGCGATCGGAGCGGAGTGGGATGAGCGTGGATCAGGAGCTGGCGGCCTGGGTGGTGCGGGCGTGTGCGGAGCTCGGGCTTGAGCCGCTGAGTGTGGGGGAGCAGGACGCGATCCTTGACCTCGCCCGGGAGGTGGCGCACAACGTGGCCCGGCCGGGGGCGCCGGTGACCGCGTTCCTGCTCGGGGTGGCGGTGGGGCGGGGCGCCGATCTCGAGGAGGCCCGGTCGCGGCTGGTGGCGTTGGTGGACACCCGCTGACTCAGGAGTTGGTGCGTGGGCGCTGGCCCAGGAGGTGCGTCGTCTGGATAGGGTGAGGCCCGGGGGGATTGGAGGCGGTCATGGCGGATGATCAGGACTACGAGGCAGCACTGTTCGACGATGAGGAACCCATCGGCGGGGATCTCAAGGAGAAGGTTGCCGAGGCCTGGCGCGACTTCGCGCGCCACCTGGTCGACGCGCTGCGGCAGCTCGACCCGGGCACGACGCTCGACTTGACGCTCGACCCGACGGCGTCGGGCACCGGCGACGCCATCTATTCGGTGCAGGTGACCGGGGAGGACGGCGACATGCTCGCCGCGACCGCGGTCGGCAACGCGGACCTGCCCCCGGCATATCGGCTGGGGCGCACCGTCATCGCGCAGATCGTGGCGCTCGGGTGGTCGCCGCCGGGTGTGGTGGCGGGGTCGGGTGAGGCGTTCGGGCTGCGGGTGCCGAAGAGCGACGCGGTGCAGCTCAGCCGGCTGATCATGCGGACGTTGCGGGACATCTACGGCACGCCGCACCCCGCGTTCCTCACGTATCTCGCGCATGACGCGCAGGGGCTGGTGGCGGCGTTGCCGGCGCTCGGGGTGGCGCGGTCGCTCGCGTCGATCGTCGACACCGACGGGGACGGGCCGGTCGCCGTGGTGCGGGCCAAGCACAACCATGCCGGCGAGTCGGAGCAGGGCGAGGACCTGCCGCTGCACGACAAGGTGATCACGGTCGTGGCCCGGTTGATGAAGACGACGCCGGAGGAGCTCACGATCGACCCGGACGGGGACATCGGCATCCGGTCCGGGTCGGCGATGGTGTTCGTCCGGGTGCGGGACAACCCGCCGCTGGTCGACGTGTTCTCGCCGATCCTGACCGAGATCGAGCCGACCGAGCGGCTCTACGTGAAGCTGTCCGAGCTCACCAACCGGATGCCGATCGGCCGGCTGTATTGCACCAACGACACGGTGTGGGCGTCGGTGCCCGTGTTCGGCCGGGACTTCCAGGCGACCCACCTGATGCTCGCCGTGCAGGTGATGACCGGGCTCGCGGACGAGCTCGACGACCGCCTGCAGGGCGAGTTCGGCGGCAAGCGCTTCTTCGGGGAGAACGACGCCCCCAGGCAGGTCGAAGGCGAACGCACCGGGATGTACCTCTAACGACCCCGGGCGGTCTCGACCGAACGCTGCAGCGCCCGGGAGACCCGGCCGAACAGGTCCAGGTCCCGGGTGTGCAGCAGGGTGACCTGCTGCCCGCGGTAGTCGGCCAGCAGCGTGTGCTGCCGTGGCCAGCGCCGGGCGTAGAAGAGGCCGACGACCCAGGTGATCAGCAGCGCGGACAGCGCGACCAGGACAACGGCGACCGAGCCGGTGGTCGCGACGGCGACGGCGAGCACGATCGCGTTCGCGATCCCGACGGCCGCGCACGCCCGCACTCCCGGGTGCAGGTTGCCGGTGCCGTGCGTCGGGCGGGTCAGCTCGGCGATCTCGTAGCGACCGCTTTCAGAGGCGAAGACCCGGTCGGTCACCAGAATCCCGTGCTGGTTGTAGTGGACGACCGGCCGGGACTCAAACGACTGCGGGGCGAAGGAACTCATTAGGGTGCGCTCCCTTTGATGCTGGTCGGCGCTCGGATCGCGGGCGCTGACGCGACGAAAGAAGGAGGCGGCAACCGGCCACGGTGACGGCCGCCGTCCAGTGCCCTCTGGGAAGAGGCACGTGAAGCCAAAGCGTCGCCGTCGCCGGGTGAGGCGGATCATGCAGCCTCACCGATAAGCTTCTGTCTCCATTGCGCATCAAGACTGTCGGAGATGCAAGTGCAGCGCCGTGCCGAAAGTTCTCAGTATTTGTGCGCGCGTGCGGTACCGTGTGCATGATGTCGTCGAAGCCGAGCCCGACTCTGCTCCGTCGCCAGCTCGGAGCAGAGCTGCGACGGTTGCGTGAGGGTGCTCGCAAGACGGCGGCTGACGTCGCCTCCGAGCTGCAATGGTCGGAGTCCAAGGTCAGCCGGATCGAGACCGCCAACAGCAGCGTCCGCAACCCGGACCTGACGAAACTCTTCGAGCTCTACAAGACCCCTGAGGTCGATCGCAGCCGGATCACCGCGCTCGCCGCGCAGTCGCGCCAGCGGGCCTGGTGGGAGGCGTATGGCGATGCATTGCTCGGCGCCTACGAGACAATGATCGGATTCGAGTCCGAGGCGTCCGACGTCTTCATCTTCGACGCGGTCATTCTTCACGGCCTGCTGCAGACCGTGGAATATGCCGGTGCCATCATCAATTCGGTGTCCGTGGGGGAGCGGCCCGACGTGGTGAATCAGCGGGTATCCGTCCGGATGGCGCGCCAGGCCGTCCTGACCCGAGACCCGCCGCCGAAGATCTGGGCCATTCTTGACGAGGCGGTCCTCAAGCGGCCGGTCGGTGGCGGCGATGTCATGAAACGGCAGCTCATGAGGCTGTTGGAGATCGCTGACCGGCCGACGGTGACGCTCCAGATGGTCCCGTTCGACCGGGGTGCACACCGCGGGATCGACGGGGCCTTCACCATTCTCGAGTTCGCCGGCGAGACCGAGCTGCCACTCGTGTATTGCGACGGCATGACCGGCGGGGTGTTCCGCAACCGGCCCGAAGAGGTGCGCCGTTACCTGGTGGCCTTCGAGTCGTTGCGGACGGTGGCGTTGAGCCACGCAGAAACGCTTGAATACATTCAGCGGGCCATTCGCGAATACGAGTAGCCCGCACAACTTCCGCGAAATTAAGGAATCGTCATGAGCATTGTGTGGCGCAAGAGCACGCGCAGCGGGGGCAACGGTTGCGTTGAGGTGCTGCTCGACCCCAAGGCCGTCGGCATCCGCGACTCGAAGGACGCCAACAGCCCCGAGATCTACGTCGACCCGGCAGCGTGGCGGGCCTTCGTGCAGCACGTGACCGAAGACCAGCGCTGACAGTACAAAAGCGCAAGACCGAAAAATTCAGCTAAAGCGCGATCCAGGCCTGTTCTGCCAGGGTCGCCGCGTCGGTGGCCTTCAGCCCTTGCTCCGACAGGGTCCACAGGGTGCCACCGACGATCAGCGAGCGGCGAATCGTCGTGTAGCGACCGGGGTGGGTGATCGCACCCGCCTCGGTGATCGCCGTGTCGCTCACCTTCAGCACCACCACGGTCGGCTGCTGGTTGTCCCACATGGGCACCGCGAGCAGGCCGAGCGGCGCCCAGTACAGGAACGCGTGCGGGTCGTATTCGGCCTCCGAGTGGCCGCCCTTCTCCTGATGCTGCGCCAGCCGCGCCGGATGCGCCGGGTCCCGCACGTCGAACAGTGACACCTGCAGGCCCTGCACCCGGCCCTGCGCGTTGGCGTCCTGCCCCAGGCCCAGCAGCCGCCCGTCGCCGGCCGGGTGCAGGTACGCGGAATACCCCGGGATCTTCAGCTCTCCGACGACCTTCGGCGAGGAAGGATTGCTCAGGTCGAGCGTGTAGAGCGGGTCGGTCTGCCGGAACGTCACCACGTAGCCGGTGGTGCCGATGAACCGCACCGAGTAGATCCGCTCGCCCTTGCCGAGCCCGTCGACGTGCCCGGCCTCAGTCAGCTGCCCGCCGTTCAGCCGCAGCACGTACACCGCTGACGACGTCGTGTTCTCCAGCGACGTGGTCGTCGCGATGCGCAGGTGACCGTCCCACTCCGACATCGAGTACTGGTTGAGCAGCCAGCCGGGCACCTCACCCGACGCCACGAACCGGGGCCGCCCGGCGCCGCTGATGTCGAACTTGAACACCTGCGTCAAGGGCCGGGCCGGCGACGTCGCGACCTTCTTGCGGACCGTGTCGGCCATCACCCGCCAGCGCTGGTCGTTCGCGACATACAGGCTGGGCCCGTTGGCGTAGACGGTGTCACCGTCGGCGACGACGGACACCGGGTCGCCACCGCCGAGCGCCGCCCCGGCCAGGTCGAACGTCAGCACCGTCAGCATCGAGGTGGCCGAGTAGGTGGTGGGCCGGCTCACCGCGCCGCAGTCGACGCGCCCCTCGGTGCGCTTGCCGGCGCCGTCGACCGCCGTCCACTTCGGCAGCCACGCCTCGACCGGCGCCGCGGTGACCGCCGAGCGGTTCGCCGCGATCCGGGCGTCGTCGTTGTCGAACTTCGACGTGTCCGGGAACGTGATCATGGGGCGGGATACCACGACGACGCGGGCGGTGCCGCCGACCTGGCGGGCGTCGAGCAGGCCGCCGTCGATCGTGAACCGGCCGATCACCTTCGGCGCGCCGGCAAGGTCGACCAGCGTCATCTGCGCACCGGAGACGCCGGGCGCCCGGCCGGGCGGCCCGTCGATGCTGGCCTTGTAGTCGTACCCGAGCACCAGCGCCCGGTCGCCGGCGAGCAGCAGGTCCGTGACGTTGGTGGCGCTCTTGCCCGAGACGTCGTCGACGGAGCCGAGGGTGAGCGAGCCGGAGACCGTGCGGCTGGCGACGTCGACCACCTTCAGCGCCCCGTGCGCGAGCGTGACGATCCGCTTGCCGTCGGTCTTCACGATGTCCGGCTCGTCGACGCCGGCCTCGTGGTTGTTGGTGCCCGAGAACTCCTGCGCGCCCGGCGCCGCCGCCTTGCCGCCGGCGAGGTCGCTGCGCCCCAGCGCGTTGGTGTCCGCGACACCGCCGCCGCGCCACATGGTGCCACCGTTGGCGAACCCCCACGGCCCGACCACACCGGCCGCGGCGTCCCGCAGCGAGGACAGCAACTGCTCGCACGAGTCGAAGGCCACCAGCTTGAACGCGGGTGCCGGACCCGGAGCGACCGGCTGCGCAGAGGAGGAACCGGTGGCGGGCGTCCTGCCACCCGTACACCCGGAAAGCGCGACGCACAGTGCGCTCAGGACGACAAGCGAGCGTCTCATGCAGGCTAGGACGTGGCGGGTGTCGATCCGGTTCCCGGCCCGGTGCCGACTTTCGGCGCGAGCCGCTCCACCAGCCTGGACAGCACGATCATGCTCCGGGTCGACGTCACGAACGGCTCCGCGCGCAGCTTCTCCAGCGCCTCCTCCAGGCCCGCCATGTCCACCGCCCGCAGGTGGACCAGCGCGTCGGCCTCACCGGAGATCGTGTACGCCCCGACGACCGCAGAATGCCGCTTCGCGGCCGCCCGCAGCTGCTGCGGCGACGTGCGCCCGGTGCAGAAGAGCTCGACGAACGCCTCGGTCGTCCAGCCGAGCGCGTCGGGGTCGATCAGCGCGGTATAGCCGCGGATCACTCCGGTTGATCGAAGGCGGTCGACCCGGCGCTTGACGGCCGGCGCGGACAGCGCCACCACGGATCCGATGTCGGCATACGACGAGCGGGCATCCTCCTGCAGCAACGCAATGATCTGCTGGTCGATCGGGTCGAGGCGCAACGATTCCCTCCTCGAAAGCAAGTGTTCTCGCTGTTTTGTGCGACCCGGCAAATCTACCGTTTGATCTCGTGACCCACGTCGAGCGGCTGCCGCGAGAGCGCACCTACCTGATGTCGCCACCCGAGCATTTCGTGGTGGAGTACGCGATCAACCCGTGGATGGACGTCTCCACGCCGGTCGACACCGAGCTCGCCGTGAAGCAGTGGGAGGGCCTGCGCGAGACGCTCGTGCGGCTCGGCCACCAGGTGCACGTGCTGCCCCCGCAGACCGGACTGCCCGACATGGTCTACGCGGCCAACGGCGCGTTCAGCGTCGACGGCGTCGTCTACGGCGCACGGTTCAAGTATGCGCAGCGCATTGCCGAGGCCGCCGAGCACCGGCGGTTCTACGAGCAGCAGGGCTGGGCGTTCGTCGCGCCGACGGAGACCAACGAGGGCGAGGGCGACTTCGCCTACCTGCCCGACGCGCTCGGCGGTGGCGTGGTCCTGGCCGGGCACGGGTTCCGGACCGAGGTCGCCGCGCACGCCGAGGCGCAGGAGGTGCTCGGCCGGCCGGTGATCTCGCTGCGCCTGGTCGACCCGCGCTTCTACCACCTCGACGTGGCCCTGGCGTCCCTCGACGACCGCACGATCGTCTACTACCCGGGCGCGTTCTCCGCCGCGTCGCAGGCCGTGCTTGCGCAGCTGTTCCCGGACGCGGTCGTCGCCGACGAGGAGGACGCCCTGTCCTTCGGGATCAACCTCGTCTCGGACGGCCGCCACGTGGTCCTCAACAGCGAAGCCACCGCCCTTGCGGCCAAACTCCGCCAGGCCGGCTACGTGCCGGTGCCGGTGGAACTGACCGAGCTCAAGAAGGGCGGCGGCAGTGTCAAGTGCTGTATCGCGGAGCTGCGTCCCTAAGGACTGCTGCGTCCCTAGGGACTTAGGAAGTGGTCGGCGCGCCTGACGGCGTCGACTGGACCAGTACGATCTGCGCCGTGTAGGTCGTGCTGGGGGTCGCTGCCGGAGTCGCGGAGCCGCCGTTGACCGTGATCGGGCCGCCCACCACCACGCTGGAGCCGGCCTGCAGCGTGCTTGCCGGCACACTCTTGTGATGGTCATACACCCTGACGTTGTTGGCCAAGGTCCATGTCTTCGTGTAGCCGTCCGTCGATCGGATCGTCAGTGACGTGTCCGTCGCCGCCGTCGCGGTGCCGTTCTGCATCGCGACCCGCACCGGGCCCTTCTTCGTCTGCACGATGCCCTCACCGTGCAATACACCGGCGAGCATGTCCTGCTTGCTGGGGTGGCCCGACGGCGTCGGATCCGCCAGGGCGACCCCTGGCAGCGAACCGACGATCACCAGGAGCACAGCGCAGAACAGCAAACCAATCCGTGAGCGTCGCATCGGGGTACCTCCTCGGAACTGGGCTGAAGGGTGCACTACCTCGGATCACCCGACCCAAACTCAGAGGGGGATCGTGACCGTGAACCTCGCGCCACCCTCCGGGGCGTGCCCCGCCGCGATCCCGCCGCCGAGCCGCCGGGCCAGCCGCGCCGCAAGCGCCAGCCCCAACCCGCTGCCCACCTTGCGGGCCCCCTGGTAGCGGCGCGACAGCGCACCCCGCTCGAACGCCACCGCCAGATCGTCGTCGGTGAACCCCGGCCCGCCGTCGCGGACCTCGATCGACGCCGACGCCTGCTGCCACACCAGCGCCAGCACCACCGGCGCACCCGAGGGCACGACCCGCAGCGCGTTCTCCAGCAGGCCGTCGACGATCTGCCGGATCCGGCCGGGATCGGTGCGCGTCGGGACCGCCATCGGCGGCAGCTCCGTGCGCAGCAGCAGCCCCGCCGCCGCGAGCCGCCCGCCCCACGCCTCGGCCGTCGCCGCCACCAACTGCGTCAGGTCCACGTCGACCACCTCGACCGGCAGGTCGGCGGCCTCCAGCCGGGCCAGCACCAGCAGGTCGGCGATCAACCGGTCCAGCCGCTCCGCCTCGCCGAGCACCGTCTGCCCCGCCCGCTGCGCCCCGTCGGGACCGACCACCCCGTCGGCGAGGGCCTCCGCGTAGCCACGGATCGTGGTCAGCGGGGTCCGCAGCTCATGCGACACCGACAGCAGGAAGTCACGCTCCCGCCCCTCACTGGTGGCGAGGGCCGCGGTCAACGCGTTGACCGCCCGAGCAAGATCCGCGACCTCTGTCGGCCCGCGAGGATCGAGGGTGACCGTCCGGTCGCCGGCGCTGAGCCGGTTCGCCGCGGCCGCCACGGTACGGATGGGCTGCGCGATCCGCCTGGCCAGCAGCACGCCCGCCAACAGCCCTGCCCCGAGCCCGGCCAGCAGCGCGATCCACAGCTGTCCCCACAGCCGCGCCAGGGTCCCGCTCGGCGGCTCCTCGGTCAGCACCACCCCGTTGCCCGCGTTGCCGACCGGCCGCCCCACCAGCAGCTGCACCTTCTTGTCGACCATCGCCCGGCGTACCGCGACCTGCCGCCCCGCCCCGATCGTCTTGACCACGCCGTCCGGCAGCCCGGGCCGATCCGGCTGACCGCCCCGGATCAGGTACACCTCGATCCCACGGGCCCGCAGCCGCTTGACGATCACCTGCTCGTCTTCGCTCTTGGCGGTGTTGAACCGCGGCCGCAGCAACTCCGCGGTCAGCGTCGCCTCGTCGGCGAGCCGCGTCTTGGCGGACCTGTTCGCCTCCTGGACCGCCAGCGGCGCCCCGACCAGCGCGGTCACCAGGACCGAGATGACGGCGACCACGCACGTCACCAGCGCGCTGCGTCCGAGGATGGACCTAAGCATCGGCGGTGTACCCGACGCCGCGCACCGTCCGGAGCACCGCCGCCGCGTCGCCGAGCTTGCCGCGCACCTGCGCCACGTGCACGTCGACCGTCCGGGTGCCGGAATGCGCGGCGTACCCCCACACGGAGCCGAGCAGCTCCTCCCGGGTGAAGACCCGGCCGGGCCGGTTCATCAGGTGCGCCAGCAGCGCGAACTCCGTCGAGGTCAGCGCCACCGCGACGCCGTCCACCCGGCACTCCCGCCGGGCCGGGTCGAGCGTGACCGGCCCGACGGTGCGGACCTGCTCGACGTCCGGCGGGCCCTGCGTGCGCCGCAGCACCGCCTTGACCCGCGACACCAGCTCGCGGGGGCTGAACGGCTTGGTGATGTAGTCGTCGCCGCCCAGCTCGAGCCCCAGGATCCGGTCGACCTCGTCGTCCCGCGCGGTCAGGAACAGCACCGGCGTCCAGTCGCCCGACTCCCGCAACCGCCGGCAGATCTCCGTGCCGTCGAGCCCCGGCAGCGCGATGTCCAGCACGCACGCGACCGGCCGCAGCTTCCGCGCCGCCGCCAGCCCGGCCGTGCCGTCGTGCTCGACGTGCACCCCGAACCCTTCGCGGGCCAGATACATGCGCAGCAGGTCGGCGATCGGCCGCTCGTCCTCGACGACCAGCACCAACCCTTTGCCCTGATCCACGGGCTACATTCTGCCGCCAACCACCGGGCGCCGATGTTCGGGTGATGTTTGGGACACGATTCGTGGGATACAAGAATATCGATCGGTCCACCCCAGCTGCGGCTTGCCAGCGCCCGCGCGGGGTGGACCGGTTGCCGTGCTCCCGCTAGGCGAAACGCAGCACTGCCTTCGCGAGCCTGGGGATGGCCGGGCTGGACGCGGCGGCGATCACGCCCCAGGGGGTGCGGAAGGCCTGCTTGAGGGCCTCGTCGAGGCGCCACATCTCGGTCTTGTTCGGCAGGCGTACCCACAGGTTCTCGCGGACGCCGTCGATCGCGGTCACGCCGAGCTGGAGGCCGGTGCGTCCCGGCTCCGGGGTCCAGGTGACGTCGGCGAGCTGGTGCAGGTCGGCGTTGAGGTGCAGGGAGACGCGGCGCAACAGTGGCGACTCGGTGGTGATCACCAGGCGGTTGCGGGTCAGCATCAGCACGCTGCGGCGGGAAGCGCGGGACGTGCAGCGGGCGACGACGGCCACGGTGTCGCGGTCGCCGGCGCAGCCGCGCAGGACCTGCACGTGGCGGTGGATGGTTGCGGTGGACAGCTTCGCCAACGCCGTGGCCGGCAGGAAGGTGCACGAGAAGGTGTCCAGCGTCTCCATACTCAAGCCAACGACGGGTATTGCTCAGCGACACGCACTTTTTTGCTTTCGTGCGCCGACCTTGCGGGCGTAGTGCCAGGACGCTCCCACGGCGTCCCTTTTGCCACCACCACGCCGGCAAGATCGGCGCACACCCTGTGCGTCGCCGGAGAGGCCGGTCCGCCGAAAACCGGCCGGAAGCCGGTCGGCCGGCCGGTCAGGACGCGGAAGGGCGAGGGCTGGGCTTGAGGGGAGCGCAGGCGGTCACGGCGGCGGCGACCTTCGCGTCCGCGGTGTCGAGCTGGTCGACCGGGCCGCTGACGGTCACGCCGTGCTCCGTGAGGCAGTTGCGGTACGCGGCGTCGCGACCGCCCCCACCGTTGCCGCCGCCGCCGTTGGGGAACGCGGTCGGGCGCAGCGACGCGCACGCCTTCTGCGCCTTCTCCCACGTCTGCTGGTCGACGCCGTCGGGCGCCGCGGTGCCGAAGAAACCACCACCGCCGTTGCCACGGAAGCCGCCGCTGCCGGACGGGCGCGGCTGGCCCGACGGGAACGCGGTCGGGCGACCCGAGGGGAACGCGGTCGGGCGGTTCGTGGGCCGGCCCGACCCGTTCATCTGCGGCAGGTTGACGCCGTTGTCGCGCAGGCACGACGCGTAGTCGGTGCCGCCGGAGGCACCGGCGGCCGTGGTCGGCGCCGAGGGGTCCGACGATCCGCAGGCTGTGGCGAAGATTGCCACCGCGGCGAACGCGAGCGCGGCGCCACCGATCCGCTTGTTCATCACTCGCGTCATGGAACGTCGCCAACCTCGACGCCCCGTGGGGTGAACCTCAAAATTCGGTAATAACGCCTTCCCAGGGAACTTTGAGGTCCGGTCGAGCTGACGGGGAGCCGGGACCGGTCCACTTGCAGGCATGAAGGTCTGGTGGCTGGCCGGAGGTGCTGCCGTACTCGCGGTCGCGGTCGTCGTGGGTGTCATGTTGACAGGTGGCGACACGGTCGCGCCGGCGAAGGCCGCCACGGTGAAGGTGACCCGCGGGTCCGTCGCGACGACGATCTCGGCGTCGGGGACAGTGCAGGCGCAGCAGAGCCGCACGCTCGGGTTCGCCAGCAGCGGCACGCTGACCGAGCTCAACGTGAAGCCCGGCGACGTGGTCGCCGCGGGCATGGTGCTGGCCAGGATCGACGCGACCGCCGCGCAGGACTCGGTGACCGCCGCCACGGAGAGCGTCGACAGTGCCCAGGACGCCCTGGACCGCGCCGAGACCGCCCAGGCCGCCGCGACCAGCACCCCGACGGCCACCCCCACCAGGTCGGCCGGCACCGGAACACAGACCGGCACCCAGACCGGTGGGCAGGGCGGTGCCAACCCCGGCGCGAACACGGGCGCGAACGGCAACAGCGTCCAGAACGCCAGCGACAACCTGCTCTCCGCGCAGCAGCGGCTCAACAACGCCAAGCTCACCCTCGTCCAGGCCAACGCGAAGCTGGCCGGCACCGTGATCACCGCGCCGGTCGCCGGCAAGGTGCTCGCGGTCAACGGCACCGTCGGATCCAACGCCGGTTCGAGTGTCATCACGCTCGCCGGCACCGGTGACGTGGTGGTGAAGGCGCAGTTCACGGAGGCCGAGGTGGCGCACCTGAAGCTCGACCAGGTCGCGAGGATCACGCTGCCGGACAACGCGAGCGCCAAGTACGACGGCAAGGTCATCCAGATCGACCCGGCCGGCACGGTATCGAACCGGCTGGTGCGCTACGCGGCGCTGGTCTCGTTCGACAAGGTGCCCGACACGCTGCTGTACGGGCAGAGCGCTACTGTCGCAGTGGTCACCGCGTCCGTGGACGACGTGCTCTCGGTGCCCTCCACCGCCGTACACGACGGCAAGGTCGTGGTGCGGGTCAACGGCAGGGACGAGGAGCGCAGCGTCGAGACGGGCCTGCGCGGCGACGTCAACACCGAGATCAAGAGCGGACTTGCCGAAGGCGACGAGATCCTGACGGCAGGTCGGTGACGATGGAGCCGATGACCGGACATGTCGCAAGTGGCCAGCCGCAGCCGAAGGTCCTCGTCGTGGACGACGAGGCGAGCATCCGTGCCCTGCTGTCGGCGACACTGCGGCTGACCGGGTTTGACGTCAAGGTCGCCGGGGGCGGGCGGGAGGCGCTCAGCGCCGCCGCCGAGTTCGCGCCGGACCTGGTCGTGCTCGACGTGATGATGCCGGACCTGGACGGCTTCGAGGTGGCGCAGCGGCTGCGGACCAGCGGCCGGCCGGTGCCGGTGCTGTTCCTGACGGCCCGCGACTCGGTCGAGGACCGCATCTCCGGGCTGACAGTGGGCGCCGACGACTACGTGGCCAAGCCGTTCAGCCTCGAGGAGGTCGTGCTGCGGATCCGGGCGATCCTGCGGCGCAGCCTCGGCGACCAGCAGCAGCTCGTCGACGGCGGGGTGCTGCGCTACGCGGACCTGGAGATGGACGAGGACGCGCACGAGGTGCGCCGCGGCGGCCACCGGGTCGACCTGTCGCCGACCGAGTTCAACCTGCTGCGATACCTGCTGACCAACGCCGGCCGGGTGGTGAGCAAGGCGCAGATCCTGGACCGGGTGTGGAACTACGACTTCGGCGGCGACGGCAGGATCGTCGAGTCCTACGTCTACTACCTGCGCCGCAAGGTCGACAAGTGGGACCCGCCGCTGATCCACACCGTCAGAGGGGTCGGCTACGCGCTGAGGCTGCCCAGAAGTGAGACCTAGGCCCTGGCGCCACTGGACGGTCCGGGCCAGGATCGTCGTCTCCGTGGTGACCCTTGCCGGGGTCGCGCTCATCGCCGCGAACGCGATCGGCGTCGGGCTGCTCAACTGGTACCTGATGCAGCGCATCGACGACCAGCTGGAGCACTCGGTGCGCCCGCCCGGGGCGTTCGGCGGCCGCAACCCCAACCAGGGTGCAACCCCGAATCCGGGTGTCAGCCCGAATCCGGGCGCGAGTCCGAATCCGGGTGTCAGCCCGAACGTGGAGCCCGTCCCGAACCCGAGCGCGTCGGTGAGCGGCACCCGGCGCGACAGGTACAACGGCGAGTTCGCCCCCGGGCCGCTGTACCAGATCTACCGCTTCGACAGCACGGGCAAGCTGAAGGAGCCACTGTCGGTCGTCCTGGACCCCACCCTGTTCGGGGACATCCGGCAGCGGGCCGAGCAGCCGAAGCCGTTCACGGTCACCACACCCAACGGCGAGGACTGGCGGGTGATCGTGTTCCCGCTGCCGGTCCAGACGGGTGCGGCGTACGGGGCCAACGCGGTCTCGCTCGTCGACATCACGGACACCCGGGACCGGATGCTGCAGTACTCTCTGCTGGTCAGCCTGGTGCTGCTCGGGTTCGTGGGACTGGCGACCGCGACGCTGGTGCGGCTCGGGCTCAGCCCGCTGACCCGGATGGAGGAGGCCGCGGTCGAGATCGCCGGCGGCAATCTGTCCCGCCGGATCGTCGACGCCGACCCGCACACCGAGTCAGGGCGCCTCGGCATCGCGCTGAACACGATGCTCACCCGCATCGAGGAGGCCGTCGACGACAGCGCCGAGTCCGAGCAGCGGCTGCGGCAGTTCCTCGCCGACGCCGCACACGAGCTGCGCACCCCGCTGACCTCCGTGCAGGGCTTCGCCGAGCTCTACCGGCGCGGCGGCGCGCCACCCGGACCGGCCCTGGACGAGGCGATGGAGTGCATCGAGGCCGAGGTCAGCCGGATGCGGCTGCTCGTCAACGACCTGCTCACGCTCGCCCGCATGGACGAGGAGCGGCCGCTGCAACTGGCCCCCGTGGACCTGCTCGCGGTCGCCGCCGACTCGGTGCGCGACGCCCACGTGCGGGTGCCGACGCGGTTCGTGCAGCTGTCGGCGCTGGACGAGCGGTCGGTGACGTTCGAGCCGGTGACCGTCGAGGGCGACGAGGCCCGCATCCGGCAGGTCGTCGCGAACCTGGTCAGCAACGCGCTGCAGCACACGCCGGAGGACACCCGCGTGGTCGTGCGGGTCGGCCGGGCCACCGACGACGGGCCGCCGCCGACCGCGGTCATCGGCGAGCCGCTGCCCGGTGGGGTGCCCCTCGCTGCGATCGAGGTCGCCGACACCGGGCCCGGCATGAAGCCCGGCGACGCCGTCCGGGTGTTCGAGCGGCTGTACCGCGCCGAGGGCTCCCGGTCCCGCCGGCACGGTGGCGCGGGGCTCGGCCTGGCCATCGTGGCCGCGATCGTGCAGGCGCACGGCGGGCGGGTCGAGCTGTGGACCGGACCGGGCCAGGGCGCGCGGTTCCGGGTCCTGCTGCCGGCGATGCCCGAGCCCGATTTTGAGGACGAATCCGATGAACCCGGATTCCGAGGTAACTCCGAGGGAAGCTGAGGGTCGCTCCGAGCGGCACCCAGCACGATTCCCCTCATGCGTTTGTCGCTGCCGTCTCTACGCCGACCACAGCTGAACTCCGTGGGCCTGATCAACGCCGCGCTCGCGGTCGCCGCGGTCGGCGGTGGGCTCTGGGCCTACCAGATCGTCTCCGGGCCGGCCGCCGCTGAGGCCTCGCAGACCAACACCCGTACCCGGGCCGTCGCGGTCACCCAGGGCACGGTGTCGCAGACGGTGTCCGCGTCGGGCTCCGTGGCCAGCTCCGCGACGGCCAACGCCAACTTCACCACCTCGGGCACCGTCACCGAGGTCGACGTGAAGGTCGGCGACGTGGTCACCAAGGGGCAGGTCCTGGCAAAGGTCGACCCGACCGCCGCGCAGGCGTCGCTGAACACGGCGAAGGCCAACCTGACCGCGGCGAAGGCGTCGCTCACCCGGTCGGAGAACAACAGCGCCGACGACGCCACGATCGCCTCGGCCGAGGCGCAGGTCGCCACGGCGCAGGCCAGCGTCACGGCGGCGCAGACGACGGTCAACGGCACGGTCCTCACCGCCCCGATCGCCGGCACGGTCACCGCCGTGAACGGCGCCGTCGGCTCGTCGTCCGCCGGGTCCTCATCCAGCGGCAACGGCAGCACCGGCGCCACCGGCTCGACCGGCAGCAGCACCTCCTCCGGCTTCATCCAGCTCGCCGACCTCACGAAGCTGCAGATCAACGCGAACTTCGCCGAGGCCGACGCGACGAAGCTCAAGGCGGGCCAGGCGGCCGAGGTCAGCTGGAGCGCGCTGAGCGGCACCCGCGCCACGGGCAAGGTCAGCACGATCTCGCCGACCGCGACGACCACCAACAACGTCAACTCCTACGCGGTGGTCATCGGCCTGGACACGCTGCCGGAAGGGGTGCGGCTCGGGCAGAGCACCACCGCGGTCGTGACGATCGCCGAGGCGCAGAACGCCCTGCGCATCCCGAGCGCGGCCCTGCGCACCGCCGGCGGCCAGCGCACCGTCCAGGTGCAGGTCAACGGCCAGGTGGAGACCCGCACCGTCGAGGTCGGCATCTCCGGCGGCTCGTTCGTCGAGATCAAGTCCGGGCTCAAGGCCGGCGAGCAGGTCGTGATCACCACGACCACGACGAACTCGACGACCGGCAACACCAACCAGTTCCCCGGCGGCGGTGGCGGCTTCACGGGTGGCGGCGGCGGCTTCACCGGCGGTGGCGGCGGCGCCCGCCCGGGCAACTGATGGGGGGCATCGACATGAGCGCTCCGGCGTACACCGCGGCGACCGAGACCCGCAGCATGGTGCTGGATGTGCGGAACGTCAGGAAGATCTACGGGCAGGGCGAGACCGAGGTCCAGGCCCTGCGCGGGGTGTCCCTCACCGTCGAGCGCGGCGACTTCGTGGCCATCATGGGCTCGTCGGGCTCCGGCAAGTCGACCCTGATGAACATCCTCGGCTGCCTCGACATTCCGACCACCGGCCGGTACCTCCTCGACGGCGTCGACGTGAGCCGCCTCAACGACCGGCAGCTGGCGCTGGTCCGCAACCGGCGGATCGGCTTCGTGTTCCAGGCGTTCAACCTCATCGCACGCACCAGCGCGCGGGCCAACGTCGAGCTCCCGCTCGCCTACGCCGGGGTCAAGGGCGCCGAGCGCCGCCGCCGGGCGAACCTGGCGCTGGCGATGGTCGGCCTCGCCGACCGCGCCGACCACGAGCCCAACCAGCTCTCCGGCGGCCAGCAGCAGCGGGTCGCGGTCGCCCGGGCGCTGGTCACCGCGCCGGCCCTCGTCCTCGCCGACGAGCCGACCGGCAACCTCGACACGCAGTCCACCAACGACGTCCTCGCCGTCTTCGACCGGCTCAGCGCGTCGGGCCGGACGATCGTGCTGATCACCCACGAGCCGGACGTCGCCGAGCGGGCGAAGCGACTGATCCGGCTCGTCGACGGACACATCGTCCAGGATGAGCGGCTGAAGTGAACCTCTTCGAAACCATCCGCTTCGCGCTGCGCGCGATCACCGCCAACAAGCTGCGCTCCAGCCTCACCGTGCTGGGCATCCTCATCGGCGTGGCCGCGGTCATCCTCCTCGTCGCGGTCGGCAACGGCTCGGCGCAGGCGGTGCAGAAGCAGATCGAGGCGCTGGGCACCAACACGCTGACGGTGACCGCCGGCGGTGGCGGCGGCGCCCGGGGCGCGGCGGCCACGACGAGCACCGCGCTCAACATGGATCTGGTGCCGGCGCTGGAGGACAAGAACGAGGCGCCGCACGTGCGCAGCGTCTCGCCGGTCGTCACCGGGTCGCAGGCGACCACCTACGAGGGCACCAACCACACGATCGCGCAGTTCGTCGGCACGTACCCGGGGTGGGTCGCGGCCTCGAACTTCAAGGTCGACAAGGGCGCCCTCTTCACCGCCGAGGACGTCACCGACTCCCGCAAGGTCGTCGTGATCGGCAAGACCGTCGCCGAGGAGCTGTTCGGCAGCGTCGATCCGCTGTCGAAGCAGATCAACGTCGCGGGCAAGCTCTTCACGGTCGTCGGCGTGCTCGCCGACAAGGGCGGCACCGGCTTCACCGACCCCAACGACGTCGCCGTCGCACCCGTCACCGCGGTGCAGGAGTCGCTGACCGGCTACGGATCGCTCAACCAGCTGCTCATCCAGGCCACGTCGCCGGAGGACGTCACCGACGCGCAGAGCGAGGTGACCGCGATCCTCAACGCCAAGCTCAACATCACCGGGTCGAGCACCACCGCGTACCGCATCCAGAACGCCTCGCAGCTGCTGGAGACCCGCGCGAACACCGCCGAGACCTTCACCCTGCTGCTCGGCGCGGTCGCCGGGATCAGCCTGCTGGTCGGCGGGATCGGCATCACCAACATCATGATGGTCACGGTCACCGAGCGGACCCGCGAGATCGGCATCCGCAAGGCCCTCGGCGCGCCGAAGCGCACGATCCTCACCCAGTTCCTGGTCGAGGCGACCGTGCTGAGCCTGATCGGCGGACTGCTCGGGGTGGCCGCCGCGGTCATCGGCAGCCGCTTCACCATCGTCAGCATCAAACCCGTCATCGTGCCCAGCTCGGTCTTCCTGGCCCTGGGGTTCTCGGTCGCGATCGGGCTGTTCTTCGGCAGCTACCCGGCCAGCCGCGCCGCCGGGCTGCGCCCCATCGAAGCGCTGCGTTATGAGTAGGTCCGACCGTGCGGGCCGGTCCAGGTTGCGGTGCCGATCCCCCCGCGGGCACCGCAACCTGGTCCATCCCGCACGGCAGTCGACGAGGAGATTTCTGTGAGCCACGCCTTTCGCCGACCGTCCGCGTCCACGTCGGTCGACGTCGAGAAGGTCGACTTCGACAAGACCGAGTTCGACAATGCCGACTTGGATAGGGCCGACTTGGATAGGGTTGACAATTCGGACACCGAGGTCCTCGAGCCGGTGCCGGCGGACCTCGCCTTCGTCGAGGAGCCGGACGACCTGCTGGCCCAGCCGCTCGACGACGACCTGAACGAGCGGATCTCGAAGGCGGCACCGCGCCGCCTGGCCAACCGCGCCACGTATGTCCTGGCCGCGCTGGCCCTGCTGGTGGCCGGCTTCGTCGGCGGCGCCCAGGTGCAGAAGAGCTACGGCACCGCACCGGCCGCCACGGGCGCACCGGGCGTGAACCCGGCCGCGCTCGCGAGCCAGTTCGCCGGCCGCGGCGGGCAGGGTGGCCTCCCAGGCGGCAACACCGGCACCGGCGGTCAGACCGGGACCCGCGGCGGGATCACCGGCACCGTCAAGCTCGTCGACGGCACCACCGTCTATGTGGAGACCGCCGACGGTCAGACGCTGATCGTGAAGACCAGCGGCACGACCACCGTCTCCGCGCCCGGCGCGCTGAAGGACCTCACCGCCGGGTCCAGCGTGACGGTCGTCGGTCAGAACGCCGACGGAACGGTCACCGCCACCTCGATCACGAAGACGAAATAGCGCATGCTGTTGGGATGGACATCCGCAGCGGGACCCCATCATCGGAGCCGTCCGCCACGGACCTGACGCCCGCGCCGACCAGCCTGCGCTGGCGCGTGTCGACGGCGTTCACGGTGCTCAAATGCGGTGCGGCGATCGGCCTCGTGCTGGCCGGCGTCTTCGCCGCCGCGGACAACCGGATGCTCACCGCCGCGCTGGTCGCCGCGGCCATCCTGGGCGTCTACGCGCTGCGGGACATCGTCGCGCCGGTCCGCCTCGCCGCCGACCTCGACGGGGTCACCGTCGTCAGTGGATACGCGGGACGCCAGCACGTCGCCTGGGCGCAGGTCGAGCGGATGCGGGTCGACGCCCGCTCACGCGGCGGCATGCGCAGCGAACTGCTCGAGATCGACGCCGGCGAGCACCTGTTCCTGCTCAGCCGCTACGACCTCAACGCCCACCCGGCCGACGCCTACGAAGAACTCCTGCGGCTCCGCGGTTTCTAGCTCCGTCGGCTTCGCCAGCGGTTCCGTGGGGGGTTCCCACCCCACACCCCCATGCTCCGCTGCGCTGCGCACGCAAGCTGATTTCTAAGCGTCATTTCTGACCGCGAAGATGGCAATGTCGTCGCGGGGTGACTCGGGGGAGAAGTTGAGCGTCGTCGCGCGCAGGCGGGCGACCACGACGTCGGCGGGGAAGCCGGCCAGCAGGCCCGCCTCCTCGCGCAGCCGGTCGACGCCGAACAGCTCCGTGCCGCGGCGGCGCTCGGTGACGCCGTCGGTGTAGAAGATCAGCGTGTCGCCCGGATACAGGGTGATCTGCGTGCGCGGGGTGTTGATCGTGTCGAGCAGGCCGAGGGCGGTGCCGCACTGGCCCGCCATCTCGGTGCGCCCGTCGGCGCGCAGCAGCACCGGCTGGTCGTGCCCGGCCAGGTGCAGCGCCACGTCCAGGGTGCCGTCGGGCCGGCGCATGATCTCGGCGAGACACAGCGTGCAGAAGCGGCCGGCGCCCCGCTCCAGCAGCGTCTCGTTGATCCGCTTCAGCGTCTCCGGCAGCGGCCTGCCGTCGCGGACGAGGACGCGGGTCACATCCCGTACCAGACCGGTGACCGTCGCCGCCTGGACGCCCTTGCCCGACACGTCGCCGACGACGACCAGCCAGCGCCGGCCGGAGAGCGGCACCACGTCGTAGAAGTCCCCGCCGACGTCGACCCCTTCGCCGGTCGGCACGTATTCGGCGCCGAACTCGACGCCCTCGGCCTTCGGCAGCTGCGGCGGCAGCAGCGAGCGCTGCAGGGCGTGGGCGATGCTGCGCCGCTCCGCGTGGATGTTGGCGTTGTCGATCGCGAGCGCGGCGCGCCGGGCCACGTCCTCGACGACGGCGACCTCCTCGCTGCGCTGCCAGGTGTCCCGGCCACCGCCGACAGTCAGCGTGCCCAGGTGCTGCCCGCGGGCGATCAGGGCGACCACGTAGCCCTCCAGCGGCGGGCCGAGCGGGACGACGGCGTCGGTGCCCATCGCCTCCTTCAGCTGCGGCGCCGCCTGCCCGAGCGCGTCCAGCAGGTCCGTGAGCATCGACTCGTCGGCGTGCGCGGCCGCGGCCAGCCGCAGCTCCCCGCCGGCGTCCGCGGCGTGGATCGCGCACCAGGTGCCGAGGCGGGGCACCACCAGCCGCGGGATGAGCGCCAGGGTCAGCTCGACGTCGAGCGACTGGGCGAGCAGCTCGCTGGCGTCGGCGAGGAACGTCAGCCAGGTGCGCCGCTCCGAGTCGGCGCGGCGCAGCCGGTGGTTCTCGACCAGCAGCATCAGCCGGTCGGCGGCGAGGGATGTCAGCGGTCGCGCATACGGGTTGCCGCCACCGCCGGCGACGAGCAGCTCGGCCCGCCACGGCTTGGTGACCCGCAGCGGCACCCGCCGGCCGCTGTCGACCGATCCGGTGAGCCGGCCGACGGCCGCGATCGTGTGCGGGCCGTCGCCCTCGTCCAGGGTCAGGGCGGCGCCGGCCGCGCCGATCACGCCGACGAGCCGCTGCAGCAGCTCCTCCGCGACCTCGGTCAGCGAGGTGCCGGTGCCCGACCAGCCCAGCGCGCTGAGCGCCTCGGGCGCCGGGGCGAGAGGGATCTCGAAGCCGGGTGGCGTGATGTCGTTTCGTGCGCCGGTCGAACCCGGCTTGTCGAGCCGGAACCACACGCCCTTGCCGCCGCCGAAGTGCAGCGTGCCCCACGATGAGGCAAGCTGGTCGACAAGAAGCAGGCCACGCCCGCGCTCGTCAAGGTCCGCGGTGGTGAGGCCGGGCGCCGGGATGTTGGGCACGACGGTGCCGGGCCGGAAGTCGAGCACCGTGACGGTGAGCGAGGCATCGGCGGCGGTGATCTCGACGTCGACCTCGGTGCCGGCGTGCACGACGCTGTTGGTCGTCAGCTCCGTGACCAGCAGTAGCGCCTCGTCGAGGATCCCGCCCAGGTCCCGTTCGTGCACGATCGTCCGGATCGCTTCGCGCGCCAGACCAGGAGAGCTATGGTCGGCCGGGAGTCGGATCCTCCGGACGGTCGGGGCGTTCACACCTCGCAGTCTCTACCGAACGGTGGTAACAATCCAACCTGGAGACGACGATGGGTGGACGCCGCCTGCCCCCGAGACCGGTGGAGACGCCATGACCACAGTCGAAGAAGTCACCCAGAAGAGTCCTGAGACGCTGTTGCTCGAGGAGCTGTCCGCCGGGCTGGACCGGCTGGCGTCCGGTGATCTGAAGCACCGTCTCAACCGGCGGGACGGGTTGCCGGGCGAGGTGGTCGAGCGGTTCAACCGGCTGGCCGAGCTCAAGCTGCGGCACACCCGCGACCTGCTGCGCATCAGCCGCGTCGTCGGCCGTGAGGGCCGCATGACCGAGCGCCTGGACGAGGAGGGCTTCGAAGGGGCGTGGCTGGACCGCATCCACGCGGTCAACTCCCTCATCGACGACCTGGGCCGCCCCACGACGGAGATCGCCCGCGTGATCGTGGCGGTCGCCGAGGGGGACCTGACGCAGCAGCTGGCGCTGGAGATCGACGGCCGCCCGCTGCGCGGCGAGTTCCTCACCATCGGCCGCACGGTCAACACGATGGTCGACCAGCTGTCGTCGTTCGCCGACGAGGTCACCCGTGTCGCCCGGGAAGTTGGTACTGAGGGCAAGCTGGGTGGCCAGGCGCAGGTCACCGGTGTCGCCGGCACGTGGCGGGACCTGACCGACTCGGTCAACTCGATGGCCGCGAACCTCACCGGCCAGGTCCGCTCGATCTCCACCGCCGCGACCGCCGTGGCCCGTGGCGACCTGTCGCAGAAGATCACCGTCGCGGCGAAAGGTGAGGTCGCCGAGCTCGCCGAGACGATCAACTCGCTCGTCGACACGCTGCGGGTCTTCGCCGAGCAGGTGACCCGCGTGGCCCGCGAGGTCGGCACCGAGGGCAAGCTCGGCGGCCAGGCTGACGTGCCCGGCGTGGCCGGCACCTGGAAGGACCTCACCGACAACGTCAACTCGATGGCGTCCAACCTGACCGGCCAGGTCCGCAACATCGCCCAGGTCGCGACCGCCGTGGCCCGTGGCGACCTGTCGCAGAAGATCACCGTTGTCGCGCAGGGCGAGATCCTGGAGCTGAAGGACACCGTCAACACGATGGTGGACCAGCTGTCGTCGTTCGCCGACGAGGTCACCCGTGTCGCCCGTGAGGTCGGTACTGAGGGCAAGCTGGGTGGCCAGGCGCAGGTGACCGGCGTTGCCGGTACGTGGCGGGATTTGACGGACAACGTGAACTTCATGGCGTCGAACCTGACGTCGCAGGTCCGCAACATCGCGCAGGTGGCGACGGCGGTGGCGCGGGGTGACCTGTCGCAGAAGATCACGGTTGATGCTCGGGGCGAGATCCTGGAGTTGAAGTCGACGGTCAACACGATGGTGGATCAGCTGTCGTCGTTCGCCGATGAGGTCACGCGTGTGGCCCGTGAGGTCGGTACTGAGGGCAAGCTGGGTGGTCAGGCGCAGGTGACCGGCGTTGCCGGTACGTGGCGGGATTTGACGGACAACGTGAACTTCATGGCGTCGAACCTGACGTCGCAGGTCCGCAACATCGCGCAGGTGGCGACGGCGGTGGCGCGGGGTGACCTGTCGCAGAAGATCACGGTTGATGCTCGGGGCGAGATCCTGGAGTTGAAGTCGACGGTCAACACGATGGTGGATCAGCTGTCGTCGTTCGCCGATGAGGTCACCCGTGTCGCCCGTGAGGTCGGCACCGAGGGCAAGCTGGGTGGCCAGGCCCAGGTGCGTGGCGTTGCTGGCACGTGGCGCGACCTCACCGACAACGTCAACTTCATGGCCTCGAACCTCACCGCCCAGGTCCGCAACATCGCGCAGGTGGCGACGGCGGTGGCCCGTGGTGACCTGTCGCAGAAGATCACCGTCGATGCCCAGGGCGAGATCCTGGCCCTCAAGTCGACGGTCAACACGATGGTGGATCAGCTGTCGTCGTTCGCCGACGAGGTCACGCGTGTCGCCCGCGAGGTCGGCACCGAGGGCAAGCTCGGCGGTCAGGCCCAGGTGAAGGGCATCTCCGGCACCTGGCGGGACCTCACCGACAACGTCAACTCGATGGCCTCCAACCTGACGTCCCAGGTCCGCAACATCGCCCAGGTCACCACCGCCGTGGCGCGGGGTGACCTGTCGCAGAAGATCACCGTCGACGCGCACGGGGAGATCCTGGAGCTGAAGTCGACGGTCAACACGATGGTGGATCAGCTGTCGTCGTTCGCCGACGAGGTCACCCGGGTTGCCCGTGAGGTCGGCTCCGAGGGCAAGCTGGGTGGCCAGGCCCAGGTGCGGGGCGTCTCCGGCACCTGGCGGGACCTCACCGAGAACGTCAACCAGCTCGCCTCGACGCTGACCACCCAGCTGCGCGCCATCTCGCAGGTGTCCACCGCCGTGACCCGCGGCGACCTGACCCAGCGCATCGCGGTCGAGGCGCTCGGCGAGGTCGCCGAGCTCAAGGACAACATCAACCAGATGATCGTCACGCTGCGCGAGACGACGAAGAAGAACGCCGAGCAGGGCTGGCTCGACTCCAACCTGGCCCGTGTCGGCGGCCTCCTGCAGGGCCAGCGCGACCTCGGCGAGGTCTGCCGCATGATCATGGCCGAGGTGACGCCGCTGGTCGACGCGCAGATCGGCGCGTTCTTCCTGGCCGGCACCGACGCCGGGGCCGGCCTGCGGCTGCGGCTGGAGGCGTCCTACGGATACATGCCGCCCGGCACCGAGATCAGCTTCGCGCCCGGCGAAGGGCTGATCGGGCAGGCGTCGCTGTCGCGGCGCGCGATCCGGGTCACCGCCCCACAGGACGGCCGGCTGCAGGTCCGCTCCGGCCTCGCCGCGACAGCCCCGGCCGACCTCGTCGTGCTTCCGGTGCTGTTCGAGGGCGAGCCGCTCGGCGTCATCGAGTTCGCCGGCGTCGCCTCGTTCTCCGAGCTGCACCTGGCGTTCCTCGACCGGCTGGTGGTCACCATCGGCGTCGCGCTGAAGACGATCCTCGCCAACCGGCGGACCGAGGAGCTGCTGTCGCAGTCGCAGCGCCTCGCCCTGGAGTTGCAGGACCAGTCGGCCGAGCTGCAGCGCACCAACGCCGAGCTGGAGGAGAAGGCGACGCTGCTGTCGGAGCAGAAGGGCAACATCGAGAAGCAGAACCGCGAGATCGAGATGGCCCGGCTCGGCCTCGAGGAGAAGGCGCAGCAGCTGGCGCAGGCGTCGCAGTACAAGTCGGAGTTCCTCGCCAACATGAGCCACGAGCTGCGCACCCCGCTCAACTCGATGCTCCTGCTGTCGCGGCTGCTCGCCGACAACCCCGACACCAACCTCACCTCGAAGCAGATCGAGTTCGCCGCGACGATCCACAACGCGGGCTCCGACCTCCTCGCACTGATCGACGACATCCTCGACCTGTCGAAGATCGAGGCCGGCCGCATGGACGTGGAGCCCGGCGAGGTCTCCTTCGACGAGATCCGCTCCTACGTCGAGCAGGCGTTCGCGCCGCAGGCCGAGGACAAGGGGCTGGACTTCACGGTCGGCACCGCCGTCGAGCTGCCGCCGGCGATCGTCACCGACCCGCAGCGCCTCCAGCAGATCCTGCGCAACCTGATCTCCAACGCGGTGAAGTTCACCGAGAAGGGCGCGGTCACGCTGTCCATCAGCGTCGCCACACCCGATCTGCAGTTCACCTCGCCGACCCTCGCCGGCGCGCGGCGGGTGATCGCGTTCGCGGTCCACGACACGGGCATCGGCATCTCCGACGACAAGGTCGCCCTGATCTTCGAGGCGTTCCAGCAGGCCGACGGCACGACCAGCCGCAAGTACGGCGGCACCGGCCTCGGCCTGTCGATCAGCCGCGAGCTCGCCCGGCTGCTCGGCGGCGCGATCGGGGTCACCTCCGAGGTCGGCCGGGGTGCCACGTTCACCCTGTACCTGCCGGACGTCATCGCGACCGAGGTCACCCAGACCGTGCACGCGGTCCCGGCGCAGCCGCTGCCGCCGGTCCGCAGCCTGCCGCCGGGCCCGGCGATGCTGCGGGCGCTACCCACCCCGGAGCGCCGCCCGACCGCGGCCGCGCACCAGCTCGACGGCGCGACCGTGCTCATCGTCGACGACGACGTGCGCAACGTCTTCGCCCTCACCAGCGCGCTGGAGCTGCACGGCATGACGGTCCTGTACGCCGACAACGGCATCGACGGGGTCCGCGTGCTGTCGGAGCACCCCGGCGTCGACATCGTGCTGATGGACGCGATGATGCCCGACCAGGACGGCAACGAGACGACCCGCACGATCCGGCGCAACCGGCGCTTCGCGAACCTGCCGGTGGTGTTCCTGACCGCCAAGGCGATGCCCGGCGACCGCGAGTCGTCCCTGGCCGCCGGGGCCAGCGACTACATCACCAAGCCGGTTGATCTCGACGAACTGCTTGACGTGATGGCCGCCTGGGTAAACGGGGAAGGTCGTGCGGTGTAAGTTGATCGATGACGTCAGAAAGGGGCCGCATCCTTGACTGGACCGGACCGGCCGGCGAAGGTGCTGCTCGTCGACGACCGAAGGGACAACCTCCTCGCGCTGGAGGCCATCCTGCAGGGGCTGCCGGTCCAGACCGTCGGCGCCGACAGCGGCGAGGACGCCCTCAAGCACCTGCTGGTGGACGACTTCGCCCTCATCCTGCTCGACGCGCAGATGCCGACGATGGACGGTTTCGAGACCGCCCGGCACATCAAGCGCCGCGAGCGGACCCGGCACGTGCCGATCATCTTCCTCACCGCGGCGGACCGGGACTCGCACCTGGCGCTGCGCGGCTACGCGGCCGGTGCCGTCGACTACCTCACGAAGCCGTTCGACCCGTGGGTGCTGCGGGCCAAGGTGTCGGTGTTCGTCGAGCTGTGGACGAAGACGCAGCAGCTCGCGGCGCAGTCGGACCTGGTCAAGGTCCGGGAGGGCGAGATGCGGGCGGTGGGCGTCGCCGTCGACGAGGCCACCGCGCTGCTCAAGGCGGGACTCGCCGCGGGCGGTGAGGTCGGCCGCTCTCAGGTGGAGAAGGCGATCTCCGTGTTGACCAGGCTGCTCAAGTAGCGGTTTCCTGGATCATCAGCGCGCCCCTGAGGCCGGTGATGTCCAGGACGCGGATCAGGAACGCGCCGACGTTGACCAGCACCAGGTAGCTCTGTGCCATGGTCGCCTTGCGACTGAGCACGACCAGCGTGCCGAGCCCCTGCGAGTCACAGAACGTCACGCCGCCCATGTCGAGGACGACCCGCGTCGGGGTGTCGCCGCCGAGGATCTCATCGACGGCCGTCGCCAGCCGTTGGACCGTGGACATGTCGATCTCGCCGGCGAGCGCCACCACGGTCTCGGTCGGGGCGCGGCGCACGGTGACGGAAAGATCCGGTCGATCCACCCGCACAGCCTAACGTGGATCAGCGTCCGTAGTGGCGTCGGGCACAGGCGGTCCGGGGGCGCTCGGCGCCGCCCCGGGCGGGCTGTCAGAATGGGCAGGCTGTGACAGCTATTGACTCCGCCGGCCTCGGCCCCTATGCGGGTGACGCTCCGGCTTCGCAGGCACTGTTCGACCGCGCTCAGGCCATCGTGCCGGGTGGGGTGAATTCACCTGTCCGTGCGTTCCGCGCGGTCGGTGGCACCCCCCGGTTCATGGTCAGTGGCGAGGGCTGCTGGCTCACCGACGCCGACGGGCGACGCTATGTCGACCTCGTCTGCTCGTGGGGCCCGCTGATCCTCGGCCACGCGCATCCCGAGGTGATCGGTGCGATCACCGCCGCGGCCGCGCACGGCACCAGCTTCGGCACCCCGACACCGGGCGAGGTGGCACTCGGCGAGGAGATCGTCGCGCGCACCCCGGTCGAGCAGGTCCGCCTGGTCAACTCCGGCACCGAGGCCACGATGAGCGCGCTGCGGCTCGCCCGTGGCTTCACCGGCCGGCCCAAGGTGGTCAAGTTCGCCGGCTGCTACCACGGTCACGTCGACGCGCTCCTCGCCGCCGCCGGGTCCGGGGTCGCGACGCTCGCGCTGCCCGACTCGCCCGGGGTCACCGGAGCGGCCGCGGGTGACACGATCGTCCTGCCGTACAACGACGTCGCCGCCGTCGAAGCGGCCTTCGCCGCCGAGGGCCCGCGGATCGCCGCCGTCATCACCGAGGCCGCCTGCGGCAACATGGGCGTCGTCGCACCCCGCGACGGGTTCAACGCCAAGCTCGCCGAGATCGCCCACCGGCACGGCGCGCTGCTCATCCTCGACGAGGTCATGACCGGGTTCCGGGTCAGCAGCGCCGGCTGGGCGGGCCTCGAGCCCGTCGACGCCGACCTGTGGACCTTCGGCAAGGTGATGGGTGGCGGCCTGCCCGCCGCCGCGTTCGGCGGTCGCACCGAGATCATGGCGCAGCTGGCCCCGGCCGGCCCGGTCTATCAGGCCGGCACGCTGTCGGGCAATCCGCTCGCCTGCGCGGCCGGCCTCGCGACCCTGCGCCTGGCGACCCCCGACGTCTATGCGCAGCTGGACGCGACCGCGGCCACGATCGGCAAGTTGTCCTCGGACGCGTTGGCCGCCGCGGGGGTACCGCACACGCTGGCCACCGCCGGCAGCATGTTCTCGATCTTCTTCACCGCGCAGCCGGTGCACGACTACGACGCCGCGCGCACCCAGGACGTCGCGGCGTTCAAGGCGTTCTTCCACAGCATGCTGTCCCGCGGCGTCTACCTGCCGCCCAGCGCCTATGAGTCGTGGTTCGTCTCCACCGCGATCAACGCCGAGGCGCTGGACGTCATCTCCGCCGCCCTGCCGCACGCCGCGCGCGCCGCGGCCGTTGCCTCGGCCGGACTGTCATGACCATCAAGACGATCGTGCACGTGCTGCGGCACGGCGAGGTGCACAACCCGGAGAAGGTGCTCTACGGCCGCCTGCCCGGCTACCGCCTCTCCGAGCTCGGCGTGCAGATGGCCAAGGCCGCCGCGCAGGCCGTCGCCGAGAAGGACATCACCTACGTGGTGGCCAGCCCGCTCGAGCGCGCGCAGCAGACCGCCGCGCCGATCGCCGACCAGTTCGGCCTGCCGATCGCCGTCGACGAGCGGCTCATCGAGAGCGGCAACTTCTTCGAGGGCAAGCGGGTCGGCGCCGGCGACGGCGCGCTGCGCGACCCGCGCAACTGGTGGGTGCTCCGGGACCCGGTGACCCCGTCGTGGGGCGAGCCCTACACGGCGATCGCGGCGCGCATGTTCGCCGCGCTGCTCGCCGCCCGGGAGGCCGCCGAGGGCCACGAGGCCGTCTGCGTCTCGCACCAGCTGCCGATCTGGACGCTGCGCCGGCACGTCGAGCGCAAGCGCCTGTGGCACGACCCCCGCAAGCGCGAGTGCAACCTCGCCAGCTACACCAGCTTCCACTTCGAGGACACGAAGATCGTCGGCGTGGCGTACAGCGAACCGGCCGCGCACCTGGTCGCCATGTCGCCGGGTGCCCGCAACGCCAAGGGCGCCTGATGTTGCACCGGGTTGTAGGAGTCCTCGTCGCGTTCGCCCTGCTGGCCGCCTGCGACAGCACCACCCCGCAGAACGCCCTCGGCAGCCGCAAGATCTCCGTTTCCGACCGGGTCGCCGCGCCCGCGATGCGCGGCGACTACATGGACGCCAGCGGCTCGTTCGACCTCGCTCAGCGCAAGGGCGACGTCGTCGTGATCAACTTCTGGGCGTCGTACTGCGCGCCGTGCCGCACCGAGGCGCCCGAGCTGGAGAAGGTGTACGCCGCCACCCGCGCCGACGGGGTCGCCTTCGTCGGGATCAACGTCCACGACCAGCGGGACCCGGCCAAGGCGTTCCTCGCCGACGTCAAGCCGAGCTACGGCAGCATCTTCGACCCGTCCGCGGCGCTCGCACTGGACTTCGCGGTCCCGCCCAACTCGATCCCGGCGACCCTGGTCATCGACCGCAAGGGCCGCATCGCTGCGGTGCTGCGCTCCCAGATCGACCAGAAGCTCCTCGAGCCGATCGTGCGCGACCTGGTCGCCGAGCAGGCCTGATGCTCCTCGCCGGGCCTTTCGACTACGCCACCAGCGGCCCGCTGCTCGGTGCGGTCGCCGTCGCCGTCCTCGCCGGCCTCGCCAGCTTCCTGTCACCGTGCATCCTGCCGCTCGTGCCCGGCTACCTCTCCTACGTCACCGGCCTGGCGGGCGCCGACCTCGACTCCGGGCACCGCCGCGGCCGGGTCATCGCCGGCATCTCGCTCTTCATCGCCGGGTTCACGGCCGTCTTTGTCACCCTGATCGTGCTCGCCACCAGCGCCGCGATGCAGCTCATGGTCCACCGGCGGATGATCGAGATCGTCGCGGGCGTGATCGTCATCGTCCTCGGCCTGGCCTTCATCGGCCTCGTGCCAGGGCTGGAGCGGCAGTGGCGGGTGCAGAAGCTGCCCGCCGCCGGGCTCATCGGTGCCCCCGTGTTCGGCGTCGTCTTCGCGCTGTCGTGGGCGCCGTGCACCGGCCCGACGCTCGCCGCCATGATCGCGCTCGGCTCCACCAGCGGCTCCCAGGCCAGGGCGGTGACCCTCGCCATTGCGTACTCCCTCGGCATCGGGCTGCCGTTCATCGCCGTCGGCCTGGGCTTCCAGCGGCTCATCGGGGTCATCAAGTTCATCCGGCGCAACAGCCAATGGGTGACCCGCATCGGCGGCGCGCTGCTCGTCCTCGTCGGGCTCGCGCTCGTCACCGGCGTCTGGAGTGACCTCATGATCGCCATCACCACCAACGTCGGAACCGGATCGGTGCCGATCTGATGCGCTGGATCGTCTCCGTGTGCCGGCGTGCCTGGCGGCAGCTCACCTCGATGCGCACCGCGCTGGTGCTGCTGTTCCTGCTCGCCGTGGCCGCGATCCCCGGCTCCGTGCTGCCGCAGCGCAACGTGTCGCCGGAGAAGGTCCGCCAATACCTGCAGGACAACACCGAGTGGGGCCCCACCCTCGACCGGTTCTTCTTCTTCGACGTGTACGGCTCGCCCTGGTTCTCCGCGATCTACCTGCTCCTGTTCACGTCCCTGGTCGGCTGCCTGGTGCCCCGCTTCCGGGCCCACTTCGTGGCGATGCTGCGCAAGCCGCCGCCGGCGCCCGCGCGGTTCTCCCGGTTGCCCGCGCACTCCTCGGATCTGTCGGTCGTGCCCGCCGCCGAGGTGCTTTCGGTGCTGCGGCGCCGGCGCTTCCGCACCGTCGTGCGCACCACTGGCGACGTCACCGAGATCAGCGCGGAGAAGGGGTACCTGAAGGAGACTGGCAACCTCGTCTTCCACTTCGCGCTGCTGACGCTGCTGCTCGGCGTCGCGTTCGGGTCGTGGTTCGGGTGGCACGGCAACCGGCTGCTCGTGCAGGGCGACGACTTCGCGTTCTGCAACACCCTGCTCAACTACGACGAGCACGCCCTCGGCGCCCAGGTCGGCGAGGGCGACCTGCCCCGCTTCTGCGTGCGCATGGACAAGTTCGCCGCGACTTACCTCGACAACGGCCAGCCGGTCACCTACAAGGCCGACGTGACGGTCACCCAGCACGGCCGCTCCTCGTCGCACCTGCTGCAGGTCAACGACCCGCTGCGGCTCGACGGCGCCAACGTGTCGCTGCTCGGCCACGGCTACGCGCCGATCCTGCGGTACACCGACAAGTACGGCCGGACGCACGAGAACGTGTCGGCGTTCCTGCCCAAGGACGGGATGCTGACCAGCGACGGCGTCGCGACCTTCCCGGACGTCAACCTCAACCCCTCGACCGGCACCCGGGACGAGAAGTCCCAGATCGGCTTCTCGGGCGTATACCTGCCGACCCTGCCGTCGGACCCGTCGCTCGGCAGGTCCGCCTTCCCGGCCGAGAACGACCCGCGCCTCATGCTCCAGCCCTACCGTGGGGTCCTCGGCTTCGACGCCGGTGCGCCGCTGTCGGTGTACACCCTCGACCAGCGCCAGATCGACGCCAAGCGCCTCAGCAAGTTCGGCGACCCGCTCATGCTCAAGCCCGGCGACAAGGGCACCCTGCCCGACGGCACGACCGTCGAGTTCGTCGGCACGCTGCAGTGGATCAGCGTCTCGATCCGGCACGACCCCGGCCAGCCGGTCGTCCTGGTCGGCGCGTCCGCGCTGCTGGTCGGGCTGCTCGGCTCGCTCATCGGCAAGCGCCGCAGGGTGTTCTTCCGCATCACCCCGACCGGCATGTCGGCGGGCGGACTGCCGCGCGGGGACTACCCGGGCTTCGCCGAGGAGTTCGCATCCATCGTCGCTGCGGTGGCCCCTGCCGCGCAGGTGCCCGAGCAGGTGGCGCAGACTGACGTCAAGGAGGTCGTTTGATGGGTGGATTGTCGAATCAGCTGCTGGTCGTCACGATCTTCAGCTACGTGCTCGCGATGCTGGCGTACGCCGTCGAATACGCCTTCGGCGCCCGCAGCCTGGTAGGCCAGCGGGTGCTCGTCGGCGCCGGCGGTCCGGCTCTCGCTCCCGCCGCCACCGCTTCGGTCGGCGCGCCGTCCTCGGCTTCCGCGCTCGCCTCCGCCTCCACGCTCTCCTCCCCTCCCGACATTTCGGATTTTTCCGATGAATCGCCTTCGTCGGATGCCTCCGGTGCGCGGTGGGCGGGTGTCGCGGCTGTCGGCCTGACGATCCTCGGCTACCTGGGCCACCTCGGCGCTCTGGTCACCCGCGGCATCGCCGCCGACCGTGCGCCGTGGGGCAACATGTACGAGTTCGTCATGACCGCCACCCTCGTCGGCGTCTCCGCCTGGCTGGTCGTCCTCGCCAAGTGGCGCAACCTGCGGCACCTGGGCCTCTTCGTCACCCTCGTCGCGTCGATCCTGCTCGCGATCGCCGGCATGACGCTGTACGTCCCGGTCGGCCCGCTCGTCCCGGCCCTGCAGTCCTACTGGCTGGTCATCCACGTCGGCGCCGCCTCGATCGCCTCCGGCATCTTCCTCGTCGGCTTCGTCGCCGCCGCCATGCACCTGATCCGCCTGGGCCACGACCAGGGCAAGCGCAACTTCCCCTACAGCCTCGGCGAACGCCTCCCACAGGCCGACATGCTCGAGCGCGTCACGTTCCGCGTCCACGCCTTCGCCTTCCCGATCTGGACCTTCGGCGTCATCGCCGGCGCGATCTGGGCCGAAGCCGCATGGGGCCGATACTGGAACTGGGACCCCAAGGAGATCTGGTCGTTCATCGCCTGGGTCGTCTACGCCTGCTACCTGCACGCCCGCTCCACCCCGAGCGTCAGCCGCCGCATCACGTCCTGGATTGCCGTCGTCGGCTGGGCAACCATGCTGGTCAACCTGTTCGGCGTCAACCTCGTCGCCAACGGCCTGCACTCCTACGCCGGCGTCTAGCCACCTCCCACCACCCCGCGCTTCGTCTCCGCCGCCCTGCGCTCGCCTTCGCCGCCGCTTGGGGGCTGCTGCGCTTTCGCGGTATGTGGCGGCCGTTCACCTAGCCGCCGCTCGCACCGGCCAGCCCCGCCGCGCCCACCACGCAGCCACCGAACAACCCGAAGGATCCCAGGGGCCAGGGCACCGCAGATCCTTCGGGTTGTTGGAAAAAGCACCGCGGAATCTCAGCAACCACGGCTCGGCTCGCCGCCGAGGCCGCCAGCCACCGAACGCCGCAACCAGAGCCGAGACCCCGCCGCAAACCACAGCCACACGGAAGCGACCTCCCCACCACCCCCGCCATTGTTGTCCCCAGTGCTGTGAACGTGACGCTTGAACACCGCTCCGCTCCGCGCCACGCCCACCCGCCAAGTCGTCCCCTCGCAATGCGGCGCCATGCAACCGTGAGCGCGCAGCCATAAGGCGCCCCGGCCGTGTCGCATGCTGGCCGCGGGCAGCGACGGCCGTGAGCTGCGCAGCCGTGGTGCGGGTCGACGTGGTGCGGGTCGGCCTGGTGCTTGCCCGGCCGCAACGGCGTGACGGGCCGGCCGTGCCATTCATGAGCTGCGCAACCGCGGTGACGTGTCAGCGGTGGTGCGTGTCGGCCGTGGTGCACGTCGGCCGTGCGGATGCGACGGGTCGCCCGTGCCAGTTGCGGCGCACGGTGCCGCCCGTGGGGTCGTAGCCCCTGGCAGGGAGTGCCCATGCAACCGCACCTCACGCGACTGCAGAGCGTGCCGCCCGTTCGCCGTGCCGTCCGAGCACCGCGCGACTGCAGAGCGCGTCGTTCGCCGTGCCACTCGTTCGCCGTGCCGTCTGAGCACCGCGCCGTCCGCACGCCGTGCCCTCCGAGCGCCGCGTCGTCCGCACGCCGCATCGCCTGCGCGTCGCGCAACCGCGGGGGCGGGCTCGCTCGGGAGGCTGTGCTGCCCGCACGCCGCGCCGTCCGCACGTCGCATCGCCTGCGCGTCGCGCAACCGCGGGGCCGGGCTCGCTCGGGAGGCTGTGCCGCCCGTGCACCGCGTAACCGCAGGCCGCGCCGTCCGCACGCCGCGCCGCCCACTCTGCGCGCCGTCCGCACGCCGCATCGCCCGTGCGTCGCGCAACCGCGGGGCGGGCCCGCTCGGGAGGCCGCGCCGCCCGCACGCCGCGCCGTCCGCACGCCGTGTCGCCCACTCAGCGCGCAACCGCGGGGGCGGGCTCGCTCGGGAGGCTGTGCCGCCCGTGCACCGCGTAACCGCACGCCGCGCCGTCCGCACGCGGTGCCGTCCGCACGCCGTGTCGCCTACTCAGCGTGCAACCGCAAGGGCGGGCCCGCTCGCGAGGCTGTGCCGGCGGCGCACTGCGCAACTGCACGCCGTGCCGCCCACTCAGCGCGCCGTCCGCACGCCGCGTCGCCTGCGCGTCGCGCAACCGCGGGGGGCGGGCTCGCTCGGGAGGGCCGTGCCGCCCGTGCACCGCGTAACCGCACGCCGTGCCGTCCGGGCGCCGTGCCGTCTGCACAACGTGCCGCCCACTCGACGCGCAACCGCACGCCGCGTCGCCCGCTCACCGCGCAACCGCAGGGGCATGCCCGCTCGCGAGGCCATGCCGCCAGCACGCCGCGCAAGCGCAGGGGCGCGTGCTGCCCGCGAGGCCGTGCCAGCCGCACAGGCGTGGAGGGTCAGGGGCGCAGGCCGCCCAGGATGGTCAGGTCGAGCAGTGCGAAGACGAACAAAGCGATCCCCACGAACCCGTTCGCCGTGAAGAAAGCGCGGTTGACGCGGGACAAGTCATCAGGCCGGACGATGGCGTGCTCGTAAATGAAGGCGACGGCCGTGGCAACGAGGCCGATCCACCACAGCCAGCCGAGGTCGACGAGCTGGCCGAACCACACGAACAGGCCGAACGTCACCACGTGCGCGGCGGTCGACAGGTGCAGGGCGAACGGGACGCCGTAGCGGGACGGGACGGAGTGCACGCCGATCTCGCGGTCGACGGTGGCGTCCTGGCAGGCGTAGATGAGGTCGAAGCCGCCGATCCACAGGCCGACCGCGGCGCCGAGGACCCAGGCGGCGCCGGAGCCGCGCAGGTCACCGGTGACGGCGAGCCAGGCGCCGACCGGGCCGACCATCTGCGCCACGCCGAGCAGGGCATGCGGCCAGTTGGTGAAGCGCTTGCCATACGGATAGAGCACCAGCGGCACCACGGCGAGCGGGGCGAGTGCCAGGCAGAGCGGGTTGAGCAGGGCGGCGGCGCCGAGGAACACGACGAGGGCGACCGTGGCACCGGTCCACGCGGTGCGGACGCTGACGGCGCCGGTGACGAGCTCGCGCTGGGAGGTGCGCGGGTTGCGGGCGTCGATGTGGCGGTCGATGATCCGGTTGGCGGCCATGGCGAACGTGCGGGCGCCGACCATCGCCACCGTCACCAGCAGCAGGTCGGTCCAGTTGACGCGGCCGCCGTGAATGGTCATCGCGGTCAGCGCCGACAGGTAGGCGAACGGCAGCGCGAACACCGAGTGCTCGATCGCGACGAGCCGCAGGAATGCCTTGACCCGGCTCCGGGGTGCCTCAACGAGCGTCACTTGAACCCATACTCTCTCCAGCGTTTGTCGACCCGCGCCACGACCTCGGGCGACATGACCATCTCTTCCGGCCAGCCGCGATGGTAGCCCTCCGTGGGGCCCTTGCGCGTCGCGTCGAGGCCGGCCTTGCCGCCCCAGAACTGCTGATAGGAGGCGTGGTCGAGGTGGTCGACCGGGCCCTCGGTGAGCAGCAGGTCGTGCTTGTAGTCCACGTTGCCGAAGGCGCGGAAGGCGACCTCGGCGTAGTCGTGCACGTCGCAGTCGTCGTCGACGACCACGATGAGCTTCGACAACGACAGCAGGTGGGCGCCCCAGATGGCGCTCATCACCTTCTGGGCGTGCTTCGGATAGCGCTTGCGGATCGACACGATCACGCAGTTGTGGAACACGCCGGCGGCCGGCAGGTCGTAGTCGACGATGTCGGGGATCATGATCTTCAGCAGGGGCAGGAAGATCCGCTCGGTCGCCTTGCCGAGGCCGAGGTCCTCCTGTGGCGGCTTCGACGTGATGATCGAGTGGTAGATCGGCTGCTTGCGGGTGGTCATGCACTCCACGTGCAGCACCGGGAAGTCCTCGACCGGCGTGTAGAAGCCGGTGTGGTCGCCGAACGGCCCCTCGGGCAGGCGCTCGCCGGGCTCCAGATAGCCCTCGAGGACGATCTGCGCGCTCGCCGGCACCTGCAGCGGCACGGTCAGGCAGTCGACCATCTCGACCCGATCGCCGCGCAGGAACCCGGCGAACAGGTATTCGTCGATGTCCGAGGGGAGCGGGGCGCTCGCCGAATACGACACGACCGGGTCGGCGCCGATGGCGATCGCCACCGGCAGGCGCTGCCCGAGCCGCTCGGCTACGGCATGGTGCGCGGTCGAGTCCTTGTGGATCTGCCAGTGCATGCCGAGCGTGTTGTGGCTGTGCTGCTGGAGGCGATAGAGCCCGAGGTTGCGCTTGCCGGTCTCGGGGTGCTTGGTGTGGGTCAGGCCGAAGTTGTGGTAGATCCCGCCGTCGTCGGGCCAGATCTGCAGGCCCGGCAGCCGGTTGAGGTCTACCTGGTCGCCCTTGTAGACGACCTCCTGGCACGGCGCGGTCTTCACGTGCTTCGGGGGCACCGCCTTGAGCTGGAGCAGCTTGCCGATGCCGTCGCGGATGCCGGCCCAGCCGACCGGCAGCTCCGGCTTGACCAGCGCCCCGATGCGTTCGCCGACCTCGTCGAGGTGGGACACGCCGAGCGCCATCGCCATGCGCCGTTCGGTGCCGAACAGGTTGATCGCGACCGGCATGTCGCCGCGGGTCGGGCGGTCGAACACGAGCGCCGGCCCGCCCGCCCGGACGGTCCGGGTGACGATTTCGCTGATCTCCAGGTGCGGGTCCACGGGTGCGGACACGCGATGCAGCTCACCGGCCCGCTGCAGGGCGGCAAGGAATTCGTTGAGATCCGCATATGGGAAGCCGCGTGCCATGCACACCATCCTGCCAACCCGGTACGACAGTTTCCGAGCGGGCCGGTCAGTTGTGGCAGAGTTGACGGCGTGGTTGATCAGCGCAGGCCGTGGGTCGTCGGAGTGTCCGGGGCGTCCGGCACGCCATATGCGGCCGCGGTGATCCGGGCGCTGTTCGACGCGGGCGAGGCCGTCGACCTGGTCGTGTCACGCGCCGCCCGGCTCACGATCCTCGACGAGACCGGCGCGCCCTTCCGCGACGCGCACTGGAAGGACGACCTGGCGCAATGGATCGGCCAGGAAATTGCGGATGTCGTCCACTGGCCCGCCGGTGATCTCGCCGCCGGTCCGAGCAGCGGCTCTTACCAGGTCAAGGGCATGCTCGTCGTGCCGGCGAGCACCGCGGCGTGCGCGGGCATCGCGATCGGCCTCTCCAAGGACCTGCTGCAGCGTGCCGCCGAGGTCAACCTCAAGGAACGCCGACCGGTCGTCGTCGTCCCGCGGGAGACCCCGGTGACCCGCAGCCACCTGGAGCACCTCATTGCCCTGCACGACGCCGGCGCCGTGGTCCTCCCCGCCAGCCCCGGCTTCTACTCGGCCGGAGCGGCGGCCACGGCCACCCAACTCGTCGACTTCATCGCCGGCAAGGTCCTCGACGCTGCCGGCGTGTCTCATACCTTGTTCACTCGTTGGTCGGGTGAACTCGGCCATTCCCGTTAGAGGTGTCGTCGAGCGCGTCGTCTCCTTCGAGCAGCGCCCGCACCTCGGATTCCCGGAACCGCCGGTGTCCTCCCGGGGTTCGGATGCTGCTGATCCGGCCGGCCGCCGCCCAGCGTGTCACCGTTTTCGGATCCACACGAAACAAGGCAGCGACCTCGCCGGGCGTCAGCAGACGATCTCCCGTCTCCACGGCCCCTCCTTAACCCATGGGTGGCTCGATCGGGCCCGCGCACCCCCATGCGGCAAGCTGAAAGCACGAGTCATCCTGGGATGTACGCCCATTACAGCACCGCTAGCGTGCCGTGTCCGGGAAACGAGGAAATCGCACGTGTTGGGTAATTAGCTGTGCTAAAACGCCGACCATTAGGCTGGACGCGATGGATGCGATCGATCGACAACTTATCGACCTGCTTCGAGACAACGCCCGCCTTCCATATGCCGAGCTGGCCCGGAAGGTCGGCCTGTCCGCCCCGGCCGTGCATGAACGCGTCGGCAAGCTCGAGTCCTCCGGTGTCATTCAGGGCTACCGGGCAGAGATCCACCCGGAGGCCGTGGGGCTGCCGCTGACCGCTGTGATCGGCATCGTGCACGACAGCAGCGGCGACACCGACGGCATCCTTGAAGCCCTGCGCGAACATCGAGAAATCGAGTCGTGCTACTTCATGGCCGGCGAGGAATCGTTTCTGTGCAAGGCGCGGGTGAAGACCATCAGCGACCTTGAACGACTCATCATCGAACTGAACCGGGTCCAAGGTGTGGCCCGCACCCGCACCGCGATCGCCCTCTCCACGAAGTGGGAAGGCCGCTCGCAGTCGGCGTCCTAAGCCAGCGTCGCCAGCCCCGGATAGTCCACGACATAGCCCTCCGCGTCGAGCTGCAGGACCGCCGTGAAGCTCTCCGTCGAATAGCGGACCTGCCGCCCCGGCAGCACCTCATAGGTCTGCTCGAGGGGCAGCACGGCCAGGCTCGGCAGCAACACCCAGGCAGCCTCGATCGTCGAGATCCGGCCGGGCTCCGCGCGGTGCAGGCCGAGCCGGCGCACCGGCAGCGTGTTGGTCAGCGGCGAGTTATACAGATCGACGTCGAGGACCCGGTGCAGCCGGTCGGGATCCTCGATGCCGGAGAACGGTGCCGTCGGCAGCGCCCGCTCCAGGTCGCCCTGCTCGCCGGTGGTGACCCGCCAGCGCCCCGCTGCCCGCTCCATCCGCAGCGTCCGCCGCCAGCCCGCACCCTCGGCCGTCACCTCGAGCCGGGTGCTCGCCCAGCCGTCATCGGTGTGCAGGTCATATCGGCAGGTATACAACGCGTTGTCGGCGGCGAACGCCGTGCCTTTGGCATACAGTCCGCGGCGGTCGTCGAGGGTGACGAACTCACCGCCGGTCGTGTCCGTCCGCTGCCAGGCGAACGCCCGTGGAAGCACCGTCATGCATCGAAGTTAGCCCACAGGTACGACAAAAATCAGGGCAACAAAAAGGCGGTCCGCACCATTCGGCGGACCGCCCTGTCGTCACCTAACGCCGTGGACGACGATCATGTTCGTGCTGCGGCCGCCGGCCAGGGCGGCCGTGGCTCGACGAGCCACCGTGATGCGAAGAGCCCCCGCTGGGAGCGCTGCGCTGGATCCGCACCGGCACGCCACTCGGCTGCCGAGCGCCAGTGACCTCGGCCAACGCCGCGTCACCGGCCCGCACCCGAAGCTCGGTCGGGGTGACCCCGGCCTTCGCGAGCAGTGCCGCCGCCCGTCGACGCTGCCGCGGCAGCACCAACGTCACGACCGTGCCCGCTGCCCCGGCCCGCGCGGTCCGACCGGCGCGGTGCAGGTAGTCCTTCTGGTCCCTCGGGAGATCGACGTGTACGACCAGCGACACATCGTCGATATGAATCCCACGAGCGGCGACATCGGTCGCCACCAGGACGTCACACGTGCCCTCTTTGAACTCGGCCAGCGTGCGCGTGCGCACCCGCTGCGTCTTGCCGCCGTGCAGGGCACCCGCCCGCACACCGACGGCCGCGAACTGGTCGACCAGTTCGTCGACGGCCAGCTGCGTCTTCACGAAGAGGATCGTGCGGCCCTTGCGGGCAGCGATCGACGCCGCGATGGCGAACTTGTCATTCGGCGGGACCAGCAACATGTGGTGGTCCATGGACTCCACCGAGGCCGTCGCCGGCTCGATCGAGTGCGTCGACGGGTCGATCAGGAACCGCTTGACCAGCGAGTCGACGTCCTTGTCGAGGGTCGCGGAGAACAACAGGCGCTGACCGGTGGTCGGCGTCTGCTGCAGGATCTCCGTGACCTCAGGGAGGAAGCCCATGTCGGCCATCTGGTCGGCCTCGTCGAGCACGGTGATCTCCACCGAGTCGAGCCGGCAGACGCCGCGCTTGATCAGGTCACCGAGGCGGCCGGGCGTCGCGACGAGCACGTCGACCCCCCGCTCGAGCGACCAGATCTGCCGGTCATACGGCACACCGCCGACGGCGGTCTTGCAGAACAGGCCGAGTGTCTTCGCCAGTGGGGTCAACGCGTCGTTGACCTGCATGGCGAGCTCGCGCGTCGGCACGAGGATCAGGGCCTTGGGCGAGTGCGGACGGGAGCGTCCGCTCGCCGCGAGCCGGGCAAGCATCGGCAGGCCGAAGGCCAGCGTCTTGCCCGAGCCGGTTTGCCCCCTGCCCAGCACGTCACGGCCCGCGAGCACGTCGGGGATCGTGGCGGTCTGGATCGGGAACGGATCGGTGATGCCCTGGTTGGTCAGTGCACGCACCAACTTGTTGGGCAGGCCGAGCCCGGAGAAACCGGGCCCTTGGATTTCCTCTACGGCTTCGAAATCGTCACTAGCTTCGAAGATGGAGGGGTACGAACTGGGGTCAGCGAGCAGCAAGGAGCTGGGACCTTCCGATTGGAGACCCTTCAGCCTATCCGATTTCGCTCGCTGACCCCACGCCGAGGTGTCGCGGTTCACTATTTCGTTGGTACGCCGCTGAACATCTCATCGATGAACGACTTGGAGAACGTAACGGCGAGGTACCCGCCCGCCACGAGCGCCACCACGATCACCGCAATGATGATCATGACTTTCAGGTTGCTGGACTTGGCCGGCTCGTCGTCGTCCTCGTCCTCGTCTGCTTCGGGTGTGCCCTGACTCAAGATGTGCCCGGTCAGTGAGCCGGAGTTCTCCAGAGGGCTGCTGCCGCCGTCGGCCGAGGCCGTCGCCACCGGAGTGACGCGTTGCCCGCCATAGACTGTGCCCGCAGAGCTGCGCTGGTTCCGTGCCCATTTTCCGTAGCTTTCGGCCGCGGGCGAAGGGTCCGCCTCGCTCACCACCTGGTCTTCCTCTTCCGCCGCAGGCGGAGGGATCGCAGGCGGCTGCTGATGCGCCGGCGGGGCCGGGTTGGCCGGCGCCCCACTCGACGGGTAGACCGTCCCCGGCGTCCGGTCGCTGGCCGGCCGGTCGTCCCGCTCCGGACCCGCCGACGGCGGCTCAGGCGTTCCCCACGCCGGCGCGACAGGCGCACCCCAGCCCGTCTGCTGCAGCGGCGGCAGGTCCGAGTGAGCGCTCGGCACGGAGTACATCGGCTGCTGCCCCTCGGCAGGCGGCGGCGCCCACCTCGGCTCCTCCGCTGCGGGAGCAGTGGGAGCCGGGGGAGCTGCGGGAGCCGGGGGAGCCCAGCTAGGCGCAGCGGGATCCGCGGCAGCCGGGGCCGCCCAACTCGGCGCGAACGGTGCTGACACCGACTCACCGGCCGGCGGAGGCTGGGCCCAACTCGGCGCCGGCGGCGCGGACGCCTGCTGTTCGGCCGGCTGAGCCCACGCGGGCGGAGACGACGCCTGCCCGGCAGGCGCCCAGCTCGGCGGCGCGAACGCAGGAGGCGACGAGACCGGCGGCGTCGACTCGGACGGACTCGCCGACGGGATCGAGAAGGCAGGTGGCGCTGACACTGGTGGCGTCGACTCCGATGGTGTCGCATTTGGCATGGTGTACGACGGCTGCCCCGCACCCGGCGCCCCAAACGCAGGTGGCGTCGAGGGCGGCGGCGCAAACGCCAGCGGTCCCGAGGACGGCGGTGCGAACGCCGGCGGTGCCGAGGACGGCGGTGCGAACGGAGGCGGCGTCGAGGGCGGCGCGAACGGCGGTGCTGAGGAGGGCGGCGCGAACGCCGGTCCTCCCGAAACTGGCGGCGACGATGCCGGCGGTGCGAACGCGGGCCCACCCGAAGCCGGCGGCGAGGACGCCGGCGGTGCGAACGCCGGTCCGCCCGAGACCGGCGGCGACGATGCGGGCGGTGCGGATGCGGGCGGTGCGGACGCGGGCGGCGGCGTCCAACCCTGACCGGGCGGGGTCGCCCAGCTCTGCTCACCCTGCGGAGCGGCGGGCGGCTGCTGCCAGCTGGGCTGCGCGGGCGTCGGCGGCGCGGCCCAACCCTGCTGTGCAGGCGGCGTGGACACCGGCTGACCGGGCGGTGCCGCCCAGCCCTGCTGCCCAGGCGCACCCTGCCCCGGTCCACCCTGTCCAGGCGGCGTGGCCCAGCCCGGCTGACCTGGCGCCGCGTACTGCCCGGGCGCTTGACCCTGCGGCGTGCCGTACTGCCCAGGCGTTTGCCCCTGAGGGTTGCCGTACTGCCCGGGCGCCTGGCCTTGCGGGTTGCCGTATTGCCCGGGCGTCTGGCCCTGCGGCGTGCCGTACTGCCCAGGCGGCGTGCCGTACTGCCCGGGGGCCGGCTGCGCAGTGCCGTACTGGCCCGGTGCCAGCTGACCCGGCGCGCCGTACTGCCCCGGCTGCTGACCGGTCGGACCGTACTGACCCGGCGTGCCGTACTGGCCCGGTGCCGGCTGGGCGGGCGTGCCGTACTGGCCCTGCGCGGGCTGGGCCGGCGTGCCGTACTGGCCGGGCGGCTGTTGGGTGGGGGTGCCGTACACGCCGGGAGTGGGGTTCGGCTGCCCAGGGGGAGCCTGCCACTGCTGCGGCGCCGGCGGCTGAGCCCATCCTTGCGCGGGGGGCGTCGACACCGGCTGTTGCCCGGCCGCCGGCCACTGCTGCGGCGCGCCATAGGGCTGCCCGACCGGCGGCTGCGGCGGTGTAGGCGGTTGCGGTGCCCCTGCGGGCGGCTGCTGCCCGACCGGCGCCTGCGGCGGTGCCGGCTGCGGCCCCCCAACGGGCGGCTGCGCCCATCCTTGCGCGGCGGGCTGAGCCCAGCTGGGTGCCGCACCAGGACCACCCGCGGCGGCAGCGGCGGCGGCCTGGCCGGAGTCGCCCGTGCCCCACGGGTGCTGCGACGACGGCGTCGTGTACGGCGCCGGCGCCTGGAACGGCAAAGGCGGCTGCGGCCCCGGGAACGGCTGCGGTTCCGGCCCCGGCCCTGGGAACGGCTGCGGTTCCGGCCCCGGCCCTGGGAACGGCTGCGGCTGCGGCTCCGGGTCCGGCACGGGAGCGGGCGGCGCCGGCGCGGGTGGTGTCGGAGCGGGCGGGTACGGCGTCGGGATCGGCTCAGGCTCCGGTGCCGGCGGGAACGGCGCCGGCTCGGGCGACGGCACCGGCTCCGGGCTGGGGAACGGCGACGGCTCCGGGCTCGGGAACGGCTCAACGGGAGCGGCCGACCCCGGCTCGACGTCCTCGGCAGCACCGGAGGTGCCGGCGGCCGGGATGCTGCCCGACGCGGAGGCACTGGCCATCGACTGCGGCAGGGCCATGGAGGTGCGGTACACCGTGGGGGTCGCGGTGCTGCGGGCCGCCTGCTCGGCCTCCTCGGCGCTCACCGAGTGGATGCCGGGCACGGAAGCGCTCGCCCGGGCGGCGACCACGGCGGCGGCGAACGCCCCGGCAACCGGCAGGACGACCGGCGGCGCGGCCGCGGCGGGTGCCATCAAGGGCTCCGCCGACACGTCGACGACCGGCCGGTCGATCGGCGCCAGCACAGGCTCGGCGGGCGGAGCCGCCTCAGGGGCAGGCCGGCTCTGCACCGCGAATGGGTGCACCACCTGCGGCTCCGAAACCGCTGGCGAAGGCTCCGCCACCGCCGGCGAAGCGGGCTCGACCGCCTGTGGCTCGAAGGCCGGCGCCGCCGACGAGCTCGACGAAGCCGGCTCCACGTCCGCGGCCGGCGTCTCCGGTGCGCTCCACGGCCGGGCGAACGCGTCCCACGACGACTCCGGCAGCTGCCGGGGCGCCCTGGTGCGGGTCGGCAGCGGCGGCAGCGGCTGATCGGCCGAAGGAGTTGCGGGAACCGGCGGGGCCGCCGGAGAGACCGGCTCCTCCAGGGACGCGGCCGGCGCACCGAACCCCGAGACCGGGATCGGCGCGAACGGCGGCGCCGCCACATCCGAGGACACCGGCTCCGCGGGGTGAATGCCCGAGTAAGGCGTGGACTCCCCGGGCGGAGGACCATACGTCCCCGCGACGGAGTCGAACGAGGGCAGCTGGTACGCCGGTGGCTCGCTGGCCAGCGCGGCCGCGATGACGTCCGCCTCAGGCTCGGCCCTGCGCCGCGGCCCGTCAGGCCCGTCAGGCCCGGCAGCCGGCTGCTCAGGCGCCTCGTTGAGCCCACTCGTCGCGGAAGGCCCACTCGTCGCGGAAGACCCGCTTGTCACGAAAGGCTCGCTCGTCGCGGAAGACCCGCCGGCCTCGGAAAGCCCGCTCGTCGCGGAAGGTTCACCGGCCGCGGAAAGCCCACTGGTCCCGCCGGAACTGCTGCTGGCGGCGGCGCTCACCCCAGCCTCCAGCCCCGAGGACGGCTCCGGGACCTCCGGGACCTCCGGGGCCTCCGGGGCTTCGGCGAGGCCGGCCGAGACGCCGCTGGGTGCGACCGCGGCGTCCGTCGAGTTGAACGCCGCGACCATCGCCGCGACCTCCGGGTCTTCTTCCTCTTCTTCATCGGCGTCCGCGAACGGGTCGCCGCCGGGCCAGAGGGCGCCGTCGGTGGGGGTGGGCGGCAGCTCGTACGCCGCGTCCGGCACCACCTCTTCGGGCGTGTCCGGGGGCAGTTCGGCACCGACCGGTGGCGGTGGCGGCAGCGGCGGCAGGTCACCGTCGAGTGCGTCGGGCTCCGGACTGGTCGCCTGCGGCTGCGCGCCGGGTGAGAACCCGAATGGGGAGTCGGGCCGCACCCCCTCGTTACGCGCGCCGTCCCGTGTCTCCCGCTCGTCCATTGCTGCCCTCCATGACCGTGCCCTGCCTGGGCGTCACCGCGTTCCCGGCGTGCCCCCTCCGCCAGTCACGGCTCCACGGTGCCACATCGAGTCACGGAACGCTGGACCGGACTGCGTCGGGTTTTGGATCACGAACCGGACGAAGATCATCCGGAAACAAGCGGACCGGCCCACGAGATCCGTGAGCCGGTCCGAGGTGCCGAAGTTCAGTTGCCCGCCGCGGACGCCGTGGCCTGCGCCGTGGTGCTCGCGCCGCTGGTCGTCTTCACGACCGCCGACTTGTCCGGTGCGGCCGCGGAGCTCGCCGGGTTGCTCGGCGGCGCCTGCGTCGTCTCCTCCTCCGTGGGCTCCGGCTCGGGAGGCGGTGCCGACGAGGAGGGCGGTGCCGACGAGGACGGTGGTGCCGAAGATGACGGCGGCGCGGACGAAGAAGGTGGTGCAGAGGATGACGGCGGCGCGGACGACGACGGCGGTGCCGACGACGAGGGCGGCGCGGACGACGACGGCGGGGCGGAGCTCGTTGCCGTCGAGCCCGGTGCCGCCACGGCCGGGAAGATCCGCGTCGCGCCGAAGAAGCGCGACCACTTGACCTGCCCGATCTTCACCTTCTCGCCGGTGGTCGGCGCGTGGACCATCTTGCCGCCGCCGACGTAGATGCCCATGTGGTAGATCGAACGCCAGTCGCTGGAGTCGCTGGCGAAGAACACCAGGTCGCCGGGGAGCAGCCGGTCGCCGAGGCTGACCTTGGTCGCCTGGATCGCGGGGGTGCCGTGGTACATGTCGTTGGCGACCCGTGGCACGCGAACCCCGACCTGCCCGTAGGACCAGTACGCCAGCCCTGAGCAGTCGAAGGTGTTCGGGCCTTCATCGCCCCACACGTACCAGCTGCCGATCTTGCCGAGGGCGAAGTTCAGCGCCTGGATGGCCTTCGGGTTGGCCACCATGCCGTCGATCGGCACATTGGCCACCGTGGTGCCGCGGCTCTGCTCGGCCGCCTCCTCCTGCGCGGAGATCTGCAGCACGGCCTGCTCGTTGTCGGCCTTGAGCTTCACATAGGCCGCGTTCTGCGTCTGGAACTCGGCGTCGATCGGCGCATAGACACCCTGCGCGCTCAGGTACGCCGACTGCGCCAGCTGATACTGCTGCTTGGCGGCCGTCTCCTCCTGCTCGGCGCGCAGCAGGTCACGGGCGTCCTGCTGGCTGCCCGGCTGCTGACCGAGGCCCGGCGCGAGCAGCCCGAACTGGTGCAGGTCGTGCGCATACCCGTCGAGCGGGCCGAGGCCGGTCGCCCGCTTGTACGCCTCGGCGGCGGCCGAGTCCGCCCGGCTGCGCAGCTCCGCGACCTGGGCGGTGGCGGCGCGCAGCTTGTCCTGGGCGTCGGTGGCCGCGGCCTGCGCCGTCTCCAGGTTGATCTGCGCTTGGAGCCGTTTCTGCCCCAATGTGCTGACGGTGACCTCGAGCGAGGCGAGCTGCGTCGCGAGCGGGCCGCGCAGCGTGGCGGTGCTCCCGCCGACGGCCGCCGGTGCGGCCGTGCCGCTCTGCCCGGGCATGAGCAGCGTGCCGGACGCGATCGGCCGCGAGCCGGTGTCGGGGATCGTGCCGGCCGGATCGGCGTACGCCGGCCGCGGGATCAGCGAGCACAACAACGTGCAGACGACGGCCGCGACGAACATCGGCCCACGCCTGTGCTTGCCCCGCTGCCGCGGGATCATCGCCGCGACCTGCGCGGATGTCTCAGCTTCGGCAGGCGGGACCCAGCTGTCGCCGGGATAACTCGCCGCCCTCAATACCAGTCCGTCCATGCCACCGTCCCCAGTCGGTAAGCCCCGCCAATGGTCGATCAAGTTCGATCGATCAGTCGGTCTGCCGCCCGACCGTGTTTCTGCCCACTTTTGTTTACCTCACGGAAGCAATCAGCGCGAGAGCTGATCAATGTCAGTCTGCTCCCGGAGAGATGAATGCCGCACTAACGCGGGGGCCGGTGAGGTCCGGTCCGAGCCGACGTACGCTGGCGACGTGGATGCAGGTGTGAAGCGTGAACTCGAGGCCAAGGTCATCGCCGGCGAGCGGCTGAGCAGGGAAGACGGCGTCGCGCTGTATGAGAGTGACGACCTTGTCTGGCTCGGCAAGCTGGCGCACCACAAGCGCACCGAGCTCAACGGCGATCGGGTGATGTTCAACGTCAACCGGCACCTCAACCTCACCAACGTCTGTTCCGCCAGCTGCGCATATTGCTCATTTCAGCGCAAGCCCGGCGAGAAGGACGCATACACGATGCGCATCCACGAGGCGGTCGCCAAGGCCAAGGAGATGGAAGACGAGCAGCTCACGGAGCTGCACATCGTCAACGGCCTGCACCCCACGCTGCCGTGGAAGTACTACCCGAAGGTACTCCGCGAGCTGAAGGCCGCGCTGCCCAACGTCAAGTTGAAGGCGTTCACCGCGACCGAGATCCAGTGGTTCGAGAAGATCAGCGGCCTGCCCGCCGACGAGATCTTCGACGAGCTCATGGACGCCGGCCTCGAGTCCCTCACCGGCGGCGGCGCGGAGATCTTCGACTGGGAGGTCCGCCAGCACATCGTCGACCACGCCACCCACTGGGAGGACTGGTCGCGGATCCACCGCCTCGCCCACAGCAAGGGCCTGCGCACCCCGTCGACGATGCTCTACGGCCACATCGAGGAGCCCCGCCACCGGGTCGACCACGTCATGCGCCTGCGTGAGCTCCAGGACGAGACGGGCGGCTTCACGGTCTTCATCCCGCTGCGCTACCAGCACGACTTCGTCGACTCCGCCGACGGCAAGGTCCGCAACCGGCTGCAGGCCCGCACGAAGATGGCCTCGCCCGCGGAGTCGCTCAAGACCTTCGCCGTGTCCCGGCTGATGTTCGACAACGTGCCCCACGTCAAGTGCTTCTGGGTCATGCACGGCCTGTCCGTCGCCCAGCTCTCCCTCAACTTCGGCGTCGACGACCTCGACGGCTCGGTCGTCGAGTACAAGATCACCCACGACGCCGACAGCTACGGCACGCCCAACACCATGCACCGCGAGGACCTGCTCCACCTGATCTGGGACGCCGGCTTCCAGCCCGTCGAGCGCAACACCCGCTACGAGGTCGTCCGCGAATACGACCGGCCCACCCCGCTCGCCGAGCGCCGCGCCGAACCGCAGCAGGTCTGGGCGTAGCCCGGCGGCGGGATCCGAAAAGCTCGAGCGGCGGGCGGCTGTGCGTGCTGGGCGTGGGCGGAGATATCCTGGCCAGACCATGTCTGCGCTGTTGAAGTACACGCTTGCCCGGGTGGGCCTCTTTGTTCTCGTGGCCGCGGCGATGCTCGCCGTCCCCCTCGACGTCAGCCCGCTGCTCAAGCTGATGATCTCCTTGGTGGTCTCCGCCGCGCTGGCCTTCTTCCTGTTGCGGGGGCTCCGCGAGGAGGCCTCCGTGCAGGCGGTCGGCGCCGCCCAGCGCCGCACCGAAAAGCGCGAACGACTGCGCGCCGCGCTCAACGGGGATGATGATGGGGGTGAAAGCGCCACCAAAGCGGACTAATAGCAATTAAGCCTTGGATGGTGCAGACCACCCAAGGAGGCTCGATGGGCCGCAGGCTTTCGGTATCGCTCACGCTCGCCGGTGTAGGACTGCTGGTGCTCGTCGGGGTCAACCCGGCCGGTGCCGCGCCCGCGGAGCGGTCCGGCCAGTATGTGGTCGAGGGCGTGCGGACCCTGGACGACCGCAACCGGCTCGCCCGCAGCGGCGCCGCCATCGACGCGATCGAGCACAGCCGCGCCGAGATCACCGCGCTGCCGTCCGAGGTGCGCAAGCTCCGCGACCAGGGCTTCCTCGTCGCCGAGCGGCGCAGCGAGGACTTCCCGGCCGCCGACAAGGGCTACCACAACTACGCGGAGATGCTCGCCGAGCTCGACCAAGCGGTCGCCGCCCACCCGGCGATCATCCGCAAGACCAGCCTCGGCACATCCTATGAGGGCCGCGACCTGCCGCTCATCAAGATCTCGGACAACGTCGCGGTGGACGAGGACGAGCCGGAAGTCCTCTACGGCGCCCACCAGCACGCCCGCGAGCACCTCACCGTCGAGATGGCGCTGTACCTGGTGAAGCTCTACACCGACGGCTACGGCAAGGACTCCCGCATCACGAAGCTGGTCGACGGCCGTGAGCTGTGGATCGTGCCCGACCTGAACCCTGACGGCGGCGAATACGACGTGGCCACCGGCTCGTACCGCAACTGGCGGAAGAACCGGCAGCCCAACGCGGGCTCGAGCAGCGTCGGCACGGACCTGAACCGCAACTGGAGCTTCCGGTTCGCCTGCTGCGGCGGCTCGTCGGACAACCCGTCGTCGGAGACCTACCACGGCCCGTCGGCGTTCTCCGCGCCGGAGATCCAGCGCCTGCGGGACTTCGTGCTCAGCCGGCGCGTCAACGGCGTGCAGCAGATCAAGGCCAGCATCGACTTCCACACGTTCTCGGAGCTGATCCTCTGGCCGTTCGGCTACACGCCGGCCGACACCGCGACCGGGCTGAACGCCGACCAGCAGGCGGCGTTCAAGAGCCTCGGCACCCGGATGGCGAACTCCAACGGCTACACCCCGGAGCAGTCCAGCGACCTGTACATCACCGACGGCTCGATCATCGACTGGCTGTGGGCGACGCAGGGCATCTTCGCCTACACGTTCGAGATGTACCCCGGCCCCAACCCCAGCGGCAACGGCTTCTACCCGCCCGCGAGCGTGATCACGGCGCAGACCAGCCGCAACAAGGAGGCGAGCCTGCAACTCGCCGAGTTCGCCGACTGCGTGTACCGGATCATCGGCAAGCAGGCGCAGTACTGCGGGGCCGCCGCCGGCGGCACGGTCTGGTCCGACGACTTCGAGAGCGCCAAGGGTTGGACGGTCGTGAAGGGCACCGCGACCAGCGGACTCTGGGAGCGCGGCAACCCGGAGGCGACCACCCAGAACGGCCCGAAGCAGCTCGGCGCCGCCGTCAACGGCGACAACGACCTGGTCACCGGCCGCAAGGCCGGCTCGGCCGCGGGCACCTACGACGTCGACGGCGGCACCACCGGCATACGGTCACCGTCGATCCCGCTGCCGGCCGCCGGCACGCTGACCCTCGACTGGTCCTGGTACTTCGCGCACGCGGCGAACGCGTCCGCCAATGACCTGTTCAAGGTCAGTGTGCTGCACGACGGCGTGAAGACCGCGGTCTTCACCAAGGCCGGCGCCGCGAGCGACCGCGACGCCGCCTGGGCCGAGGCCAGCGCCAGCCTGACGCCCTACGCGGGTAAGACGATCCAACTACTGATCGAGGCGACCGACGCCGCCGGCGCCAGCCTGGTCGAGGCCGCCGTCGACAACGTCACGGTCACGAAGTCTTAAAAGCCGTATTCGTCGGAAATCTCGATGAGTGCGAAATGAGCACCGGACGGGTCGGCGGCACGGGCGTACCAACCCGCCGATGACGCCATCGGTTTGCGCGCGACCGTGCCGCCCAGCTCTGCCACCCGCTCACACGCCGTGACGGCGTCCTCGACCATGAAGCACACCGTCCAGTGCTCCGGCAGGCCGGCGGGGAACCGCTCGTCGATCGGCAGCAGCCCGCCGACGGCGTCGTTGTGGTGGTGCAGCTCGAAATACGGCTCGATGTTCTCCGTCTCCACGGGGTGCCAGCCGAACACCTCGCCGTAGAAGGCGCCGGTGCGGGCCAGGTCGTGGGACGCCAGCTCGTACCAGCAGATCGCACCGGGCTCGAACGACACCTGCGCGCCACCGAACCGGCTGCGCTGCCAGGTGCCGAAGACCGCGCCGCCGGCGTCGGCGACGACCGAGAGGGTGCCGAGGTCCCGCACGCTGGTCGGGGGCACTTTCACGGTCCCGCCGGCCCGCCGGACCGCCTCCGCGGTGCCGGCCGGATCGTCGGTGGCGATCGAGATCAGCCAGGCGGCCGGCCCACCCGCGGCGGCGGTGCGCAGGCCGGCCACGGCGCGGCCGTTGAGGGTGAAGTGCCCGTCGTCGTTGAACTGCCAGCCGAAGAGGCCGCCGTAGAACGCACGCGCCGCCACCGGGTCGGGGCTAGCGACCTCGGCCCAGCACGGCGTACCCGGTGCGTAACCCCTTACTCGCATCCCGCGTCCCTCCGGTTGTCAGACTGTTCCTAGCTCCGGCGGCTTTGCCTGCGGTTCGGTGGGGGGTTCCCACCCCACACCCCCCATGCTCGCTGCGCTCCCACTCGAGCTGTTTCGAGATAGTGACATCCGGACAGTGATCACGAAACCCTATCTAGTGGTGCGGGAAGTGGACGTTCGTGCAGGACGTCCAGCCGCGAGACGGCCCGCGTCAAAACCACGAACAGTCGATTGAGTCCGCGCGGCTCGGCGTCCACAATGTCGGCCGGCTCGACGACGATGACGTGGTCGTACTCGAGGCCCTTGGCGAGGCTCGCCGGCAGCACCGTGACCCGCTCGTGCTCGATCCCGGCCGCGACGATCAGCGGCACCGTCGCGTCAGCCGCGATCACGCCGATGGAACCTTCGAATGCGAGCGCTCGCCGTACCGCATCCGCCAACGAAAAGGCGCCGATCGTCAGCGCCCCGTCGGTCCGCAACGACCGTGCCTCCGGAACGTCGACGCCCAGCGCGGGCAGCAGCCGGTTGGCCAGCTCCACGACCGCGGCCGGCACGCGGAACCCGACGGTCAGCGGCACCACCCGCGCGGCGGGCTTGCCGAGGTGCCCGAGCAGCGTCCGCCACTCCCGGGCCGCCCACGGCGCCGTGCCCTGCGCGAGGTCGCCGAGCAGCGTGATCGAGCCGTGCTCGGAGCGGCGCGCGATCACCCGCGCCTGCATCGGCGACAGGTCCTGCGCCTCGTCCAGCACCACGTGGCCGAACGACGGCGCCCGGTCGATCAGTCCGGCCGCCTCGTCGATCAGCACCGCATCCGCCAAGGTCCACCGGGCCGACTTCGCGGTCTTCGGCGGCTTCGCCCAGGCGATCGCCGCCTGCTCGTGCGGCTCGAGCAGCTCGTCGGCCGGGTCGCTGAGCACCTCGAACACCAGCTGCTCCGGGGTGACCGCCGGCCACACGTGATCCAGCACCTCGAGCACCGGCTGCGACCGGCCCATCCGCCGCTGCCACCCCTCGCTCGGCGAGTCACCGCGCCGCGCCTCCGACTGCCGCATCAGCAGCGACACGATCCGCGCCCGGACCCGCTCCCGGCCCAGCCCGTACGGCGGTGCCTCCCGCCGCACGTCGTCGACGACCCGCCGCAGCGCCTCCGTCGACACCCGCCACCGGTAGGACCCGTCGGACACGGTCAGCGGCGCCTCCGGCCGCTGGATCTTGCCGTTGAGCCGCCGCGCGAGCACCGCCGCCATTCTCGGGTCGTGCTTCACCTCGGTCGCGGCCTCTGTGTCGACGGCCTTCACCGGGGTACCGAGCAGCCCGTCGATCGTGGACTGCTGCACCTCGATCTCGCCGAGCGCCGGCAGCACGCTGGCGATGTAGCTCAGGAACGCGCTGTTCGGCCCCACGATCAGCACTCCCGAACGGCGCAGCCGCTCGCGGTGCAGATACAGCAGGTACGCCGCCCGGTGCAGCCCCACGGCGGTCTTCCCGGTGCCGGGCGCGCCCTGCACGCAGATCGACTCGTCCAGCTCGGCGCGCACGAGCTCGTCCTGCTCGGGCTGGATGGTGGCGACGATGTCGCGCATCGGTCCGACGCGCGGCCGTTCGATCTCCTCGAGGAGGATCCGGCTGGTGCCGAGCTCCTCGCCCTGCTGGAGGTGTTCGTCTTCGAAGCTGGTCAGCTCGCCCTTGACGAACCCGAACCGGCGCCGGTTCGCCACGCCTTGGGGGTCCTTGACGCTGGCCTGGTAGAACTTCCGGGAGATCGGCGCCCGCCAGTCCAGGACCATGGGCTCCCCGGCCACGTCGGTCACGTGCCGCCGGCCGACGTGGAACCGGCCACCTTCGTCGTGCTCGTCCTCCTCGATGTGCAGCTTGCCGAAGAAGAGCGGCGTGTCGGGGTTGTCGGCGAGTTCGGCGATCCGCCGGGCCAGGTGCCGGCCGAGCGTCTCCGCGGCGAACGGGTCGCCGGCTACCTGGTCGCCGGTGGAGAACAGATCCTCGGCGTGCTCTCTCATCCGGCGCAGCGCCTTGCGTGAGGCTTCCAGATGCGCTCGCTCGGCGGCGAGCTCGTCTTCCAGTGCGGGCACGTTGATTTCCTTCAGGGGAATCTCAGCTGCTGCTCGCTCGCGTATCCGGGTTGACCCGGCGCGTAGTGACGTCCGCTGCGGTGCCTACCTCACCGCGGCCGTCAAGCGGCCCACCACGTTACGCGCTGACGCAGGCGGACTCCACCGAATTCGGCCCGCGCCGTGGGGTTGCGGGGGCGGATCAAGAAGAGCCAGGCACCAGGAACGTGGTCAGCGCTCCCGGTGCCCGGCCGGGTCGAGCTGGTCAGACGACCTTGATCTTGGTGCTCACCGCGGTCTGGTAGAAGTCGGGCCGGCTGGTGAAGCTGGCCCGCCAGAACCCGGACTGCGCCGACGGGATGGTGGCGCTGAACTCGTAGCTCTGGTTGGTCTCGACCACGCGGACCGTCGTCCAGGGTGCCTTGCCGATGTACCCGGTCGCCTCACGCGGTACGGGCCGCGTGGCGGCAGGACTCGGCGAGGAAGCAGCGCCGGCAGTCCGGGGCGTCCGCGGTGCAGGTGTCGTGGGCGACCTGCTGGATCAGTGGGTGAACGCGCGCCAGGTCCGGGCCGTAGGCGAGCAGGTCCGCGGCGACCCGGCGGCAGCCCGTTTTGGTGAGGCCGCCGTTGTGGTCGGTGAGACCGAGCCGGTAGGCGACCCGCATGAGGTGCAGGTCGATCGGCATCGTGTCCGGCACGTCGTTGACGATCGTCATCACGATGGCGGCGGTGTGCGTGCCGACCCCGGGCAACGACGGCAGCAGGTAGTTCAGTGCCTGGGAGTCGGAGCCGGCGATCAGCCGGTCGAATGCCGTCGTGCCTCGCCTGGTGAGGATCGCCGCGGTGGCGTGCAGGCGGGAGGCCTTGACCGCGCCGAGCGGTCTGACCAACTGGGTCAGTCTGGGCAACGGCAGGGCGGAAAGCCGGCGAGGGGTGAGTCCACCGCATTCGGCGGCGAGCCGGGGGAACACCTTCCGTACGGCCTCAGCGGGTCGGGTCTGGGCCAGGACGGCCAGCACGAGCGTCTCGAACGGCGAGCCGGCCATCAGGATCATGCCCTGGTGGTGCCGGCGCAGCGTGCGCAATGCCGGGTGACCTGTGAGGGCCATGGCACCGACCTGGTCACCGTTTCGGAACGTGGCGGTCAGCAGGTCGCGCAACAGGTCTTCTTCCGTGCTGGTCCGGAAGGAGAACTGCAGCCCGCCACGGTCGGCCTCGACCTGTACCCGGATACCCTGCCCGTGCAGGTGGAAGGTGCGTTGCCATACGCCGGCCCCGGCCATGCTCCAGGCCAGGGCAGGGAGCTGCAGTTGCATGGTGGCCGCGAGATCGGGCGGTGTTTCGCAGGCCAGGCTTAATGCGGTACGCATCGGTGCACCTCATCGGCGGGGTTTAGGACGGCGAGGGCGGCCGAGATGCCATCGGGTCCGCCCAACGTCGCCGGGAGCGCCAATCGGCGCTGTTCGCGCCGACGCCGATGCCACTTCGGAAGTGTGCTACTCCCGAAGTAGCGCTCTACGTGCCCGCTGCGTTACACGTAGTACGGTTAGAGCAAGATCCATCGTTGCGCGTCGGACTGGTTGCAGGCCGCCATCCGCTGCGGGGCCCTGCTGTCCGCGTCGCCCGGACCGCCGAGACACAGCCCCGATGCCTGGCTGATCAGCGAGCCCGCGGGTCCTGACCGCCACTGCTGGGCCGGTCCGCCATCGCAGCTCTGCAGACGGACCTGGTCACCCGATGCTTGCAGGCATCGACCAAGGGCCTGAATGGTGCCGCCGTCCGCCACGGTCCATGCCTGGCCGGAGGTGCCGTTGCAATCCCACCTCCGGATCCCGTCGCCGTTCGGGCCCGCGTTGCCATCAAGGCACAGCCCGGAGACGCTGGTGATCCGGCCGGTGCTGGACCCGCCTCCACCCTCACTCGGAGGGGACAGGGCGGGCTGGCCGATGAGCGCGGTGCTACCGCTCGGTGGGGGGTTGGTTGACGCCCCGGGCGGAGACGGCTCCCCGGAGCCGGACGACGCTCCCGCCGTTGGCGGCGTGTCCGACGCCGGCGACGCTGGTGGGACCGGCACGGCAGCGGTCCGGAAGTGACCACCACCCGGCGTTGTGGTCCCGACCGCGCCCGGAGCGGGAGCCGCAGGTCGATCGCCGACGCTCAGCGCAAGCGCGGTGGCGCCCAGCGTGAGCACCAGCACGGCCGAGCCGACAGCAAGGAAGTGCCATCGGACACGATTGACCCGATGGGTAGCCGGCGCGGAAGCCATGCCGACTGCTGCGCCCGCGTGGGTCAGGCGGATATCGGTGGGCGTCCTCACGTGCCGGCCGTCGTACTCGGATTGGCCGGCGGGGGTCGGTGCATCGCCCATGGGCTCTTCGGCCGCACGCGGTGCGTGCTGGTGTTCGAGATGGCGGACGTAAGGACGAATCAGGAGCGGCTCTTCGTCGATCTCCGGCCCGACCGTGCCCGCATCCGCCGCATCGGGACAGGTCATTTGCCGGGCCGTCCACTCCACCCCGGGTCGCATGACGCCGAACGTAACGGCCATCAACATGTAGTGATGAGAATGCAGAGGGTGAACGTGTGAATTCACCCTCGAACTCACCCGCTACGGGTGACGAGGCCTGGGCGCAACGGTGGTTGACCGACGTATCCGATCAACCACCGTTGTTGTTCATGAGCACCGAGCACCTGCCCGCGCCGACGACAGCGACCCTCAGCGATGCCGCCAGACCCGGGGCGACAACCGGATCAGCGCAAATCCACCCATGATCAACGTGGCGGCAAGCACCAACTGCCAACCGATCGCCAGGCCGGTCACCGGCAGCGTCGCAACGCCGGCGCCGGCCCCACCGGCAACACTTCCTCCGTACATGTGCACTCCTCCTCAGTGATTGATCCATTCACGGTCAGCACCGCGAACCGTCTTCCACGCCGCCAGCCAATACACACCGGCGCGCCATTGTTCAAACAGCCATTCGGGCAGCATCGACGCCGCCAACGCGATGTCACCGGGACGACCCGTTCGGACCGTCCAGACCCGCTCGACAAAGAAAAGACCCGTCAACGGCAGCCATCGCGCGTCGAACGGCAGGCTGCCCGTCACGGCGAGGAACAAGGCCAGAAACGCGAGATACGCAGGCACCAGCAGCGACCCCGTGTAGATCGCGACCTGGCGAGCCCAGGTGCCGAAGGTGCGCCGGTTCATCCCGTACAGGCGGAGGCTGTCGAGCATGCCCCGCTGCCAGCGGATCCGCTGATCCTTCAGCGCCTTCCAGGTCGGCATCGACTCGGTGATCGCGGTCGCCTTCGACGGCGCCATCGGTCGGTAGCCGAGCGCCCGGACCGCGAACGTCAACTCGATGTCCTCGGTGGCGGTGTCGCGGTGGTACAGCTCACCGCGGTAGCCGGGGAGCCGGCCCTGACCGCGGGCGATGAGCACGTCCCGGATCACGCGAACCTGGATCAGGGTGGCGACACCGGACAGCACGAGCGCCTTGTCCATGCGCCGGGCAACCTGCCGCGCGAACCGGGCGTACTCGTTGCGCTGCAACCGATCGAGCAGGGTGGTGCCGCTGCGCGACGTGTGGAAGCTGGCACAGGCGGCGCCGACGGGTCGCCGCCAGCGGTGTCCGGCGCGGGGGCGGGTCAGTGCTCTGACGGCGTGCTGGGTGAAGTCCGGGTGCAGGACGCTGTCCGCGTCGGTGACGAGCAGGAAGTCGTCGTCGGCGAGGCCGGGCAGCAGGTTGCTGATGGCCCAGTTCAGCGCGCCGGCCTTCCTGTGGGGGTTGTGACCGGGGAACTCGTGCACGTCGGCGCCCGCGGCGGCGGCGATCTGGGCGGTGTCGTCGGTGCAGTTGTTCGGCACGACAACGATCCGGTCGATCGGCGGGGACCATTGCCGTCGCAGCGCTCGGATGGTGTCGGCGATGGTCGCGGATTCGTTGTAGGCGGGAACCAGGGCGACGATCTTCGCGGTGGGTCGGTCGTGGCGGGAGCGCTGCATCGGGAATGCGCGGACGACGGCAGTGGGCTCGCCATCGATCTTCTGGTCGGGTTGGGGTGCGTCACTATGGACGTCTATCATTTCGTCAGTCAGGCTGAAACGCACGACTGGATTGCCTTCCGGGTTTTGTGCGGGCAACACCCTCAGGTACAAGGGGCCCGCTGGTCCGCGTGACTGCTCAACGTCGACCCAGGACGGGACGGCGGCACGACGGACGCGAATGCATGATGGTTGCGGGGTCGACTTTGCTTTAGGCGGTCGCAAGGTCGCAAGGCATTCAATGCCCTATCACCCGGGTGAAGTCCGTCGAATGAACAAACGGCCGCCGAGGGGTATGGCGAGATACGGGCAAATGCGCGTCCCGCGCCCCCACCCCCGTCAGGGTGAAGTATTCCGGGAGCATGGAATACACCGCGGCGGTGGTCGTCGACAAACCGGGCGACCCGACTCGCTCGTGAAATCATACGGCGCCCAGTTTTAGGGTGAAGCCACGGTCACCGTATGCCGGTGGTTTGGTGCGGTGCGTAACGGGGAGTCGGCGCCTGCATCTCAGGTGGGCCGGCCGGACTGGAGCGGACGCGCGGTTGGACTCGCAGGGCTGCGATCCGCGTGCGACTCCAGAAACGAAGGACACCTGTTCCATGAACGATTCGCCACCGCATACCCAGGCGCCGAAGCGGCGCCGCCTGTACCGGCAGATCATGATTGTGCCGGCAGTGCTCGCGCTCGTCATGATCGTGTCGATTACCAGCTATGTCATGAATGCCGATGCCGATAAGACCCCGGCCAACTCGGCGCCGGTTCCCACGCCCACCGCGTCACCGTCACCGCCCTTCAATCCCGACGCCGGTGCGGCATTGCCACAGAACCGCATCGTCGCCTTCTACGCGGTGCCCGACGCGGCCGTCACCGGTCCGGCGCACGAGCTCACCGAGCCGATGCTCGCCCGGCTCAAGCAGCAGGCGGCGGCATATCAGCAGCTCGACCCGGCGCACCCGGTGCTGGCCGGGATCGATCTCGTCGTCAGCGTGCCGGACAGAAGGCCAGGGCCGGCCGGCACCTACAGCCACCATGTGGATGCGCCGACGATCGACAGGTACGTCGAATTCTGCCGGAAGAACAACCTGGTGCTGTTTCTGGACCTCAACTTCGGCTGGTCCGACCCGATGACCGAGCTGAACTTCTTCCGGCCCTACCTCAAGCTGCCGTTCGTGCACGTCGCCGTCGACCCGGAGTGGATGTTCCCGCGGCACAACGGCGTGCCGGGCGTCAACCTGTCCAACGTGCGCGCCGCCGACCTCAACCCGCTCATCAGCGCGGTCGCGCAGATGCCGGCGGAATACAAGGTGCCGCGCAAGATGTTCATGATCCACCAGTACCGGCCGGACGGCGACGACCTGGCCAACCCCTTCAGCCCGGGCGCGGCAATCATCGCCGACAAGCGCAACCTGCTCAACGACAGCCGCGTGGACGTGGTGATCCACGTCGACTCGGTGGGCGGCTGGGCCGGCGACATCGAGGTGAAGACCGAGCAGTACACCAAATGGGTCGCCCAGGGCATGCAGCGGTTCCAGAACTTCAGGTACGGCGGGTTCAAGATCTTTTATCAGCTGGAGTCCAAGCACAAGCTGATGACCCCGGAGCAGGTCATGGCGCTCCAGCCGGCCCCGATGGTCATCACGTACGGCAATTAGCGCGCGGCATCAGCATCGACGCCCACCGTTCATGGCGGGCGTCGATGCCTTGCTCGGGACAGCCAGTTCCGAGGCTGGGGATGCGCTACCTGTTGGTCTCGCCTTCCCCGGTGTGATCCTTCGCTGCCTGCACACCCTTGTCGATGTGCCCGGTGTACTTCTGGTCGGTGCGCCGGTCGGCCTGCTCACCAGCCTTGTCCAACCCGCTGTCGACCTTGTCTTCGTGCTTGCCCAGCAGCTCCTTGGCCTTGTCCACAATTTTGCTCATGGCGGGATTCCTCTCGTCGTCGGTGGCTGAATGTCATTCCCCGAGACCTACCCGATGAACGCCAGCTGTTGACCGATGCCTCGTTACATGCGACTGCTGCCGGCAGACCGCCCGTGCCCACTCGTCGCCAGGGCGGCGATGTAGACACCGATGACCGCAAGCACGATCTGGATGCCGTGCCGGATCCAGTCGACGCCTGAGGTCTTCCCGACCCCGAGCCAGGTGGCAATAAGCCCCCCGATCAGGGCAGCGACAATGCCGACCACGACGGTCAGCAAGACTGATATGTTTTGCCTGCCGGGCAGGATCAGTCGCGCAAGAACCCCGATAATGGCGCCGCCGATAATGGCCCACAAAATCGTCCCGATCATGTCGGCCCCCTTCCTGTGTACCTCGCCCGCATCAGCCCAGCCGTCCCTACCCGCAGGCACCCGCATATCACCTGTCCCGGACGTCCGCCTCGTCTTCAGAACTTTTCGCAGCACCCATGGCGATCCGCCCGGCCTCATGCACCCGACCCACCGCCGCCGGGCGCGTCGCGGTCCGATGAGCCCGGATGGCTGTATGCGTGCTGGCCTGAGGCTGCGTGTTCGGGCCGGACGGTCGTGCGGGCGACGACGAGGTGCACCTCGACAGGTGCGGCCACGGACCCGTCTGGCGCCGTGAAGGGCCGCAGCGCGTCGCGGCAGTCCACGGTGATGCGGTCGTGGAGCTCCGGGGTGACCGTGTCGGCCAGTGGCAGCAGTTCGATGGCGAGCAGCGTCTCGATCGAGCCGGGCCGGGTCGCGCCCTGCCGGCTGGTGAACTGCTCGATTCGCAGGCCGGCGCCGGCGCAACCCAGCGGTCCGGCCGGATGGCCGTACACGCACCCCGATGGCTCATCCGCGTACTCAGCCGCTGAGGCCGCCTCACCCCGTACCGCACCCTCACACCCGCCCGGTCATGAGCCGCCGCCGACCTGCCGCAAGGAGCTGGTCAGCGGCTACGTGGATCTGCTGAACGCGGGCGTGTAGCGGGCGAGCATTGCGCGGACCTCGGTGGCGGTGACGGCGGCGCCGAAGAGTTCGGCGCCCGGTGCGAAGCGGACGCCCTCGGCGAGCGGGCCGGCGACGACCGGATCGAAACCGAGCGCGTCGATGAGCGCGGAGACGGTCGCGAGGTCGTCGACGTCGTCGCCGGCGATCACGATGGCCGTGCGCCCGGCGGTACCGGACGGCTTGGCTCGTTCTTCGAGGTCGTGATAGCCGAGGTGGTTGAACGCCTTGACCAGGTGGGACCCGGGCAGGAACGCCTGGACGATCTCGCTGGAGGACGTGCGTGGGTCGGTGAGGTCGGGGCGGGTGCCGTCGACCTCCCACCAGTAGTTCATGGCGTCGATGACGAGTTTGCCGCGCAGCGCGTCCGCCGGGATGCTGCGGTACTTGCCGAGTGGCAGCGCGAGGATGACCACGTCGGCGCGGGTGGCGGCGTCGTGGGCGGTGGTGGCGACCGCTCCGGGGGTGAGCACCTCGACGGTGAGCGCGATGTCCGACGGGTCGCCGGAGCCGGCGATGAGCACCCGGTGGCCGGCGGCCACGGCGAGCCGGGCGAGCACCGTGCCCACCTTGCCCGCGCCGAGAATTCCGATGACGGTCATGACAGCAGGTCCTTCACCATGGGGATGACCTTCGAGCCGTAGAGCTCGACGGCGCGCAGCCGGGCGCTGATCGGCTGGGCGCCTGCGGTGTAGATGAGGTCGAAGCGGCCGATGTCGAGGCTGCCGGCCGTCTGGGCGATCTTGCGGGCGACGGTCTCCGGTGCGCCGATGTACAGGGAACCATGTGAGACCTCGGCGTCGAACTCCTCGCGCCGGATCGGTGGCCAGCCGCGCAGCGCGCCGATCCGGTCGCGGATGACCCGGTAGTGCGGCCAGAAGATCTCCTTCGCCTCCTCGTCGGTGTCGGCGACGAAGCCCGGCGAGTGCATGCCGACGGGATGCGCGGTCGTGCCCAGCTGCTCGGCGGCGCGCCGGTACAGGTCGATGTACGGGCCGAAGCGCGCCGGCCGGCCGCCGATGACGGCGAGCATGAGCGGCAGGCCGTACCGGGCGGTGCGCACGACCGACTGCGGCGAGCCGCCGACGCCGACCCAGGTGCTGAGGTGGCCCGACTCGGTCTTCGGGAAGACATCGGCGTCCACGAGCGGGGGGCGCACGGTGCCGCTCCAGGTGACCGGGCGTTCCTCGAGCAGCTTGGCGAACAGCTCGATCTTCTCCTCGAACAGCACGTCGTAGTCGCTCAGGTCGTAGCCGAACAGCGGGAACGACTCGGTGAACGAGCCGCGCCCGAGGATGACCTCGGCCCGGCCGTGCGACAGCGCGTCGACCGTGGCGAAGCGCTGGAACACCCGGACCGGGTCGTCCGAGCTGAGGACGGTCACGCCGGACGCGAGCCGGATGCGCGACGTCCGGGTGGCGATGCCGGCGAGCACGGTCTCCGGCGTCGACACGGAGTACTCCGGGCGATGGTGCTCGCCGAGGGCGATGACGTCGACGCCGAGCTGGTCGGCCAGCACCGCCTCGTCCACGACCTGCCGGATCGCGGCGGCGTAGGAGACCGGTTGGCCGGCGTCGTCCGACGGCACGTCGCCGAAGGTGTCGAGGCCGAACACGAGATCAGACATGGCTGGGCTCCATCGTGAGCAGTTCCCGGACCCGCGGGGCGACCTCGCGACCGAGCAGTTCGATCGTGCGGGCGCGGGCCTGGCGGGGCAGGTGCATGACGTCGTACTTGAGGTCGAAGCGGTCCAGGTGCAGGTCGCGGGCAGTCGCGGCGATCTTGCGGGCGACGGTCTCGGGCGAACCGACGAACAGCGCGCCGTGCTCGATCTCCGCCTCGTACCGCTCCCGGGTCGGCGCGTAGAAACCGCGTTCGCGCGCGAGCGCGGCCACCACCGGCTGCCAGTGCCGCCACCAGATCTCCGTGGCCTCCTCGTCGGTGTCGGCGACCAGGCCGAGGGAGTGCTGCCCGACCGGCAGGGCGGGGTGCCCGAACTGCTCCAGCGCGCGGTGGTACAGCTCGACGTGGCCCGCGAAGCGCTGCGGCCGGCCGCCGATGATGGCGAGCATGAGCGGCAGGCCATACCGGGCGGCGCGGACCACCGAGTTCGGGCTGCCGCCGACGCCGATCCAGGTCGGGATGCCGCCCGGTCGCATCCGGGGGTGCAGCCGCTGCTCGACGAGCGGGGCGCGGACGGTGCCCGACCAGGTGACCGCGTCCTCCCGCTGCAGCCGGACGAAGAGGTCGAGCTTCTCCTCGAACAGCTGCTCGTAGTCGGCCAGGTCGTAGCCGAACAGCGGGAACGACTCGGTCGCCGACGCGCGGCCGAGGACGAGCTGCGCCCGCCCGGTCGACACCGCGTCCAGCGTCGAGAACTCGTGGTAGAGCCGCACGGGGTCATTGGTGCTGAGCACCGTGACCGACGTGCCGAGCCCGATCCGCTCGGTCGCCGTGGCGATCGCCGCGAGCAGCACGGGCGTCGCCGAGTCGTTGTGGCCGGCACGGTAGTGCTCGCCCACGCTGAACACGTCGAGGCCGACCGACTCCGCGAGCCGCGCCTCCTCGACCAGCAGTCGCAGGGTCTCGGCGTCGCTCAGGACGCGGTCACCGTCGGTGGCCACCTCGCCGAACGAGTTCAGACCCAGCTGGAAGGTCGTCATGTCTCCTCCTGCCCGGGATCCCCGGTAATTGACGTGTCAATTATGTGCACCGTATGATTGACACGTCAATTGGAGGCGTGATGACGGAGGACACACCGCGGCCGCGGCGGGGGCGCCAGCTGCCGACCGCCGACGAGCTGCGGATCTGGCGCGACTTCATCGAGACCGCCGACGCGCTCCGGTCAGAGCTGACGTCCCGGTTGCAGAGCGAGACGTCGCTGTCGCCCGGCGATTATGCGGTACTGCTGGCGCTGAGCGAGGCCGCTGACCGCCGGATGCGCTCCTCGGAGCTGGCCGCGGGCATCGGCTGGGAGCGCAGCCGCCTGTCGCACCACCTCGCCCGCATGGAGAAGCGGGGCCTGATCCACCGTGAGGAGTGCGCCACCGACAACAGGGGAGCCGACGTCGTGCTGGCCCAGGCCGGCGCCACGGCCTTCCGCGGCGCCACGGTGCCGCACCTGCGCGCCATCCGTGAGCTGTTCGTCGACGCACTCACCCCGGACCAGCTCACCGCCGCGGGAGACCTCGCCGCCGCCCTCCGCGCCCGGCTCACCGCGGCGGACGGGTAGCGCGGCGCGGTCAGCCCAGCGTGTCGCGGAGCTCCGGGATCAGTTCGAAGGCGAGGAACGCGGCGCCGGTCGGGTCCAGCAGGAACGCGCCCTGGCCGATGCCGGCGTCGACCGGACCCGCGACCAGCCGGCCGCCCAGCTCGGCCGCGCGGGCCGCGGTCGCGGCGCAGTCGTCGACCAGGATGATCGTGCGCCAGTGCGCGGGGGTCCCGGGCGGATACATCGCGCCCATCGGGCTCATGCCGCCGACCACCCGGTTCGTGGCGACCCACTCGTGATACTCCTGGTGGGCGCCCGCCGAGCCGGCGCGTTCGGTCCAGCCGAAGACCTTGCCGTAGAAGCTCACCGCGGCGGCGACGTCGGGGGTGACGACCTCGCTCCAGCAGATCGTGTTCGCCTCGTTGGCGACCTGGGTGCCGGCGAACGTGCCGCGCTGCCACGCGCCGAAGACCGCGCCCGTGGCGTCGGCGAACAGGGCGGTGTGCCCGCGGGTGCCGGCCGGCGTCGGCGGGAGGAGCACGGCGCCGCCGGCGTCGCCGACCCGGCCGGCGGTCGCCTCGATGTCCTCGGTGGACACGTAGGTCAGCCACGCCGAAGGGCGGCCGGGTGCCGCGGCCAGCCCGGAGACGGCCAGGTCGCGCAGCAGGAAGGTGGTGGTCCCGTCGTCGGCCGCGGCCGTCGCCCAGCCGAACAGGCCACCGTAGAAGTCCGCGGAAGTTCCGGGATCGCCGCTGGTCAGCACCGTCCAGCACGGTGTCGCGGGGGCGTAGCCACGTACTCGCACCGAATGCTCCTCTCGCGGAGCCTCAAGGCAAATGATCACTCACCATAAGGAAAAAGGTCTGACCTTAGATCATCCGAAGGGTCACGGATCGGATGTCGAAAGGGCGTGCCGAATACGCTGGTCTCGTGGCTGATGAGATCCCGGTCCGGCTCGATCCGAACCGTGCGCAGATCCGTGACGCGGCGACGATGCGCGCGCTGGCGCATCCGGCGAGGATCGCGATCCTCGATCGGCTCTTCGACGGGGGCGAGCCCGCGACGGCGACCGAGCTCGCCGAGGTCTGCGGGCTGTCGCCCAGCGCGACCAGCTACCACCTGCGGGAGCTGGCGAAGGTCAACCTCATCGAGCAGGCGCCGAGCCGCGGCGACGGGCGGGAGCGGGTCTGGCGCAGCCAGCTGCAGGGGCTCAACATCGAGAGCGGCCCGGACGGCGGGGCGGCGGAGCGGGCCGCGGACCGTGAGCTGTCGACGATGTTCCTGGAGATCGAGGACGCCCGGGCGCGGTCGTGGCTGGCCCGTCGCGACGCGGAGCCCTACGAGTGGTACACGGCCGCGACCTCGGCCGACATGCAGATCCAGGTCACCGCGGACGAGCTGCGGGAGCTCAACGACCAGGTGCTCGCGTTGTTCGACCGGTACGCACGGTCGCGCCGCCCCGACCCGCCCGAGGGGTCCCGCCAGGTCAACGTGACGTACCGGACCTTTCCCCGCACTTAGGGCAGCCTCTAGCGATCAGTAGATGTGAAGGATTATTTTCGAAGCATGTCCTTCACATCTGCTCGTGATGTGTACCTGCTCGCGGTCGCGCGGGGTGTCTCGTTCCTCGGGGACTTCATGGCCGCGACCGCGATCGTGCTGGCGCTGCAGGAGCGTGGGGCCGGCGGGCCGGCCATCGCCGCGGTGCTCATCGCGTCCGTGGTGCCGGTCGTCGCGCTCGCCCCGCTCGTCGGGCGGCTCGTCGACCGCGTCGACAGCCGGGTGCTGCTCACCGCCGTCGGGCTCGGGCAGGCCGCCTGCTGCGCCGCGATGGCACTGACCACCAGCACCTGGCTGCTGATCCTGCTGGTCGGGCTGCTCGCCGCCGGGGTGGCGATCACGACGCCCACGTTCAACGCGCTGCTGCCCGACATGGCCGGCCCCGACGGCGTCGGCCGGGCGATGGCGATCGGGCAGACCGCCAACTCCATCGGCTCGCTCACCGGCCCGGCCCTCGCCGGCGTGCTGGTCGGCGCGTTCGGGCTGCGGGTCCCGCTGCTGATCGACGCCGCCACCTACCTGGCCGTGGTCGCCGCGGGGCTGCTGCTGCACACCCGCCGGAAGGCGGCGGTCGCGGTGCCCGGCGCTGCTCGTACACCGTGGAAGATCCGCGACGACAGATTTCTGCTGGCGATGGTGTGCCTGGTCGGGGCGATCGTGCTCGCGATCAATGTCGACATGGTCGTTGGGGTCTTCTACATCCGGGAGACGCTCGGCGGCAGCCCGGCCGAGTTCGGGCTGGTCGAGGCCGCGTGGACGGGTGGCATGCTGGCCGGCGGATGGCTCGCGGCGGCCCGGGCCCGCGGCGACGGCGCGCTCGGCCGCGCCCTGGTCCTGATGCACCTGGCGACCGCGCTCGTCGTGCTGGCGTCCGGCTTCGTCGGCGCGGTGCTGCTGCTCTACCCGCTGTGGCTGCTCGGTGGCGCCGTGAACGGTGCGGAGAACAACTTCCTCGGCGTCATCGCCGCCAGGCGCGTCCCGGCCGCGGTCCGCGGAGCGTTCTTCGCCCGCTTCGGCGCCGTGGTCAACGCCGCCAACCTGATCGGCTACGCCGCCGGTGGCGTCCTGGTCAGCCGGTTCGAGCCGCGGCACATCGTCATCGGTTGCGGCGTCGCCGGGCTCGTCGCCGTGGCGGCCTTCGGTGGCTGGATGTGGCGGGTCAGTGCGGCGGCTGGGTCAGCAGCTGCTTCGTCACTTCCCGGCACGTCTTCGTCCCGTAGTCCTTCCCCAGCGTGCTCGGGTAGTGCGCCATGATCCCGATCGTCCACCCGTCGCCGACGGCCATGCACGCGATGTGCCACTGACCGTCGTCGCGGGCCAGCCAGCCGTTCTTGATCGCGGTCGTCTTCTGCACGTCCGCCGGCAGCACCTCGATCGGCCCGAACCGCCCCGGGCCGCGCACGTTGCGCATCTCGTTGAGCAGCCAGCCGGTCCACTTCGGCCCCGCCGCCCGGCCGTCCCCGATGCACTTGGCCAGCCGCGCCACGTCCCGCGCCGACATCTGCGTCAGGCTCCACGAGTTCTGCGTCCCCTTGGTCTCGGTGAGCCCGCAGGTCGTGACCATCCGCTTGATCGAGGTCAGGTTGCCGTTCTGTACGTGGTACTTGAACGTGTTCTCCGTCTCGGAGTCGCGGATCATCCGTGACAGCTCGGTCAGCGCGGCGGCCGCGGGCTGCTTGTTCTGCTCGCCCTGCCGCCGCAGCCAGTCCGCGGCCACCCACGCCTTCGCCATGCTCGCGGTGTCGCTCGTCGTGTACGGCGTCGACCCGTACAACTTGTCTTCCTTCAGATCGTAGAACGCCCACGACCAGAAGCCCTTGACGTTCATCGTCACCGGCTGCGTCGGCGTGAACAGCGGCCCGCCGGCGCTGGGACTCGCGCTGGGGCTCGGGCCTGCGCTCTGCGTGGCGTCGTCCGTCGCCGCGGCCTGCTGCTGGGCGTTTTGGGGCTTCTGTCCGGTGGGCGTGCTGCATCCTGCCAAGACGATGGCACAGGCCAGCATTGCGAGGGGGCGTCGCACCCCCACGAGGGTACGCGCTGTGACAATGGCCGCCCCGCCCGCTTGAACGGCTCGCTCTGGGGCACCATTGCCGGTGTGCCTGCACTGCAGCGGCCCCGCGTCGGCCATATCCAGTTCCTGAACTGCCTGCCGCTCTACTGGGGCCTGATGCGCTCGGGTGCGTTGATCGACGTCGACCTGCACAAGGATTCCCCCGAACGGCTCAACGCCGCCCTGGTCGCCGGCGACCTCGACGTCGGGCCGATCTCCCTCGTCGAATACCTGCGCAACGCCGACGACCTGCTGCTCCTTCCGGACATCGCGGTCGGCAGCGACGGGCCGGTCCTGTCGGTCAACCTCGTGTCGACCGTGCCGCTGTCGTCGCTGTCCGGGCGTCGCGTCGCGCTCGGCGCCACGTCGCGCACCGGCGTCCTGCTCGCTCAGATGTACCTGGAGACGAAGGTCGGCGTCACGCCCACCTACTTCCAGAGCCCGCCCGACCTGGCCCGCATGCTTGACGAGGCGGACGCCGCCGTCATCATCGGCGACGTGGCGCTGCGCGCTCTGCACGACGCACCGCAGCAGGGCTGGATCGTCACCGACCTCGGCCAGGCCTGGCGCGACTGGACCGGCCTGCCGATGGTCTTCGCCGCGTGGGGTGTCCGGCGGTCCTTCGCCGAGGCCCACCCCGGCCTGGTCAAGGACGTCCATGAGGCGTTCCTGCGGTCCAAGGACCTCTGCCTGACGGAGCTGGACGAGGTCGCCGAGGCCGCGGCCCGCTGGGAGACGCTGTCGGCGTCGACCCTCGCGCACTACTTCCGGGTGCTGGACTTCTCACTCGGCGAGCGGCAGGTCGCGGGGATCCGCGAGTTCGCCCGCCGGGCCGCCGCCCAGGGCGCCGTCCCCGCGCTGCCGCCGACCGGCCCCGAGTTCTTCGTCGGCTGAAAGCTGACTGCCCCCCCCCCCCACCCCCCCCCCCCCCCCCCCCCCACCCGGGGCCGGCCGGGGGCCCGGGGCCGGTGGAGCCCCCCGGGGGGGGGCGCGGC